>MABF01000317.1 GCA_002163025.1 'Osedax' symbiont bacterium Rs2_46_30_T18
GCTTCATTGCCTCAGGTAATTCACGCAGCAAATAAACATGTAACAGGCCGTTTTCCATGTTGGCTCTCTCCACATTAACGTGGTCTGCCAGCTGGAAGCGTCGCTCAAAATTGCGTGCCGCTATGCCTTGGTATAAGTAGTTATGTTCCAGATTATCCTCGGCTTTTTCGCCGCTGATAGTCAAATTTCCCGGTTCAGAAGTTATCTTTAGCTCGGCAAAAGAGAAGCCGGCAACCGCCATAGTGATACGGTATTCATTTTCTGAAAGTAGCTCTACATTGTAAGGTGGAAACGAGGGTTGATCAGTACGAGTGCTGCTGTTAATCATCGAGGCAATGCGGTCAAATCCGATAGCGGAACGGTACAGTGGTGTTAAATCTAAATTTCTCATAGTCATATCCTAATCAGCAATATGTAGTAAAACACTCATCCGAAGACTGAGTGGGCGAAGCCGGTTGGCCTCTGTTCGCGGCCTCTGATGAGCGCCGCTAATACTTATATGAGGTAACTGTTGTAAAGTTCAAGGGGGGCGAGAGAAAATACTTTCAGCTTTGCTGTGGGCCCTCAAAGTACTTCGGAGTTGAATTTATTGACGTCGTTGGTGATATTCACATCAACATTGGCTGAGGGGATTTTAAAATCGTGAACTCTTTGCCACTGTTGCTGCTCGGGTGTTCTCTCCCAAACAGTACCCGCGTTGTAGCTGACAAGTTCTGTCAGGCTAGCATCCATCTCACAGATTTTTGCCACGGGCACAGGCAGCATGTTGGCGAGTTCATTTGCCAGATATTCATTGTCTTCATAGCCGCTGTACATACGCCAGCCTGTATCATTCAGGTGTTCAGGGACTGTTTTATAGAGGAAGCGTATGGGTAGCTTCTCGTCAAGGCAAAGTTTGGAGACAAGCGCCAAAAATCCGCTCTTGGTTTGATTGGTTTCACTGTTGCTCATGTTGCTCTCCAGAGTCCACTGTTGATCAGTTGTTACTAAATTTGCGCGATAGTAACAGAAAATAAAAGGCTGTAAAGGGGGCAGCTACAGTGGCGTAGCTAAACAGCGGAAAAATGCTGAAGATTTACCTCTGCATATTTTCCTAAGATGCTATAATTTAGGGATTATTCATATTTATAGTAGATTATTTAGTTAGGGTTTTTAGCATGGATTTAAGCATATATTTTGCCGGACTTGCCTCCTTGATGGTCATCATCGACCCTATAGGCACAGCATTGATTTTTCACTCGTTAGTTCCCCCTGAAGATAAACGCTTTAGGCTGAAAATGGCACTTAAGTCAACGAGCATAGCAACTGCCTTATTGCTGCTGTTTGGCATGTACGGCGAGCCATTTTTGCAGTTGTTAGGTATTAGTATTGACGCCTTTAGGATTTCAGGAGGGATACTGTTATTTTTCACGGCGTTTAATCTGATCACAAAAGAGACCGAGTTCGCCGCAGGGGCCAGTCACAAAGATATATCAGTATTCCCGATGGCAATCCCGATGATGGCGGGGCCGGGATCACTGACTTTAACTATATTATTGTTTTCTCAATCAACTGAAATTACGGCAGATCTGGCCGTGGCGGCAGCGGTAATCAGCATAACAATTGCCACTTTGTGTTTTATGCTGTTATCAAAGTATTTGAAGAAGATAATAGGGCGTACAGGGGACGATATTTTAAGGCGTTTTTTGGGAGTTATTTTGGCGGCGCTGGCGATTCAGTTTATCTATGACGGTGTAGCTAATATCACCGGCAGTTAATTAGCCCGCTGCCGCTCGAAAGGCACTGCCACTTTCATAGGGTTTGCACACCGGCAATCTTACAGTGTTTAATCCCTCAAGCCCCTGAAAGTTAACTGTGCAGGGGCATTAGAGTCTATGTTTAAGCGCCAGTTACATAAACCTTTTGAATAGCTTATCTATCTGAGTGAGTTGTAGCTTCCTGATAGGGTCTCTTGCATGTTTTGGGTAGTCAGCCAGGCTTTGTAGTTCATCGCTGTGTTTGACCTGTTTGGTGAAGTCCATGATGCTCTGTAGTTCCAATTGCCATTTATCACTTAACAACTGTTGTGCATCATCCAATAGCAGGGCGTTTTCAAGATCTAGGCTCCAGGCACGTGGATTTAAATTATTCCCGGTAATCAGATGTCGCTGGTTGTCGGCGACAATTCCCTTTAAATGAAAACTGTGATTGTTGTTGGTCCACAAGTGTACGTTCAATAAGCCACTGTCGATAAAATGCTGGTTTCTTTTGATAAATCGGACCAGAAGGATCTCATAAATATAGGGAATAATACCAATTTTGGAGAAATTTTTCGGATCGGGAATAAAAAAGTCATTAGCAGTTTTATCACCAATAACCATTGTGACTTTAACCCCTCTGAGTAAGGTTTTTCTCAGATCTTTTGCCAGTATTGCCGGCAAATTAAAGTAGGGGGTAAATAAAACCAGCGATTCACGGCTATATTTAAACAACTCGCGGATGCAGTTATTGACGCTGTTGCCACGGGGGCCAAACCCCACCATCGGCGTTATTTTAATCTTACCGGCTTTATCTGAGTGAACCTGGGTAGAGTAACTCGATCTCTTTAGCAGTGCTTTTTGTTTTTTGGCGAACTTCTTTTGGATTTTTTTATCCAGCTGAGCTGAGATATTTAACAGCGGTGAAAAGCCAGGATTGATAATAAATCGGTGTAAATAATCAACCATGCTATCGGCTAAGTCGGCACACTTTAGAACATGGTAGCGATCAAAGCGGCATTTTTCCGCCTGATGCAAATAGACATCATTGATACTTGCGCCAGTATAGATGACGGTTTCATCAAATATTAGTCCTTTTAAATGCAGTACTCCAAACAGTTCTTTGGTTTTTACTAACACTCCGTATATGTCTATTTTTATTGGAAATTGCTCGGCAATTTTACGGTAGAACCCCTGGTTTCCCTCACAGCTAGGGTCGCCTATTAAGCCGCGTTGGGCCCGATGAGCATCGACAAATATTTTTATATTTAGCTCGGGTCTATTTTGCTTCGCGCAGTAGAGAGCGTTGAGGATTTCACGGCCAGCATCGTCTTCCTGTAAATACAACGCGGTTATATAAATACGTTTTTTAGCGTTGCGGATATGCTCCAAGATCGCATTCTTAAAAGCTTTGGCGCTTGGGAGTATATTGAAATCTGCTGCATCCAGAGACATGTAGTGAGCAGTAATAGTATTAGTAGATAGCATTTAATTCTTAAAATTAAAGAAACAAGCGGCGAATATAGCATATCCAATCGTAGATTTGCAGTAGTTACAGGCTGCTTTAAGCGCTGTTTTTAAATTCAACGACGCTGTGCTGATGAGCATTAAAAGATTGGACTAAAGACCCGACCCGGGCGGGTAATGACTGACCCGCAGCAGCGACTAAATTGCTAATAGAGACTTAGTAACAAAGGGTTGACCATATGTCAGCAACTTTCTCCAGTTTGCGAACGCAAAGTTTGGTATCTTGATCTTTAGTGTTTTCCAATGCCTGTTGTATCTGTTTAACTTTACCAAACATCTGATCTTTGGTCTCAGAGTCGGTGCCATGGCGAGCAATTAGTCTTATAGCCGAATCCAGAGAAAACATCAAAAATTCTATTTGCGCTTTTTCAGCGTCGTGTTGGAAGCTCTTGGGGATAGCCAGGTCTTCATTCTTTACTAATGTTAAATAACGATTAAAAAGTTGACCTGATTCTTTTAGTTTTTCATTAAGTTTGCTGTTGATCATGGTGTGTGCCCCTAAATTGGATTCGATCAAATTTAAGGATAGTCGAGAATTTAAAGTTTATGCCTAATTGGAGACTTTTATATTTGCTGTGCAAATGATAAATAAGTGGAAAAGAAGATCTAATAGAAAATGTTTTTGTGCATGTTTGGTTGTAGCGGCTTTTAGCAGGACGTTATTGTTGCGCGAAAAAGTGTATTGCCGCGTTTAAGCGGCGTGACTGGCAGTGGCGATGTTTTGGATACGAGCAACTATCGCCCGTAAACCATTGCCGCGGGTGGGGCTGATGTGTTGTTCTAGCTCCAAGCGTTGAAAATAGCCCTGTATATCGAAGGCGAGTATCTCTGTGGCAGACTTGTTGTTGAAGGCGGCCATCACCAGCGCTAATAATCCACGTACAATAATGGCATCTGAGTCTACGGCGAAGCAGAGTTTGTCACCAGCGGCTTGTACATCGATCCAGACATTACTCTGGCAGCCTTTTACCAGGCGCTCACGGGTGTGTAGCTTAGGATCCATTTTGGGCATTTCATCGCCCAAATCTATCAGGTATTTGTAGCGATCTTCCCAGTCGTCAAAAAACTCAAGATCTTCGATTATCTCTGTGGTGCTGGGCAATCCCATAACATCTAATTCCGTTGTATTTAAAAAAACAGTCCAGTTTCTAACTGCGCTTCTTCACTCATCATGTCTTTGTGCCAAGGGGGATCAAAGATCAGCTCTACATTGACATTAGCGACGTTGGGAGCCAGTGCTACCCGATATTCCACATCGCTGACTAAAATGGGGCCCATACCACAGCCGGGTGCCGTTAAGGTCATCAGGATGTTGGCTGTTTTAGTCTCCTGGTCGACATCTACGCTATAAATCAGCCCTAAATCCACCAAGTTAACGGGGATTTCAGGGTCAAAGACGCTCTTAATCGCCTGCCAGACATGCTCTGGATTTATTTGCTCGCCTGGGTTATCACTGAAGCTCAGCTCTTCGGGCTGACGTCCAATGGCACCGGCATCAGTGCCGTCAATGCGCAGCATGTTGCCCTGCCAGGTGATAGTATAATTTCCGCCGAGGTCTTGTTTGATACTGATAAACTGACCGGCTGGAATGTTGGTTAGCTGGCCTGAAGGCACGCGTCGAGCGGGACAATCCCGCTGAGTGACGACCATATTTTGCTGCATAGTAGATCTTCTAAAATAGTGTCGATTAATGAAAGCGCAATACTATGCTTATCTGGGGATTTAGCAAGATATTCTGCTGAGCGCGTCAGAACTTTTAAACCGTAAAACTTTCGCCACAGCCGCACTCGGCGATTACGTTAGGGTTGTTAAACTTTATCACTCTGTTTACCCCTTCGAGGACGTAGTCTATCTCAGTTCCACTGGCCACTTGAGCGGCTTTGGTGGATACTGCCAGCTGTACATTCAGATCCAGATCCAGCAGTTTGTCTCCCTCTTCAGGCGTGGCAACATAGTCGAGAACGTAGGCGTATCCAGTACAGCCACTCTTTTTGATACTCAGGCGTATCAGCTGCTCGGGATTTCTGGCAAGTTTCTGGGCGAAGTGCTTAATCGCTTTAGTGGTAACTTTGATATCCACTAGGTTGGGGTCAAATGATTCTAAAGACATTTTTTACTCCTGGAAAATCTGCTGAGCTTTTAAGCCAGCATCATTTTAACTTTTTTCAAGGCGACAAATAATTGCTCTACATCGTCGCTGGTATTGTAAAGAGCAAAAGAGGCTCTGGCAGTACCGGGAACCGACAGGCGTGCCATCAGCGGTTCTGCGCAGTGATGGCCGGTTCTAATAGCCACCCCTTGTCGGTCTAAAATAAAGCCGATATCAGCGGGATGACCTCTGTCCATGACAAAGCTCAGCACTGGTACTTTGGCGCTGGCGCTGCCTATTATCCGCAACCCTGAGAAATCCTCTGCCATTTGCGTCGCCTGAGTTAATAGGGCGTTCTCGTGCTCTAGCAGTGCTTTTATATCCAACTGTTTAAACCAGTTGATGGCGGCGGCAAAACCGATAACTGCGGCAATGTTAGGAGTGCCTGCTTCTAATCTATAAGGCAGTGTATTCCACTTAGCATCTTGATAACTAACCTCAGAGATCATCTCTCCGCCAGTCTGCCAAACAGGCCAGTCTG
Source organism: 'Osedax' symbiont bacterium Rs2_46_30_T18 (assembly GCA_002163025.1). Lineage (GTDB taxonomy): Bacteria > Pseudomonadota > Gammaproteobacteria > Pseudomonadales > Balneatricaceae > Rs1. The sequence continues at coordinate 5,894 of MABF01000317.1, forward strand.
CCAATAGGCTCTCTTTACCCCATAGTACACCCAAACCGGTAGGGCCATAAAATTTATGGCTGGAAAAAGCGTAGAAATCGCAGTTTAGCTGCTGTACATCAACTTCACTGTGGGCAACGCCCTGCGCGCCATCGATCATTACAAGTGCCTTATCAGCAGTGAGTCTTTTGACTTCTGAAATAAGAAATTTAATTGGGTTTAAAGTGCCCAATGCATTAGATGCATGAGGAATAGATACCAGGCGGGTATTGGCACTGATTAGCTCAACAAACTCCTCATTGATCAGCTCCCCGTCATCATTGATCGGGGCAATCAGCAATGTGGCGCCACTGGCTTTGCAAGCCTGTTGCCAAGTGACTAAATTGGCGTGGTGTTCCATTTGCGTGACTATCACTTCATCGCCAGGGCGCAGCTTTTGCGCCATACCATGGGTGACGATGTTAATCGATTCAGTAGTACCAGAGGTCCAGATGACTTCATTGCGGGAGTTAGCATGGATGAAGCTGGCAACTGTATCGCGGGCATCTTCATAGTTGCGGGTCGCTTCGTCTGCTAGCTGGTGAGCACCGCGATGTACGTTGGAGTTGTAGTTGCTGTAATAGTCGACAATAGCGTCAATCACTACTTGAGGCTTTTGGGTGGTCGCAGCGTTATCCAGATAGACCAGAGGCTTATTGTGGACTGTGCGCGACAATATCGGAAACTGCTGGCGAATTTGCTGTACATCAAAAGCCATGACTATCGAATCTCCATATTGGCAAAACGATTGCGCAATTGCGGACGCAGCCAATCGGCGATGGCAATATTGGGCATTTGATCAACCAGCTCATTGATGAAACCAAAACTGAGCATGACTTGTGCATCGCTGCGACTAATACCACGCGACTGCAAGTAGAACATGGCTTCCTCATCTATTTCGGCGATAGTCACGCCGTGGGCGCAGCGCACATCATCGGCGTAAATTTCCAGCTCTGGCTTAGTGTTCACCTGGGCGTCGTCGGACATTAATAAGTTGCGGTTATTCATCGACGCCAATATCTTCTGTGCATCGCGGTGGATATGAATGCGACCGTTAAAGACAGCGTTAGCATGATCGGCGACAATGCAGCGGATATTTTGATCACTAGTGCCGTGTGCTACGGTGTGCTCAAAGCTGCTGTGTAAATCAAACAGCTCTCTCCCGTCGAGTAAATAAATAACATTCAACTTGGAGATGGCTTTCTCACCGGCGTGAATGATATCCATGTCGACCCTGGACAGCTGGCTGCCAAAGCCTATTAGATTGCTGGTAAGCTGAGCAGATTGCGCCAGTGAAAAATGACTGCCGCCGATGCTGATAGCTGCCTGGCACTGCATCGCCAGACGGTAGTGTTCCAAAGTAGCAGCCTCGCCGATATCGTACTCGGCAAAACTGGTATTGAAACAGAGCTCATCGCCCTGTAATTGTTCAACCACGCAGAGCTTAGCTGAAGGGCCGACTCGTACTAAAATTCGTGTATGTGACTGAGACCCGGCACTAAAACTTTGCACTATTCGAATAGGCTTTTCGATTTTAGCAGCAGCAGCGACATCTATGATGCAACCGGAAGTGGCTAAAGTATCGTTGATCAAACCAAAGAAATGTTTGTTGGGTTTGGTCTTTTTAAAGCTGTCCAGTGCCCAGTCACAGTTTTTACCTTCGCTCAGCTGGGTAATGCATAGGCCTTCGGGAAAATTGTCAGTCGATGCCTGTGCATCGAATATGCCATCAACAAACACTAGATCAATGCTGTCTAAGTTCTCGATTGCAGCTGCCTGTACAGTAGTATCGTTAGCGGCGCTGAATCTGGCGCGCTCGATAACATTGATCGGAGTGTAGCGCCAGGCTTCAGTTTTTCTATTCGGCCAGGGGGTGTTTTTAAGCAGTGCTAAAGATTCTGCCCGCTTAGGCGAGAGCCAGTCGTTGACTTGCTCCGCCTCGCTGATGGTATTAGCTAGCCAGCTGCTCATGCGTTTGCTTCCTGTTCGGCGTTGCGATCGTAAGACTCCAACCAGGCGTAGCCCTCAGCCTCAAGCTCTAGCGCCAGCTCAGGGCCGCCACTCTTGACGATTTTACCGTCGGCTAAGACGTGCACAAAATCTGGCTTGATGTAATCGAGTAAGCGTTGGTAGTGGGTGATCACCAGAAACGAACGCTGGCCGTCACGCTGTGAATTGATGCCATCTGCAACAATTTTTAAGGCATCGATATCCAGCCCTGAATCTGACTCATCTAAGATACTGAGTTTAGGCTGTAGCAGTATCATCTGCATGATTTCGTTGCGCTTCTTTTCGCCGCCAGAAAAGCCTTCGTTAACGCCACGCTTCAAAAAGCTTAAAGGTAAATTAACTTGTTTACAGGCGGCCTTGGCTACCTTTAAAAATTCTGATGAGCTGTAGGATTCCAGGTTGCGGGCTTTACGCTGTGAGTCTACTGACACTTTAAGAAATTCCATATTACTGACACCTGGGATCTCTACTGGGTACTGGAAGGCTAAAAACAATCCGGCAGTGGCGCGATCTTCCACTTCCATATCCAGAAGTTCAGCGCCGTCTAAAGTGGCGGAACCGCTGGCGACATCATAGCCCTCACGGCCTGTCAGGGCATAGCTTAAGGTGCTTTTTCCGGCGCCGTTGGGGCCCATAATGGCGTGTACTTCACCGGCTTTTATATCCAGTGATAGTCCTTTGATGATTTCGTTATCTGCGACGCTTGCGTGTAAATCATTAATTTTTAACATTGTACTTTTCCTAAAACCTTTGCCTAATAAGCAGTGAATTTAACCAACCGAGCCTTCAAGGCTTATTTCCAGTAATTTGCCAGCTTCTACAGCAAACTCCATAGGTAGCTCTTTAAATACTTCTTTACAGAAACCGTTAACTATCATGGAGACAGCTTTTTCAGGGTCTAAGCCGCGCTGACGGCACAGAAACATCTGATCATCACTGACTTTAGAGGTCGTTGCCTCGTGTTCGACGATAGCTGTTGGGTTGCGGCTCTCCACGTAGGGGAAAGTATGCGCACCGCATTTGTCACCAATGAGCAGTGAGTCGCACTGGGTGAAGTTTCGGGCACCCTTTGCCCCCTTACCCATGTGCACTAGACCGCGATAGCTGTTGTTGCTCTTGCCCGCCGAGATTCCTTTAGAAATGATGGTAGAGCGAGTGTTTTTGCCTAGATGAATCATCTTAGTGCCAGTATCAGCCTGTTGCGCACCACGGGTCAGGGCTACTGAGTAAAACTCGCCGATACTGTTATCACCTTTTAAGATACAGCTAGGGTATTTCCAGGTAACTGCTGATCCAGTCTCGACTTGGGTCCAAGAAATTTTGGCGTTGTCATGACAGATTCCGCGCTTAGTCACAAAATTGTAAATACCGCCTTTTCCGTTTTCGTCACCTGGATACCAATTTTGTACAGTTGAATATTTAATCTCAGCGTTATCAAGACAAACGAGTTCAACGACCGCCGCGTGCAGCTGATTTTCGTCTCGCTGCGGTGCGGTACAGCCTTCCAAATAACTGACATGGCTGCCTTCATCGGCAATGATTAAAGTGCGTTCGAACTGACCGGTATTTAGCTCGTTAATCCTGAAGTAAGTAGATAGCTCCATCGGGCAGCGAGTGCCTTTGGGTATATAGACAAAAGAACCGTCGGTAAAGACCGCACAGTTGAGGGCGGCAAAGAAGTTGTCTTTTTGGCTGACCACAGTGCCCAAATATTTTTTCACTAACTCCGGGTGTTCTTTAATAGCGTCAGAGATAGGGCAGAAGATTACTCCCTGTTCTTTAAGCTTTTCTCTAAAGGTGGTGACCACGGAGACTGAGTCAAAAACGACGTCTACGGCAATCCCTGCAAGTTGCTGTTGCTCTATCAGCGGGATACCCAGCTTTTCATAAGTAGCCAACAGCTCGGGATCAACTTCGTCGAGAGATTTAGGGCGCTCGTCCATGCTCTTGGGGGCGCTGTAATAGGATATGGATTGAAAATCCATTTTGTCATACTGGATGTGGGCCCAGTCTGGCTCTGGCATTTTCTGCCACAAGGCAAATGCCTTTAAACGCCAGTCCAACATCCACTGAGGTTCTTCCTTCATCGCGGAGATGCGACGTATTACATCTTCATCTAAGCCTGGCTCGAATGTTCTAGATTCGATGTCTGAGACAAAACCAGCTTCGTACTCTCTTTGGAGTGCCTCGTCTAATTGATCGGTCATTTGCTATTGCTCATTTATTAATACAAGGTTCTATACTGACTATTAATTTACACACCAGCTCTTGAAGGCTGATTTTGCGAAACAGCTAATTGATCAGTACTTTGATTAGCTAGCTAGGCTGGAAGTTTAAATTTTGTATATCCGACTGACGCATTGCTATCAGGGCGATATCTTTTCTTTCAACCAATTTTTCTAAACTTATACTGCTTAGAAACTGGTGAATCTGCTCGCTCAAATCGATCCATAGGTGGTGAGTTAGACAAAACTCACCGTGGTGGCAGTCTCCCTTGCCGTGACAGTTGGTGGCGTCAATGGATTCATTGACGGCATCGATAATTTGGGCGACGTTTATTTCACAAGTTTCTCTATTAAGTTGATATCCACCTCCTGGCCCGCGGATGCTAGTAACTAGTTGGCCTTTACGCAGTTTGGAAAAAAGCTGTTCTAAATAAGACAGTGAAATTCCCTGGCGTTCAGATATACAAGCTAAGCTAATTGGCCCCTCGCTGTTGTGTAATGCAAGGTCTAGCATGGCAGTGACGGCATATCGGCCTTTGGTGGTTAATCGCATCGGATTTATCCAGTGAGGTTATCAGTGTGCTAATTATGGAGAAACCTAGTATTTTAGTCAAGTATTACTAATGTATTTGAAAATTAATAACTAAGGGGATATGCGGGCAGGTATTAATGAGAGTTGACGGTGGCTGGAGGCTGTCATTGCGATCTTAAAGTTGCGGCATTTTATAAAAAATGACGGATGAAGTCCAGACTATATTTTGAGCGTGCGTATTGTGCTTGTTTATTGGTAGCGGCTGCGATTAGTCAGGACTTTATTGGGATAAATAGTTTTGCCGCGTGAGCCATTGTATCTGGCTAACGCCTTGACCATGTCACCATTTTCGCGGTTCAGATAGTGCTTTAAAATGGTACATCCGTAGCGAATATTAGTATCGATGTCGATTAGATTATCCATAGGCCTGCCAATCTCTAACTTCCAAAATGGCATGATCTGCATCAGGCCCTGGGCGCCGGCACCAGAGAGAGCAAAGCGGTTAAAATGGCTCTCTGTTTCTATGAGCCCCAAAACTACATCAACCGGTAGCTTGTGTGCGGTGGCGTGCGCGTGCGCTGCCCGTAATATCTGAATGCGTTCGAGTTTGTCGCTGACCATGTGCGCGATGCGTCCGGACATGTCGATAAGCCAGACTTCTGCATCGAAACGGTCACTAAAACTCGAGGCCTCTGCAATGGCCTGCTTTAACGCCTGGCGTAAGTGCGGGCTGATATCTGAGACCTGTTGTGCGCTAAGGTCAAGGCTAATTAAGGCAAAGAAAACGGGCACTAGTGCCCGTTGTGGTCTGAGCAACAGGTTATGCTCTGATTTTTTCGATTAGGAAGTTACAAGCACCTTGTGTGGTTATCTCTTGCTTCTCTTCATCGGTGCGGCCTTTGTATTCAAAGGTGCCCGCTTTAATGCCTCGGTCTGAAATAACCAGGCGGTGCGGCATTCCCATCAGCTCCATGTCGGCAAATTTAACCCCCGGGCGCTCTTTTCTGTCGTCGAGGAATACGTCGATTCCAGCGGCAATTAATTCATCGTAAAGGGCGTCGGTAGTTTGTTTTACAGTATCGGCTTTATCATAGTTAATAGGCACTAGAGCAATTTCAAAAGGTGCTAAGTTCTTTGGCCAGATGATGCCGTTTGCATCGTTGTTTTGTTCAATAGAGGCGGCAACCGCGCGCGTGACACCTATTCCATAGCAACCCATATGCATGCTTTTTGCCTTGCCATTTTGATCGAGTACGTTGGCGTTCATCGCCTCAGAGTACTTAGTGCCCAGCTGGAATACGTGGCCTACTTCAATGCCGCGCTTAATTGACAAGGTGCCATTGCCGCAAGGGCTCAGATCGCCTTCCTGGACGTTGCGCAAATCGGCGATCTCAGGGATGGCAAGGTCGCGCTCCCAGTTAATGCCAAAGTAGTGTTTGTCATCAACGTTGGCGCCAGCGCTAAAGTCTGACATAGTGGCAACACTGCGATCGATGATGATTGGCATGTCTAGATCGATTGGGCCCAATGAGCCGGCGCCAGCACCGATGTTGTTTTTCAGTTGCTCTTCTGTGGCAAAAACTAAAGGTGCTTTCACCTGAGGGAGTTTTTCTGCTTTGAGTTCATTAAGTTCATGATCTCCACGAACTAGCAGTGCGACGAGTTCAAAATCACAATCTTCGTCGGCTTCTACAATCAGTGTCTTAACGGTTTTCTCAATCGCTATGTCAAATTGCTCTACCAGTGCGGCGATGGTTTTAGCATTAGGCGTATCTTTGATGATCAGCGCTTGTGTTGCCTCGCTCTTAGCGGTGGTCGGTGCCAGTGCTTCTGCGGTTTCAATATTGGCTGCATAATCGCTCTGGTTAGAGAAGGCGATGTCGTCTTCACCGGAGGAGGCCAGTACGTGGAATTCATGGGATCCAGAACCACCGATAGAACCGTTATCGGCAATAACCGGGCGGTAGTCCAGTCCTAGGCGGTCAAAAATTCTCACGTAGGCATCAAACATTTCCTGATAAGTGTCTTTAAGAGAGTCTTCATCGATATGGAAAGAGTAGGCATCTTTCATGATGAACTCACGCGAGCGCATCACGCCAAACCTAGGGCGAATTTCGTCACGGAATTTAGTTTGAATCTGGAATACATTAAGGGGTAGCTGCTTGTAGCTGCGCAGCTCTTTCTTTACGATATCGGTGATGACTTCTTCGTGAGTGGGTCCTAAGCAGAATTCACGACCGTGTCTGTCGTTTAAGCGTAGTAGCTCGGGTCCGTACTCTACCCAGCGTCCCGATTCTTGCCATAACTCAGCAGGTTGTACGGCGGGCATCAAGACTTCTTGTGAGCCGGCGCGCGCCATTTCCTCGCGGATTATGTGTTCAACCTTTCTGACTACTTTTAAACCAAGCGGTAGCCAAGAGTATAAGCCCGAAGCCGCTCTGCGGATCATTCCCGCTCTGAGCATGAGTTGATGACTGATTACTTCAGCATCAGATGGAGTTTCTTTTAATGTGGCAATAAAGAATTTGCTGGCGCGCATAGTAGGTTTAGGCCTTTGGGTAAAATGGTCTTTAAACAGAGTTGTACCTTGATGAGGTCAACAATTTGAAAACCAATAATAGAATTTACTTTTATGGCAGACATTTTATGAGTAGCGACAGCAATGAACAAGAGGCACTGGATAAAAATTTGACTTTTCTGGGCATTGATCTGCAGCAGCGGCTGATTTAGGGAAGCTAAAGCTATGATTTTTGATTCTGTAAATGAGTTACATTTGTTATAATTTTCTCACAAGCAGTCAAAGGTTTTTGAGGAAGTAGAAAATGAGCAGTGAGAAGTACAATCCGAAGTTTGTAGAAGCGATGAAGAAATTAACGAAAATGTCTGAAGAAGAGCGTCTATCAGAGGAAAATAAAGAGCTTTTTGAGCAGGCAATGAATTATGCGCCTTTAGATATTCAGCCACAATTAGTTGCGATCCGTAAGAAATACGACGATCTGCATTAAGCGCAGTGAAAAAAACGTTCCAATAGAAAAGTAAAAGGCAGCCTAGGCTGCCTTTTATAATTAGTTTTAGCAAAATCTATTTCAGAGCCCAGATAGGGTCTAAAAATACAGAGCTAAATCGCTATTGTTGTGCCGCAGCTTTATCGCGCGCGGTAAACAATGCGTCCCTTGTTCAAATCGTAAGGTGTTAGTTCGACTTTCACCTTATCGCCGGTAAGAATTCGGATGTAATTCTTACGCATTTTTCCGGAAATATGAGCAGTGACAACGTGACCGTTTTCTAACTCTACGCGGAACATAGTGTTAGGCAGCGTATCAATTACGGTGCCTTCCATTTCGATGCTTTCTTCTTTAGCCATTAATTACCTACCTGTGGAAAGTGCTGAATGGGTCAAGAGCCCACTGCAGAGCGGCCAGTATTCTGCCAAAAAATCTGCATAAGATCAAAGGAATTCAACGAAGATAGGATAAATAAGTAAATAATGACTAAGAATTAATCTAAATGGACGCGGCAGTGGACTAAATAATTATCTAACTAACAGCCATGTTGCAAGGATTGTGCTAATGCTTTTGGCTGTTGTAATTGTCTGGAGATCTAGAGGTTTGTAGCCTGAATTCTTTGTTTAAAAGTGAATCGTTGTACGGTGAATAAAGCATTAGCTGACCTTGTCAGGTGGTCTGGACAGCGACAAAATTGCTTTGTATTCACTAGAGGTTATTGAGCCAATAGCCACTTGCCATTTATCAGCAGCTGCATCGGTCTGTAGTCAGTCTTATATTTCATTTTTTGACAGTTCTCCACCCAATATCCCAAATACAAGTAATCGAGTTTAAGCCGTTGAACTTCATTTATTTGCCATAAAATAGCGAAGCTGCCCAAGCTTCTTTTAGCTAAGTGTGGATCGAAAAATGTGTACACGGCAGAGAGCGCGCCCTGCAAAATGTCGACATTGGCCACGGCCACTAGTTTGCCGTTGGGCTGCCTGAATTCATAAAAACAACTCTGCTGTGATGATTCAACCAAAAAGCTAGTGAATTGATCTTTTGAAGGAGGGTACATATCACCATCGACATGTCGTATTTGTATATACTCCTGATAGAGTTGGTAGTATTCATCAGTGTATTGGGGCTGGACTCTGCTAATGATAAGATCGCGGTTTTTATTCATCACCCTTTTTTGCGATTTTGACATCTTAAAGAGTCGAACAGGTAGCCTGATGGATATGCAGGCCTGGCAGCTATCGCAGTGTGGTCGATAAATGTGTCTGCCGCTTCGACGGAAACCCAGTTCAGAGAGTTGAGTGTAAACTTGCTGCTCTATCTTATCATTGGGGTCAATAAAGAGGGTTTTAGCCTTGAGCCCGGTCAGATAGCTACAATCGTGCTCAGGGGTGGCAAAAAATTGAAGTTCGGTCAATTGAATCATACATTTGGATGTCTGCTACAAATATTAAACAGTGGCTTTGCGCTTAAAAGCCACTCAGGGTATAGATTAATCATAGCAACCAAACTCGCAGATTGCATTAACCAACTACTCAGTCAAATTAACAGATATCTTTGCTGCTAATTGAAAAAGACCATTCTGTGCGCTCTGCAGGGGTAGCGGGGGTGGGGTTGTGTTGCAAGAACTGCTGAAATTCTTTTCTGTCGATCTCATGGGCCCCCATACTTTGCAAATGATCACTGTGCAGTTGGCAGTCAATTAAACTGAAGTTCCAGGCTTTTAACTGTGCGGCAAGATAGCAAAAGGCGACTTTGGAGGCGTTGGTTTTAGTGCTAAACATCGACTCGCCAAAGAAAATATTGCCAATGCATAGTCCATATAAACCACCTACTAGCTGGTCATCTTGCCATACTTCAACACTGTGGGCGACCCCCCTGGATGATAGCTGGCAGTAAGCAGTTTGCATTTCATCGGTGATCCAAGTGCCTTCGCGGTGTTTTCGCAGCTCGCTGCAGTTGTGAATCACTTGCCTAAAGGCCCGGTCAAAAGTAACAGTGAATTGTTGCTTTCTAATGCATTTGGCCAGGCTTCTTGAAACATGTAAACGCTCGGGTATTAATACGCAGCGCGGTGCGGGGCTCCACCATAAAATAGGATCTTCTTCACTGAACCAGGGAAAAACACCTTGGCTGTAGGCACTGATTAAACGATCGCAGCTTAAATCTCCCCCTGCTGCCAGTAGCCCGTTAGGCTCCTCCAGGGCGGTATTAATATCGGGAAAGCTATTATTGTCATCGGCTAACCAGGGGATCATCAGCGGTCGTCCTCAAAGTCTTGAATAAAAAGTACTGTGGGTAATTGCAGAGCTTTTGATTTAAAGAGCTCTCAAAGGAGTATAGGGCCAGTCCATGGTGGGTTAAGCGCAGCGCTGTATCAGATACAGCGCTGACTGAGGGCTATAGCTTAGCTAAAATAGCCTCTGCGCTGGATTGATCCAAGCCTTTGTCGTCTACGGCCAGATGCGTCAGTATGCCATCCTCAATAATCATCGCATAACGCCTTGATCTGGTGCCCATCTGATATTCGCTGGCGTCTTTATCTAAACCTAAAGCGCGAGTAAAAGTGCCGTTACCGTCAGCCAGCATAATTAAATGTTCAGCGTTGGCGCTCTGCCCCCAAGCGTGCATTACAAAGACATCATTTACTGATAGGCAGATGATGGCATCTGCACCCGCTTTAATAATGTCATCGTAAGCGACCACATAGCCGGGCAGATGAGCTGCGCTGCAAGTGGGAGTGAATGCGCCGGGAACGGCAAAAAGGACAATTTTTTTGCCGGTAAATTTATCGGCTGTTTCGAAAATCTCAGGACCATTCGCTCCCATGACTTTTAAACTGCAAGCGGGTACGGCGCTACCAATACTAATCATTTGCTCTCTCCTTGAATTGTCTAGTTGTCTAAATCGTCTAAATATTTTTCAGCATCAAGTGCTGCCATACAGCCAAAGCCCGCAGATGTGACCGCCTGTCGATAGACGTGATCACAGACATCACCCGCTGCAAACACACCGGGTATGGTTGTTTGGGTGGCGTTGCCGGTGAGGCCTGACTGTATCTTTAAATAGCCGTTGTGCATGTCTAGCTGATCGATAAACAGATCGGTATTAGGTTTATGGCCGATAGCGATAAAAGCACCGGCGAGATCGAGTTGCTGGTCGGCACCGGTCTTGGTGCTTTTAACCCTGATTCCGGTTACGCCCATTGGCGTGCCTAGAACTTCTTCCAGCTGGTGATCCCATAAAATATTGATGTTGCCATTCTTTTCACGATCAAAGAGTTTGTCCTGGAGTATTTTCTCAGCGCGTAGAGAGTCACGGCGATGTACAAGTGTTACCTCGTCGGCGATGTTAGACAAATACAGGGCTTCTTCAACAGCGGTGTTGCCCCCGCCTATGACAGCGACTTTTTGCCCTTTATAAAAGAAGCCATCGCAAGTCGCACAGGCACTGACCCCTTTACCCATAAAGGCTTGTTCTGATTCGAGGCCCAGGTATTGGGCAGAAGCACCGGTACAAATAATCAGTGCGTCACAGGTATAAATGCCCATATCACCGGTTAAAGTAAAAGGTTTTTGGCTCAATTCAACTTTGTTAATGTGGTCGAAGATAACTTGGGTATCGAAGCGCTCAGCGTGCTGTTGCATACGTTGCATTAGCTCGGGGCCCTGCAGGCCTTCAACATCACCGGGCCAATTATCAACATCAGTTGTGGTCGTTAACTGCCCGCCCGCTTGCATACCGGTAATGACAACAGGTTTTAGGTTTGCTCGGGCCGCGTAAATAGCTGCTGTGTATCCCGCGGGCCCTGAGCCCAATATAACTAAACTATGATGTTGGATTTCGCTCATGATGAATCTACCTAGTTGTCTTATGAATGCTCTATATATAGGGCTATTGAAAGCTATTTCAAGTTGATAGTAAAACAAAATTGCGTTGTAAAGGGCAGATGAGAGCGACTGTATGGGCTTTTTTGCGGGCTATAAATTACTTTGACACGTTCGCCTGTTCAAAAGATAAAATACCGGGCGGGAGCAGCGCTAGATGCGCTCGATAAGTGATTTTCGGTTAATGGCTTAAGCGGCTGTTGCCAGGGGCTTAGCTTGAGGAGTGTAAATTTGTAAGTGACTAACGAGCACAGAGCTGCAAGCTGGATATAATGTATTACAGCTCTGTTGCACAGTAGAGCGCTCTAGATTGTTACAGCTGCTAACTTAGCAGCAAGTTCGTTGTACCCGCCGATATGCTGCTGGCCGATAAAAATTTGCGGTACAGTCTCTACAGGCTTGCCAACGGTTTTTTCCAGGTCGGCTTTCGAGATGCCTTCTTCTTGAATATCAATGTAGCGATGTTCTAGCCCCAGTTCTTCACATATATCTTTTGCTCTGACACAAAAACCACAACCTTTACGGCCAAATATTGTTATGCGCTCCATTACTACTCCAATGATGATAGATTTTTAAAAAGCGTATTTGAGCACTAATCACTAATGATTACCAATGAATATATTTAATATAGGATGTCTTAGGTTGAGCTGAATTTGTTTTTCTTGCAGTCAGCGTCGGTAATACAAAGGCGGTGCAACTGAATTAAAGGTATTTTAATTACTTTGACAAGAAGGCTTCTGCAATCATTGGCCGAGACTGTCGCTTTGTTATATTATTGTCTTAGATAGCGTCCTAAACTATTGAAATAAAAAGCAAGGGGAAAGCTTAATCAATGAATAAGTTCGAAATACATGTGCTCTTAGCCGGCTTCTCCGAAGAGCAAAATAGCCAGTTAACGGCCATGCTTGCACCTTTGCCTATCAATCTTCACTCTTGCACCATAGATTGTGTTATTGACACTCTGCCTAAAGTCCATGTGTTGTTAGTTGGCATGGATAACATTGAAAAACGCTCTAGCGAAGTTCAATTGGCCCCGGTACAGCAAGGTGATGCTGAACCAGAGACCTCTATTGAGCTGCCTGCTATCGGTCAAGGCAATGGTGTTGATGATGTTAGTTCACTGAGCCGGGATCAAATTTTAGATCAATTTGTCAGACAATTAAAAGTGGCTTCGCCTTATGGGATGGCTTATCTGCTGGCCCCTGCAAAAAAAATCTTGTCTCTAACGGAGCATCAGCAAGCACAATACCGCGACTTTATTATTTTTCCGGTCAATGATGTCTTCCTGGAGAAACGCTTATTTCGTATTGTTAGTGATCTACAAGAGAAGTTTGTGCAATTGATTAAGAAGCGCCGTTTAAAACAAATCTTAGCCGAACATGAGATTGAAACGCAGCGTTTGAAAACAGGTCTCAAGACTCTCTTGAAAAACACCAGGGAGGCTAACAAACATTATGTTCGTTTGCTCTCTAACCAGGTTTTTACCCGAATGGGTCAGCGTGCCAGTGGTCGCAATCAACAACTTAATTACCTGCTAGAACAAATGGCTGAGGCCTGTGGGTTAGATGAAGAGCAAATTCAAGACGTAACTGATGCCTGGCATTTACGCAATATCGGTAAAATGGGCTTTAGTGATGAGCTTTTGCATACTCCTTACATTAAGCTTGGCGCCGAACAACAGCGTATATTTAATTGCCATCCGACTCTCTCTCACGCTGCGATGATGATTGTCAGGCCGTTGGACAGTGCTGCAAAAATTGTCTTACAGCACAAAGAATATTTAGACGGGTCAGGTTATCCGGAGGGGCTTTGCGCAGACGAGATTTCGCTTGAAGCACAAGTACTGGCAGTAGTGAATGATTATACCGAGCTGGTTTCAGGAAGATATTCCGACAGGCCTTTAAGCACGGTTGAGGCGCTAGCATATTTGGATAACTATGCCAGTGAAAAATACAGCGACGATATTGTCAATACACTGGCAGCTATCCTCCCTGAGTTGAGCAGGACGGGAAAGGGGATGCACGATGTGCTGGTGCAGAGTATTGATTTGAAAATTGGCATGCGAATGACCAGAGATCTGATCTGTAAGCAAGGTATTTTACTGTTGGGAGAGGGCTTAACTATTGATAAAGCAACAATTTCCAGATTGCAGGAAATGGAGATGAACTTGCAAGAGCAATTTAAAATATTTATCGCACAAAAATAACCACTAATATGTTCATTTTTTTGTATAATCGCCAAACAAAAAAATAATAAATGGATAGTTAACAGAATTAATTATCAATACAGCAAATAAAATTCTTTATCGGAGTGTCTTAACAAGATGAGTAACAAAATTGATGGTAGTGCCTTCGCCAGTAATCTTCGTAAAAAATTAGCGGTAGATGTCGCTATTGCGAAAGAACAAGCAGGAAAAGCACCGGGCCTTACTGTTGTCTTAGTTGGAGAAGACCCAGCCAGTCAGGTATATGTTCGTCGCAAAGGGGAGCAAGCCACAGAAGTTGGCATTATATCTAATGAACACCGCCTTCCTGAAACTGCTAGTCAAGAAGAGTTGCTCGCATTAGTTGCGCAGCTAAATAATGACTCTGATGTACACGGAATTTTAGTGCAGTTACCGCTGCCTAAACAAATAGATGAAAAGACTGTGTTGACGGCTATTTTGCCGGAAAAAGATGTCGATGGTTTTCACCCGGTAAACGTCGGTCGTTTATCTATAGGAGATGAAAGTTTATTACCTTGTACTCCACATGGCAGTGTGCACTTAATTAAAAGCGCACTGGGCGAGAATTTGTCCGGATTAAACGCTGTTGTTGTCGGTCGTTCAAACATCGTTGGTAAGCCGATGGCCGCGCTTTTGTTACAAGAGAGCTGCACTGTCACTATTGTGCATTCACGCACCAAAAATATCGAAGCTATTTGTGCGCAAGCCGATATTTTAGTGGCAGCAGTAGGGCGTCCGGAAATGATCAATGCCGATTGGATCAAACCGGGAGCTTGTGTTATCGATGTCGGTATCAACCGCATTCAGCGCGACGGCAAGAATAAATTAGTTGGCGATGTCGATTATGCCAGCGCTGTTGAGAAAGCCGGTGCTATCACTCCTGTTCCAGGTGGTGTCGGGCCTATGACCATCGCCATGTTGTTGGTTAATACCTTGACGGCCTTTAAGCGTCTGGAAAATATTGGCTAATCAGCTACAGCTACTTTTTATCTCCGATAGATAAAAAGTAGCGCTTTACCTCCGATAGATAGAAAGTAGCGCTTTAATTAATGTGAATCGCTGCAATATTCATCAATAGTCTCTGATAGCATCTCTAATGAAGTCAGTAATCAGCTAGCTACTAGCATTTTCAATAGCCCCAAATTATCTGTCTATGGTGGAAGCTTCACTGGGCTCATTGATATCAAATTTAGCATTGATAAATGGGTACATTTTCTCGCCTGCAGACGCTGCTCCAGAAAAAATGCGCAGTCATGTAATGGCTAGGTTTCAAAACACTTCCTGTTCTATAAACTGTAATTTAATCAATGTTATCTTCGATTTAGCAAAAAATTAGTTAAAACTATCCTGACTTAAGTCACACAAATATCAGTTACAAAATGCCATGGGCAATGCTGAGTTACCGCAGTTAGCAGTGATCTGCACAGAATAGAGATTCAGACGCCAGTGATGCCGTTAACAAAGGGTCTTTCTGAGCCGGGCTAAAATCCTTTAGATCCGCAGTGAATCATGGCGATAAAAGGGCAACAACAGACAACGGTGTGCGTTTACAAGCGAGCGTTAGAATGAGTGGAGCAGACACTAGCGGTTTTTATTGACTGCAGATCAAGGCTTTAATCAAGGGCTGATAGAGTGGAGGACACCCGTAAAAATATATTGTGGCAGTTACGGGCAAAGCATCAGTTAAACAGGTAAACTAGCGGCTTTGATCAATGCTCTGATCTGCTAACTGCCAAAATTTAGGATCTACCTTGTTATCCATAGAAGCTGACAAAAATATAATTGCATTAAACACCTTAGGTTTTAATGCAATTGCCGAACAGTTCACCCGCATTGCCAGTGAGGATGATTTGTTAAAGGCGCTGCAGTATGCACAGCTTCATCAGTTGGATTATCAAGTGCTATCTGGTGGTAGCAATGTGTTAGTCGATGAGCATATTCCAGGACTGACACTGCATATGCAAGTGATGGGTAGGGCCGTGCTTAAAGAGTGTGATCAGCAAGTGCTGATACGCATAGGTGCAGGCGAAAACTGGCATGAACTGGTGCAGTGGAGTGTAGTGAATAACTGGCAGGGCATAGAGACTATGGCTCTGATACCTGGTTTGGTAGGTGCGTCTCCGGTACAGAATATAGGCGCTTATGGTACTGAGCTTAAAGACGTTTTGGTGCAAGTGAGGGCCTGGGATTGTCTGGCTAAAGAATTTGTCGAGTTGGATAATTCAGAGTGTCAATTTGCCTATCGGGACAGTGTTTTTAAACGCAGTAAAGGCCGCTTTATTATCACCTCAGTCGATTTGAAGCTGCATAAAAGGCTAGCGATAGAGTTTAAATATCAAGCGCTGAAAGATTATATGCATAAGCAGTCACTCGCCAATATTACCCTTAAAGACGTATTCCAGGCGGTATGTGAAATCAGATCAGATAAATTACCAGACCCTGTGAAGGTTGCCAACGCAGGCAGTTTCTTTAAAAATCCAATTATAAGTCACAGTCAGTTCCAACAACTACAAGGAGATTTTCCAAAAATTGTTGGCCATCCTAGTGCCTGCAGTGGAGTTAAAGTGGCAGCGGGTTGGTTGATTGATCATTGCGGATGGAAGGGGTATCTCGCCTCAGGTGTAGGTGTGTATCCTAAGCAGGCGTTGGTGCTGATACATACTGGTGAGAGTAGTATTGGCCAGCTAATGCAGTTAGCAGATGATATTAAGCAGTCGGTGTTTGACAAGTTCAAAGTTCAGTTGGAAATTGAACCGCAGCGTTTTCCCTCTGTCAATTAACATTTTTTTCGTAGCTGGTTATTTTTGCTGCCAGGTAAGCGCCAAGTATCTTTACCAAGTCTAGTTGTGTGGTTAACCAATAATGTTTTACATCCTCTGTAAATCACATTACCCGCTCTAACCGATAGGTCTCAGTCCGTAGCAAGTTAAAAAATACAATCAGTATTTATCGCATCTAGCATCTTGATAAACCGCCGTTAAATCAGGTGGTTGTATTTATTGTCTACTGTTTCCTCCCCACCATCAATGCCTCCTTCTTGCTGTTTAAAGTGAGCTCAAATCAATGGAGGTTAAATTGTCCATAGATTGTTATGGAGCCGGATACCGTTCGCTAAGGCTTTTATCTGAACTAGACCTTGATTATCTGCAGATTAATAAGTCTTTTATTCAGGGTGGGAAAAGCGGCAACAAAAATGACAATATTGTCCGTTCAATGATAGCTTTTACCAATATGATGTCAATTAAGGTTGTCGCAGTGGCTGTTGAGTCAGAACAACAATATGCATATATGAATGCTGCAGGAGTCGATTACATGCAGGGGTATTTTCTATCAGAGCCGTGAGATACTGATTCCATGGAGAAAAAATTGATTGAGTTTCAGCAAAGAAGGTCTATTTAAAGCCGCTGGGCACTAAAGCAGCAAATTGTGTCGCTATTGTCTTGTTATTGGAGGAGGTGCTAAGGATGAATGTGCCAAAACATTCGAGCTAAGATTTGTCTGTTGCTAACAGGGCCCATCTGTAAGCTGGATACAGAGTCGATGCCATCTCCAACAAGC
>MABF01000179.1 GCA_002163025.1 'Osedax' symbiont bacterium Rs2_46_30_T18
ATCAGGAGCTGGCGGATAAAATTAATCTGACTTCAGCGCCTTGTTTACGGCGTCTGAAAAGGTTGGAAAGCGATGGTATTGTCGAGCGCTATGTCGGTATTTTGAATCGACAGGCACTAGCGCTGGAAGTAATGGCGCTGGTCAGTGTGGCGCTGAACTCTTTTTCAGATCAGGAAATAGCCCAGTTCGAGAAATTTATTGCGGATAATGCCAATATTACTGAGTGCTATTCGGTTTCCGGAGAGTATGATTTTTTTCTGAAGATAGTGGCCAGCAATATTGCTGAAATAGAAAACATTTTATTAAAGCAATTATTGCGTTTACCGATAGTGCGCAGTGCGACCACTAACTTTGTCTTGGGGGAGAGGAAAAATACCACTGCTCTGCCGCTCAATTTAGGATAGGGAAGTTTTGCTATTCCCCGCTATAGCTAAGTGGTAAATTATCCGATCAACTCACAACTTAAGCAGCGACTCACTTGAATCTAAAAAGTAAAGCCAAAGCGGGCAGGCCTCCCACCACTAATAAAAGCATTGCTCAGGTGCAATCCCTGTCCAGAGGATTGGCGCTGCTGGAAAAAATTGCCGAAGCTGAATCCGGGGTGTTGCTCACAGATTTAGCCGCACAGTTAGATTTGCCCGCCTCTACAGCTCATCGCTTACTCAATACCTTAGAGCAGCAAGGGTTCGTCCGTCAGGAAATTGCTCAGCAACTATGGTATGTAGGCACTACAGGTTTTAAGGTCGGCAATGCGTTTCTTGCCAGCAGAGACTTTGTTCGCCAGGCTAAGCCATTTATGCAAAGGTTGGTCGAGGAAGTGGGCGAAACGTCCAACTTGTCTATTTTGCAAAGTGGAAGAGCGGTCATTATTGCCCAGCAGCAGTGCAGTGAAATGATGCGCATGATGGTGCCTCTGGGTAGTTCTTCGCCATTGCATGCCTCTGGAGTAGGTAAGGCAATACTGGCTGGATTACCGCAAAACGAGCGAAATCAGCAGTTGGCTGATTTGACCTTAGACACCATTACTCCCTGGACTATTACCTCTAAAGAAAATTTCCAGCAGGCGCTGCATAAAACTACGGCTATGGGTTGGGCATTTGATGATCAAGAGCACGCGGTAGGTCTGCGCTGCGTTGCCGCCTGCCTTTACGACGAGAAAAGCTACCCGTTAGCGGCCATTTCTGTCTCGGGACCACTGGCCAGAATCGGCGACGCAAGGGCTCTGGAGCTTGGAGCTGTGGTAAAAGAGACGGCGCAGGAAATTACCCGTTTTATAGGTGGTTGCTGGCCGCTGTAGATTGAATTAGCTTAAAAAAAGCCGGTGACCAATTCGGTCACCGGTTCGCTTAAAAGGTGTTGATTTTATCATCTTGCCAGTTGTTGCTACTGCTGCGCGTTGTCTAAGCTCTGTTGGGCAATGCGGCTAATGGCGTTCCAGTCCTGTTGTTCTATTAGCTTGCTCGGGGAGAGCCAAGAGCCGCCCACACAAATTACGTTGCTCAGGGCCAAAAATGATTTTGCATTTTCTAAAGTGATACCGCCTGTGGGGCAAAATTTCACTTGTCCAAAAGGGCCGTTCAGTGCTTTGAGCATAGCGATAGAACCCGCAGCCTCTGCTGGGAAAAATTTACAGCGAGAGTAGCCTTTGTCTAACGCCTGCATCAGTTCAGAGGCGCTGCTGATACCAGGTAAAAGTGCTACTGGGTTGTCCTGGCCTTTGTCGAGTAGGATTTCAGTGATGCCCGGGCTGATCACAAGCTGTGCGCCGGCATCGATTGCCTGTTGGTATTGTAATGGGTTCAGCACAGTGCCTGCAGCCACTTTCATTTCTGGTAGGTGCTTGGCGATCAGTTGCATTGACTCTAATGCTGCAGCGGTACGCAGAGTGATTTCAATAACATTAATGCCGCCCTCCAATAAAGCAGTGGCGAGGGGGATAGCATCTGTGGATGACGCAATAGCAACCACCGGAATAATGGGTGATTGAGTGCAGAAATCATCAATTAATGAATGGTTTTGCCTGTCTGTCCACATAAATATTGCTCCTAAGGGCACCAGATTACATTGGTAGTCGGATTTAAAAAATGCCTGATTGGCATGGAAAGTTGGTCTTCAGCAGATAGCGCTTTTTGTAGGGTTTGGTGTTTATCTTCGCCTTTAATTTGCAGGAATAAGTGTCTGGCACTGCAAATGGCATGGGCGCTCAGGCTTATTCTGCTGTACGGGGCAGTGCTCGGCTGGGTCGCTAAATAAGTATCTTGAGTGCTAAATCCCTGATCTATTTCAGGGCTGCAGGGGAATAGCGAGGCGGTGTGCCCATCGTTGCCCATCCCTAGTAGCACTACATCAAATGGTTGCTTTACGTCGGCGAAGTCTGCGTTAATCACGGCCGCAGCGTCACTGGCGGTCAATCCAGATCTAAACAATGGCATGAAGTTTGCCGCTGCCGCGCGGTTTTGCAGCAAATTATTTTGCAGCAATTGTTGATTACTGTCTGCATGTGATGGCTCAACCCAGCGGTCATCAACTAAAGTGATCGTCACTTTTTCCCAGGGAATGTCTCTGTGGCTCAAGCTGGTGAAAAATAATTTTGGGGTGCTGCCCCCCGATACCGCAAGTGTAGCTGAACCGCTCGTTGCTATTTGCTGTATTAGAATCTGTGCCACAGTGTCTGCCAGAAATTCACTTTGTAGTTGCAGGTCGCTAAAGGCGCGATAGTTAACCTTTGAGAGTAAATCCATATTAGTTATCTCCAAACCACTGTCTGTTGTCCTTGCGCATAATCATCGCCGACTCAGTTGGGCCCCAGCTGCCGGCGGGGTACTTGTGTAGAATGTGTTCACTGCTGTCCCAGTGCTGCATCAGGTTGTCACACCAGGCCCAGGCGTGCTCTATTTCATCGCGGCGGACAAACAGATATTGATTGCCTTTAATGACTTCCAGTAGCAGTCGCTCATACGCATGTGGGGTGCGTACACCACTAAACTCCTGATTAAAGTTTAAATCCAGGATAGTAGGTTGAATTTGTATGTCGTTATTTATACCTGGGGACTTAGTTTGTACTTGCAGTGAAACTCCTTCATTTGGCTGTAAGCTCAAAATCAGTTTATTACTGGCTATGTCTCTCTGCTGCGGATCAAAAATGAAGTGCGGCTGCTGTTTGAAGTGAACAATGATCTGAGTGAGCTTTTGCTTCATTCTCTTACCGGTTCTCAGGTAAAAAGGCACTCCGGCCCAGCGCCAGTTGCTAATTTCCGCTTTTATAGCGACAAAAGTCTCAGTATCGCTGTCGCCTTGTGCGCCCGGTTCACTGTTGTAGCCCGGTAATAGCTCGGTGTCATTGTTACCGCTGTCGTATTGAGCGCAAACTACTGCCTCTTTTTGCTCGGCCAAGGTTATTTGTTTCAGCTGTTTTAGCACCTTAACTTTTTGGTCGCGAATACTGTCAGCAGACAAATCGTCTGGCGGGTCCATTGCCACTAGTGTCAGAAGTTGCAGTAAGTGGTTTTGCACCATGTCACGCATCTGCCCGGCTTTGTCGAAATAGCTCCAGCGTCCCTCAATTCCCACTGATTCAGCTATGGTTATTTCAATGTGGGATATGTAATTTTGGTTCCACTGAGTGCCAAAGATAGGGTTGGCAAAGCGCAGCGCCAATAAATTTTGCACAGTCTCTTTACCGAGATAGTGGTCGATTCGGTAGGTTTGCTGTTCGCTGAAATACTGGCTCACTTCTTCGTTGATCAGTGTCGAAGATTCTCGATCAAAGCCCAGTGGCTTTTCCAGCACTACCCGGCTGCCGCTGTCTATGCAGTTGTATTGCGCCAAAAACTTACTGATAGTGCCGAAGAACTCGGCGGCGGTGGCGTAGTAAAAAATACGCTGTTGATCCGCTATCGCGCCTAATTGTGTCTCTAACTGCGCGTATTGTTCAGCCTGAGAAAAATCTAATTGGATATAGCAAATTCTCTCCAATAATGTCTGCAGTGTCTGCTGATTAAATCTGTCTTTATCAACATGGATTTGCAGGCTGGCAGTGGCTTTCTCGCAAAAGCTGTCGGTGTCAGATGCTTGTCTGGCAAGGCATAAAATTCGGCTCCCCTCTGGAATGAGTTGGTCTTTTTCCAAATCGTACAGAGAGGGAAGTAACTTACGTTGTGATAAATCACCTAGGGCGCCAAAGATTATAAAGTCGGTTGCTGTGGGAGTATTCATCGTAAGCTCGGGTTTCTTGTAATTAAACTAGATTTTGAAGGGATTTTAAATATATTAGGCATAATCGTCAACTTTATTGTGTAATATTACTAAAATATATTGAAATTGTTGATCAATTGTATCCGATTTGACTGTCTAAAAAAGTTTTATCTGGCTTCTGATTAGTGTGATGCGGTTGACGAGTAAGTTGGGTTAAGTGCTATATGGATTCTGCAGCAGCTGTAGCGCGGTTGCCAGCTCTGCCTGCTGGCGTTGCTTTCGCTGCTCCTCTCGATCTCAGGGCGCTGCAACAGCAGTGCTTAATTGTTATGCAGGCGCGGTTAAGCAGGTTTGTATGGGGGTAAGGCTAGTTTGTTGTCAGCAGATTTA
>MABF01000337.1:0-240 GCA_002163025.1 'Osedax' symbiont bacterium Rs2_46_30_T18
CATGCGCGCAGCTGTTACGCCATTTATCAGTATTTTTAAAACCCTAACAAAACACTGCTATCGAACCACCGGCAAATACACTAATAGCAGCGGCCCGTTTGTAACTAACGACTAACGACTTACGACTTACGACTTTGTATCAATTGCGGATACTTTTTCAAATAGGCGCGCAGCTGATGGTAAGTTATACCCAAAGCGTCGGCGGTATTGTTCTGGTGATACCTCTGTTGCTGCAGTGCT
>MABF01000337.1:276-3915 GCA_002163025.1 'Osedax' symbiont bacterium Rs2_46_30_T18
CTGCAGTGCTCGCTGGATCAGTTGTACTTCAAAAGCGCTGATTTTCTGCTTTAGATTTAGTTGCCCATCATTCACGGTGTCATTGTCGCATTCTGCCGGTACAAGTTCTTCGGGGCTTTTTTCACTAGCGACACTGCTGGGTTGTACGCTGGGTAGCTTTGTCCAGGGGGTGCTGAAAGGGTCGAGGATTATCTGCTGCACAGGTGTCGACCACTCCTGCTGCCGGTAGACGCTGCGCTGCACCACGTTCTTTAACTCGCGAATGTTTCCCGGCCATTGATAGCTGAGCAAAGTAGCAGTGGCGCTGTCGCTAAAGCCCATAAAAACATCGCGCTGTAGTTCCCGGCTCATGGCGATGGCAAAGTGCTCCGCCAGTATAGGGATGTCTTCAGGGCGATAGCGAAGTGGTGGTAAGTTGATAACATCAAAGGCTAGTCGGTCTAACAAGTCGGCCCTAAATTTTTCAGATTGCGCCATTTCTACTAAATCGGCGTTAGTGGCGGCGATGATACGCACGTCAACCTGAATGCTCTGCTGACCGCCGAGTCGTTCAAATTCACCGTACTCTATAACTCTTAGCAGCTTTTCCTGGACGCGGGTTGAGACAGTTCCCAGTTCATCCAAAAATAAGGTGCCTTCATTGGCGCGCTCAAAGTAACCTTTACTGGCTTTAGTGGCACCGGTAAAAGCTCCGGCCTCATGACCGAATAAGGTTGAATCCAATAAACTGTCGTTCATCGCCGCACAGTTGATTTTTAAATAGGGTTTTTGCCAGCGAAGAGACAAAAAGTGCAAGCGCTCGGCAACCAGCTCTTTGCCGGTGCCTCTCTCACCGACAATTAAAACCGGTTTAGTTAACGGAGCAATGACACTCAACTGCTCTAAGGCCTGAGTGAGAAGTGTAGATTCGCCGAGTATTATTTGTTTTTCCATTGGTCAAATAAACCATAAATATAATAATTTAGCCAGATAATGGCTGGAGTAAAAACAAAACAAATATCATATTATATTTAACTGTTTAAAATCAGTTGCTTATAAAGTTCTAAAAGTTGGCACGGCTTTCGCTATATACATGCTACGAAATAACAAAGATTTATTTAATCTTAATAGTAACTAGCAAAGGTGACATCATGGGTATATTTTCTCGTTTTCAAGACATAGTAAATGCAAACTTAACTTCTCTATTAGACCGTGCTGAAGATCCAAAAAAGATGATTCGTCTGATGATTCAGGAAATGGAAGATACCTTGGTCGAAGTGAGAACTACATCAGCAAAAATTATTGCCGACAAAAAAGAGCTACAGCGTCGCGTCAAAGCACTGCAGAGCGAAGCTGGCAACTGGTTGGAAAAGACTGAACTGGCAATCAGCAAGGGACGTGAAGATCTAGCTAAAGGCGCATTAATCGAAAAACGCCGCGCCGAAGAAGCTGTTCAAGCGGGCAGTGCAGAGTTATCCTTTATCGATGAGCAGATCACTTTGCTAAGTGATGAAATTTCACAGCTGCAGTCAAAATTAGATGCTGCCCGGGCCAAGCAAAAAGAGTTACAAGTACGAGAGCAAACAGGTCGTTCGCGTCTGGAAATGCGCAAGCGCACCAACCGTGAAACGTTGAACAAAGCCTTCGATAAGTTTGAGCAGTACGAACAGCGTCTGGAAGAACTGGAAGCAGAGGTCGAGTCTTATGACATGGGTCGTGGCAATCACTCACTCTCCGATGAAATTGCCGATCTGGCGATTCGTGATGAAATCGAAAAAGAACTGGCGGAGCTGAAGTCTAAATTCGAAGCTAAATAAAGCCAGGAGGTTATATGCCGGCAACAGAAATTATGTTTGTCCCTATAGTCGTGTTTTTAGTCGCAGTGGCACCGCTGTGGCTAGCTCTACACTACTGGAGTAAAAGCAAACAAACAAAAAGGCTGTCAATACCGAGATCAAAACAAGGTTGGTCAAGTTAAAGACCTAAATCAAAGCTTAAATATGTAGGAGGTTGTATGCCGGGGATGGTGGTAATTTTTGTTCCTTTGGTGGTGTTTTTAGTCATAGTTGCGCCCTTGTGGTTAATACTGCACTACTGGAGCAAAAACAAAGAGAACAAAGGTCTGTCTGAGGACGATCAAATAGTGATTGAAGAAGTGGCTCAAACTATCGAGAAGCTGTCTGGACGTATCAACAATCTAGAAGCAATTTTAGATGACCAACACAAAGGATGGCGCAATCATAATCACTGATTGCCCATGGAGGACTTATGATGAGATGTAACAGGAAAAAACGTGACCCAAATGGGCCCAACAAAGCCAATGGTTATAAGCGTAATTTATACCGTAATACTCGCGACGGAAAAATTGCCGGAGTCTGCGCAGGTTTTGCCGATTCCTTTGAGATTCCAGTTTGGGTGGCGCGGCTAATATTTATCTCTTTGGTTATTTTTACTTTCCAAATCGCGCTTATTGGCTATGTGGTAGCTATCTTTATGTTAGCAAAGCGTCAACCCAGGACAGCGGACGATTGGGGGCATGATAGTTCAAATAAAGTTTTCAACTATCACAAACCTGCCAGTAGCCGCCTACAGGACATTCGCGATAGACTGCGCCGCCTGGATGAGCAAGTGGGATCGATGGAGGGCTATGTGACGTCCAAAAAGTACCACACCAATAACCAAATTAACGACTTATAGTCAGGTTCGATAACCGTGCTGTTATTGACAACATTAAGAGAATTGAAACAAGTGTCTACAGATATACAAACGAAGCAACAAGATTATCAACTATTAGTCCAGCAGGCCAAGGCGCTGCTCAGTGGCGAGAGCGATTATATCGCTAACGCCGCAAATATCAGCGCGCTTATCTACAACAATTTGGCGGATTTGAATTGGGCTGGGTTTTACTTTTTAAAGGCAGAACAATTGGTACTGGGGCCCTTTCAGGGTCAGGTTGCCTGCGTGCGTATTCCCTTAGGGAGAGGGGTCTGCGGAACAGCTGCTGCGACAGGTGAAATACAGCGCATCGCTGATGTGCATCAATTTGATGGGCACATCGCCTGTGATGCAGCCTCTAATTCTGAAATTGTGCTGCCGATTACACATGCAGGCAAAGTGGTTGCAGTATTGGATATAGATAGCCCTGAACTGCAGCGCTTCGATCTGATCGACCAGCAGTATTTAAGCCAGATAGCCGACTTGTTTGTGCAGCATAGCGAGCTGGGAAGCTTAGATGGAGTATAGTTTTAGCCGCAACGATTTAGGCCGGCCAGTGGCGCAACTCAACATGGAAGCGGAAGCTTTCAGTCACTGGCTAAATATTGAAATGAGCAGTGGCAACACTGCGGACCTACACAAGATAGCCGTGGCGGTGGCGCAGTTGTTAGCCGGGCAGTTGTGGCAGTTTGAATTCGAGGGTCGCGAGTTTCATCTGCAGCTAAACCGACAACAGGCCAATATAAGTGCCAACACAGTATTACAGCAGCGCTTGGAGTCAGAACAGCAAGATGATTTTGGCTTAGAGTACCAAGATGACGATTATGAGGATGAATACAGCGACGAGTATCAGGAACTCACTGAGACTGAGTCGGGGCTAGTGTCCAGCTGTGGCCTGGAAGACTTCCAGCAGTTGTTAATGGCCTGGATTAGCTACCTAGAAGT
>MABF01000075.1:0-19364 GCA_002163025.1 'Osedax' symbiont bacterium Rs2_46_30_T18
TCAGGAACAATTTGTCCACGCCTTGCATCGCTGTGGTCAGAGTTTCAGGCTGATCCAAGTCTAAAACGACCGTTTCAATCAGTGGAAATTTGCTCTTTAGTTCAATGGCTCTGTGTTCAGAGCGCACTCCTGCACGGACATTAAAGCGCTGCGCATGTTGCTCTGTGAGTGCCGCGATTGTCGCAACGCCGTTATTACCTGCCGCGCCGATGATTAGTAAAGTTTCTTTGCTCATGATTCTCTCGCTTGTAAGTTTGATTAAATATTTGCGCCCAGTGCTCTGCTGTAAAAAGCGACTGCGGCACTTGATATAACCAGTGTATTTTTTTACCATGTCGTAATAAATAAGCTCTTAAACAAAAGATACTTACGCAAAATGCAACAATATGATTTGATTTCGTTACGCAGTTTTATCACTGTGGTAGAGGCTGGCAGCTTTATCGGGGCCGCTGAACTGCTCGAGGCAAGTACTGCCGCCGTCAGCCGCCGTGTCTCAAGCCTGGAAGCTGCGCTGGGGGTGAAACTATTAAACAGAACCACAAGGCAGCTGGATCTGACTGAGGCGGGCAGAGTGTTTTATGCTGATGTAGTAAATATCTTCCTGTCACTTGACGAGGCGGAAGAAAAAATCCGCAGCAACAGCGAGACAATTAAAGGTACGTTGCGTATAGCTGCCCCTTTAAGCTTTGGCATTGCCTGTCTGTCACCGGCGCTGGGCGGATTTATGCGCCGCTTTACGCAGCTAAAAGTACAGTTGCTATTGGATGACCGACTAACGGATCTGGTGGGTGAGGGTATAGACTTAGCGATTCGTATAGGCTCGTTGAAGGACTCTACTTTAGTTGCCAGCCACATTGGTGATATCAACAGAATTTTTTGTGCATCCAGTGACTATTTAGATGAGCGAGGTGAACCGCAAACTCTCAGCGAGTTGAGTCAGCACAATTGGCTGGATTACAACCTGACGAGCAGCCGGGAAGAGTGGCGTTACATCAATGGTAAAGCCATCGAACTCAGCGGCTCGCTTTCAACTAACAACGGTGATGTATTAAAAGATGCGGTGATTGAAGGCGCGGGAATTAGTTTACTGCCTGAATTCATCGTTGCCCAGGGTCTGGAGCAGCGGCAACTACAAGAAATATTATCGGACTTTCGTCCCGAACCATTGGGTTTGTATGCAGTGCGTCCCTCGAGGAAGTTTACTCCGAGTAAGGTAAAAGTAATGATCGAGTTCCTCAGAGAAATCTGCGACTAAATCGGCTGCTAAGATAGTAGTGTATTGCAGCGCGGGCAAACGTATGTTTGCCCGGCGAGAGAGCTTCAACAGTGGCTTAAAATTTGTAGCCGACACCGACAAATGAAGACCAAGTGTTACTGCGATCAACCAGGGGTGAATCTTTAATTTCACTGTCCAGAAAAGACACCGAAGTACTGTGAATTAACGATACATTTTCGTTAATTGGGTAGAAGTAGCTGTAACTCAGGTAGGGGTTAATAGCACTGCCTGCCTGATAAGCAGCGCGGCCAGTAGCAGTTTCGCTGCTGCTTACCCCGTAGTAGTAATCAGTATAATCTGCGCTTTTGAATTCAACACCTGCAGTTGGCTGGAAGTGGCCACCAAACAGTGGGATGTTGTGGCTGTAGCTAACATCTAACCCGTAACCTTTATGGGTAGAAGAGACATCGCCGGTGAGGGTACCGTCGATTGAACCGGCACCTACTGCATAGCTCATCTGCAAACCTAAATCGATACTGGCATCACGGTCCTTAACGCCGCTGAAAGATTTCGAATCGGAGGCGTCCATCTCGCTGCCGCCAGATTCCAGTATAGCACTGACTTTTAGTGGAGCATCTTCATCGCCGAGTAAGTCAACACTGAGACCTCCTGGACTAACACTCCATCCATCCCCCTGATACTCGATTAAGGGCACGGCCCCTGAGCTGTTCTTCAGGTCTTTATATTCTGACTTAGCAGTATAAGCTCCCAGGCCCAAAGTGAACTCACCTGCGAATACCTGCGTAGATAAGAGCATAGGTACTAAAGTTAAACCCATTAAAAATTTATTGTGTTGCATGTTGCGCTCCATAGAACATTAAGTAATTAATGCCGCTATTTTGCCTTGTCATGGCTGCAGACAATATCGCTGTTATGTACACCTTTGTATTCAGTTACCGCTCATTTTACAAGGAGAGTACAACTGTGCAAGGGATTTTAAGTTTTGCCAGAGTGCCTGACTGTATAGATAGTCAATTTTCAGATGAGCTAGGGTTGTCCGCACGTATCTGGGTGGGTGAAGGCGTTTGGTATTTTATTGTTGATACAAGAGTACCCTAGGTCGATTTCTACAATGATAAATGCCCAGGGTGTTAATAACGGCGTCTGAGCACCGTTAATCTGCGATTATATTACCGGTCGGTAATGCGCAGAAATCGGCTGCAAAAGAGCTGTGAAACCGCAGTACTATGTCGAGTGAACAGCTATTTAGACCACTTTTAATGGTAAATAAACACTGACGCTGGCGCCGCCCAGAGAGGATTGAGAAATGATTATCTTGCCACCGTGTTGTTGCGCTATGCCTCTGACAATAGATAAACCCAAACCGTGTCCGCCTGAGCTGCGGGTGCGGGCATCGTCCAGGCGCTCAAAGGGCTCGATTACCCTATTTCGCTCTTTCTCGGGAATACCGTTGCCATCGTCTTCCACACATATAACCGCGTATTTATCCAGCCTGAAATATCTGATCTGAATACTCTGCTCTGCGTGTATATCGGCGTTTCGGACTAGGTTACTCAGCGCTCGCATCAATAATCTGGAGTCGAATTGCAGTGATATTTGCTCACCCACTTCCACAGAGAGTACTTTTTTACAGCTGCGCTGCAACAGGGGTCGATGATTGTTTAACCAGTCCTGGAGTTCATAAGTAGCTAATACAAATATCTCCTCATTGCGCTCCATACGGGCATAACTAAGCATTTCATCGACCAGTTGATCGAGCTCGGTGAGGTCTTCTTCCATACCTTCAATGTACTGCTGATGTTCCTGCTCAGAGGTGCCGTATTCGAGGAGCTCTGCCTGACAGCGCAACCTGAATATAGGGGTGCGAAGTTCGTGGGCAACGGCATTGGTTAAGCGCTTATGACTGGCTATCAACTGCTCGATGCGCTGCGCCATTTTATTGAAAGCAGCGTTTAAGCCACCGACCCGGTATTTGTATTGCTCCGGTACTCGAGTGCTGAAATCACCGTTGGCAATTTGAATCGCTGACAGTTCCAAAATCTTGAGTTTTCGCTGCAGGAAATATACCCAGGGGGCCAATATCAGTGCAATAATAGAGAAGAAGCCGAACATATATACATTGCCTAAGGTCTCCTCGGCTCGCCAGCGTCTGGAATTTTTATTAGGCTCAACACTGTAGATTTTATCGTCTGGCATCCGAAAATAGACTATGAAATCATCACCAAAACGCGTTTGCACAAACATTTTATGGTTTTTTATTTTTGGCAGAGCTAAAGTCGCTGGGTCAGTGATCTCCTTCAGTAACAAGTCTTCGGTATTGAGTGCCCGGTGCATTGACTCGATCATCATCTTTTCGCCGCCGAGCTGATGTATCTGATCAAACAGGCCCTTGTAAGCATTCACGGAACGGCTAATAGCTTCAACTTCGACGTTGTAAAAGTGTTTACTGCTCAACTGATCAATAGTCAAAAAGATAGCAAAAACAGCACCGACAATGGCGATGTATAAGGTGAAAAATAAACGGGCCATGACAATAGTTCTCTAAGTAATTATTATTATTCTCTCATAGCAGCCTGGGTCATTCAGTCGTGCAAATGTATACCATTGTATTGGCCGAGTCTGCGCTAAAGGTTCTGCAGTGATTTACTAAAGATATACCAATGATGTGCGAGTGAATTACCAATGCCTTATCAATGCTTTACCGATGTTTTACCAATGGTTACCACTCACTGGCAACCAGTAGATAGCCTTTGCCGCGTAAAGTAATGATCCTTTTGGGTAAGCTGGGGTCGTCTTGCAGTTTTTTGCGCAGCAGCACAATCTTGTTATCGATAGTACGGTCTATGCCGTCGTAGTCGATACCTCGGGTAAGTTTTACCAGGCGCTCTCTGGAGAGTACATGATCTTTATGCTCCACTAAAATCCACAACAGCTCAAATTCGCTCGGTGTTAAATTGATTAATTGCTGGTTGAGCATGCAGCGTTGGGTCATTTGATTTAAATTCAGCGCACCCAATTGCACGGTATTACTATCTTCTGGCAGCGCTTGCGATTGGTTATGCTCTGGTGCTGTTTCAGCAGGCTGCTCTTTGCGTCTGAGTAACATGCGAATACGCGCTAACAGCACTCTCGGCTTTAAGGGTTTGCAGACAAAATCATCGGCGCCCATTTCCAGAGCGGCTACTTGATCCATGTCGTCATCACTGGCAGTCAATATTAGGATTTTCCCATGATAGCTTGAGCGCACTTCCCGGCAGACACTTAAACCGTCCATGCCAGGCAGCATTAGATCTAAGATCAATAAATCCGGATCGCTATTACTCAGCATAGGTACAGCATCAGTACCACTGTGACCAACTTCAACTTCGAAGCCATTGCGACTCAAATACAAGCTCAATAATTTAGTGAGTTTTTCATCGTCTTCAATCAATAATATTTTTTCTGTCATCTTAAATCCGAGATTCCATGAGTGAGATGAGCTGGGTAGCATTCGCTCGATTGCACAGGAATGCTAAAACTTGGTCCCGGCTAAAGCAATTAAATTTTTCAGCCTTTGGGGCTATTATAGTGAGTACGGTCAACAGTTTGCAGATGGCGCTCAATTAATAGACTGGCGGTAAAGCACTTAACCAGCGGATTAAAATGCTTACTCTTAGCCGCGGTGTCGGCTCAGTGGTTGTTTATAACAGGCTGTTTTTACTTGGTTTATTGTCTGTTAAGAATGGCTTGTCGGCTAGCCGCCAATACTGCATTTATGTTTTAAAAGTTTAAAATTGTGATCAGAGATAACAGAATATCTATCTTGCTTTTGCAGTGCTAAATGCTCAAAATTTATTTCACAGTTTATCTTGGATCAATTGTGATGGAGCATTTTTATAGCATTAAAACTTTGCTTGAGCGGCTGTTTTGCCCTACTTATTAATATTTACGTTTTAGTTGTCATCATCAGAAAACCGCAAAATGCCGGGTTGTTGGGCGTAAGTGATGGATGAACTTTTGTCTTTGCAGTATTGATCAACTCACGGTAGCGCTGATAAAAATCCCAGCTTGGGGTGGGTTTGTAGACTAGCTCGGTGATATTGAAATGGCGCAGGATATTTTTCACTGTAGTAGGTTTGATAAAAACTTCGCTATCGGGAGCGTAGTAGGCCGGTATGATACTGATCAAACTCCACTTGGCCAACTTTTCGGTGGCCAGTACCTGCAACATTCCCTCGAAGCCTCGCTGTTGATCTGCGTGTAAAAACTCCAGCAATGAATCCACCAAAAAAGCCTTGTCATATTCATTTAAACTGTTGATGAAACTTTTAAACTTGGGCTTTTCAAACATCGAAACCATTGAGGAACGGCTGACTATTTTAGCCATGTGTTGGGCGCTGCTATGTACATTGCCAGATGCTGAAACAGGAAAGCTGTCGCGGGCCAGTGCAGTCATCTTAGCGATGGGATGTTTTTTTAAAATAAGCTGCATTTTTGGGTCAGCAAACCCTTGTGGGTACTCCATTAAGAAAGTTCCCTGAAGTTGCTGCAACTGTGTTTTGTTTAGCGATTGGGACATCTAAATTCCTACTCTAATTATATTTTTTGTGTACGCCACAAAAGCCCAGCCAGAGAGCTGTAGCCGGCGCTGCGGCCCAGTACTTTTCCCTGTCCGTCAATGACATAATAACTGGGATATACACTGATCTGATAAGCGGCTGCCACTTGCGAGTTGCCCAGTAATACAGGTACTTTTAACTCGCGATCACCGACAAAAGTTGCGACTTGCTGAGCATTTTTATAGTCAAGAGCCACAGCGACTGTGTGCAGCTCATCATTGAGCCTGGACAAATTGCCAATGCTCAATTTACAAATATTACACCAGGGCGCAAAAAAGTAGACTAAGGTACGCTCTCCAGGATTGAGAATTGCGGCTGATGGTGTGCTTAAACCAGGCAGAACAAAGTTGTCAGCTTGCTGGGTTAGTTGCAACATATCCCGTTGCATCCACACAGTGACAGCAGTGAAAATTAATGCCGCCAGCGTCAAATCTTTCCAATACTTACCTGGAAATGTTAATAATAATTTTCCTATGGGCTTCATAATACTTACACTTTTTTGAAAATAGCAGTAAACGATGGCTTTAGGACAAGCGCTTGTCAGAATAGTTTAACAATCAAAAAATATAGCATGCTCAAGGCCTGGTCATTATAGACAGATGTTTAGGCTGGACACTAAGTGGCAACTAGGTATAATTTTTGCCTCGCAAATAAGGGTGTATTTATGATCTACTTCGCTATTGTTACTGGCTGCCTGTTTATCCTGGCGCTAAGTTTTTATATCTATCGTACATTAAAGGCAGCCAGTGCTGAGAAGAGCCGCCAGCAGGGGGTTATCGAGCAGCATATGGCCGAGCACGATGAGCGACAAGAGTACGTTAGTAGCAGCATTGATATTATTGTCAAAGCATTGGCGTCCGGACAAATTGAAGTGGTTGAGGCGAGTATCAGGCTGAAAATGCTGGTTGATCAGTTGCGGCCCAATATCGCTGAAAACAGTTTCCCGGTGATCGAGTTAGTCTTTGCCGAAACGGGACATATCCCCAAGCTTAAAGAGTGGAAAGCACTGGACAAAAAACTGCGTAAAGAATATACCCGCAAGATGAATAACGTAGAAAAGCAATATGGCGATCAGGTGAAAGTGGAAGCACAGCATCTGGGCGAGCTGATGGCGCTGCGCAAGTGAATGAATTCATCTTGATATTTGCCATTACTACTGTCGTTTTATGTATTTTGTCTGCAGCACTTTATTTTGGCCGTCCTCCGGTTTATCAAGTATCCAGAGAAGAGGCGTTACAGCTGCTAGAGGAATTAGTAACAGGGGAGTTAACCGAGCTTAAGTGGTTGGTCTTTATCGGTCACGCCATTTCAGCGGACCCCGATTTAAATGAGATCAGGCTGCAGTGCCAGCAGCTTGAGTTAGCAGCAGAGCAAGGGAATAAAATGGCTTTTTCCGCCGGTGCAAAACGTTACAACAGCGCGGGCATCGAACAAATTAAACTATTGATTGTGAAACTGGAAAAGTTAATCGCTATTACCCCTGTATACCGGGAGTTTTGATTTCTTATTGGCAGTTGAACTACTGATGCTAACGTCTGAAAATTAGCTGAACTTCCAACTTTATCAGTGCATTATTCTTCATCGGGGTCACTGTGATTGACAATCCGTATCAACCTCGACAGGCACTGCCAGGTTTTTCGGGTATCATCAGTTTTTAATATCCCCTGTAACTCTATAGTGGTCAGCTCCACTTCGGGTAGTTCATATAAGCCGGCCAAACCTACTAACTGATGGGCGATACTGCGCATTTCTGTCTTGTCCGGCACCCGAAAAGCCATTTCTAAAAGTGCCAATAAGCGTGCTAACTCAGTGTGTAATACACTTTGGTCTAAGTCGTAATCTTCTATATTTGTGGCAATCTGTTGTTTATTTGGCGCATTAACGGCAAGCGCAATTGGTTTTTCGCCCGCAGATTCTTGCTCAAGCACAGAGAATAAGTCTTTTTGTCTGTCATTGGCTGAAATGGCCAGGGTTTTAGGCTGTATCAGCGCAAGGTTACTGATGGCAGCTTTAGTCAGTGTACGGATATGAGTGATAAGTTCGACATCGTTGATAGGTTTCAAGACTATGCGGTTGCTGCCAGCTGCAGTAATTTTCTGATGATCTTGCTCAATAATATTGGCTGTCAGCGAAATAATCGGCATTTGGCTGCTCT
Organism: 'Osedax' symbiont bacterium Rs2_46_30_T18; assembly: GCA_002163025.1. Lineage (GTDB taxonomy): Bacteria > Pseudomonadota > Gammaproteobacteria > Pseudomonadales > Balneatricaceae > Rs1. Next base: position 7,991 of record MABF01000075.1, read on the forward strand.
GGCGGATTATTTTAGTGGTTTCAAAGCCATCCATTACCGGCATGTGTATATCTATGATGGCCAGATCAGGTTTGTGTTTAGCGATCAGTTCTAGTGCCACTTTACCGTTGGATGCAATATAAGATTTAATATTGTGCTTCGCTAAAATTTTCGAGATTAATATCTGATTAAAGGTATTATCTTCTGCCACGACCACACAAATTTCAGCTTCTACCGATAATTCTTGATCTGAATGCTGACTGCGATCGCGGTTAAAATTTTCATTGGCTATTAACGCCTCTGGACGAATAGGTTTGTTGATGATGAAGATGCCGCTGGGAAGTGCCGGTAGTGGGTGGCCATTAGGTAGGGCAAAAGTGACAATCTCATTGCGCTCGCTGAGTATCGGCAACAGTTTATTGATCAGATTGTTTTTAATGTCAGTAGACTTTATACCGATAATTAAATGCGCGTAGTCCGGTAACAGCTTGAGCAGGTCATCCAAGTTGGAAACCGAGCGGTAATTGTAATCTTTGCGCTCCAGCATCAGGGCAATTGATCTTCTCGCGTGCTGATTTTCGTCGTAGATAAGCACAGTATGCCGCTCTTGATAAGGTTGTTCAGGCGGCTCTTCAAGTTCGGTATTGCTTAAAGTCGGGATTTGCAGAGTGACGTTGGTGCCGCGATTTTGTTTAGAGTATATTTCCAGCTTTCCCCCCATCAGTTTGGTTAAGGTTTTTGCGATAACCAGGCCAAGGCCCGAGCCACCGAAGCGTCGTGTAATAGAGGTATCCGCCTGCACAAACGCTTTAAACAGTTTGTTTAATTGTTCATCGGAAATACCTATTCCAGTGTCTGTGACACTGATAATAATCAGTGACTGATGTGAGCTGATATGCTGAATATCGGCGCTGATGGCGACAGAGCCCCGGTCGGTGAACTTTATCGCATTAGAGACTAAGTTACTGATGATTTGCTTAAACCTGGTGGGGTCGCCCTTTATTTCAAACGAGCGGCCATTGCTGCTCACCAGCGAGAGCTCCAGCCCTTTAGAGTGGGCCATGGGCGCCTGCATCTCTAAAATATCCAGCAGCGCCGTTTCGACATTGAAGTCTATGCGCTCCAGTGTCACAGCATTTTTCTGTAGTTTAGAATAATCCAGAATGTCGTCGACAATCGACAGTAACAGTTGTGAAGTGTGGTTGATGATGCGAATAGGCTCAACTTGCTCATCGCTAAAGTTAGTTTCTTGTAATATCTTGGCGAATCCTAACATTGAGGTAAGCGGTGTTCTCAGTTCGTGGCTCATACGCGCCAAAAATTGGTCTTTGGCTTGGTTGGCCTCAACTTCTTTCTCTTTGGTTGTCTCGAGAATTTCGTTTTGCTGCTCCAGGTGGTGCATCGCTGATTGCAGCCTTCTGGTAGCGCTGTCTACCCGCGTTTCCATGTCGGTGGTTGAAACTTTAATACGCATCGCCATGCGATTAATACCGTCGGCTAAAGCGTGAAGTTTTCCGGCATGAGATTCCCGAGCCCTGGCATCAAAATTACCCTTTTGAATCGCATCAACCACAGAAGTGATTTCAGATATAGGAATCATGATTTGCCGGGCGAAGCGACCAGCGACCCAAAAAGCAAATAATAAAATGACTGTAATGAACGCAATGATGGTTAGTACAGTATTCTGGTTGCGCTGATTAGTAGGTCCCTCCGCCAGTAGTACTATAACCCAGCCAATGATTTCCCTGGATTCCAATTTTTGTACAGCGCTGTTAAATAGCGAGGGGACAGCTGTACTTGTAGAAACCGCCTGGACAAAATACCAATGTGAGCCGCTGTGGTAAATAGAGGGAGCGGTCGCTTGTAAATCGATAGTAAAAGTTGCAGAGCGCTGCAGTAATTTGTATCTAATGTCTAAAAAAATCACATCAGCTACATCGGCTAATTCTAAAGAAGTGGCGCTGAGTTTCTGCAGTTGCTGCAAGTTGTTGTCTAAGATGGGCTCTCGGGCGTTAACTGAAATCAACTTGGCAATAGTATGCCCTTGCTGCATCAGCATCTTTTTACTGTCTGTGGTTTGGTTCCAAATAAAATAGACGGTTAAAACGATCGACAGCAATACCAGCGGCATTAAAGTGACAATCAGGATTTGCTTGTTTAAACCGGCGCTCGAATTATCCAGAATTCTCAACCTATACCCCTCGACGTTTGCGGCCTATTAGATGTAATAAATCAATCGACTGCCTGACTATGATGTGCAACATTTTATTATAGTAGTCATTGGATAAATATATAAACTATTATTTTGTAACAGTAACTTATTATTGACTAAACGAAGCAGAGACCCGCGAAATAGAGTATGTGATTAGTCTCCAGAAAGTAACAGAAAAAAATGCAGCCAAAAATGGGCACTAAGTAATAGCGAATCTATGCAGTTGCTAAGATCGGGAAATCGGCAAAGACACAGTCAGGGGCAACAGAGTAAGGGCGAAAAGGAATAGAAAGTACAGTATTAGGAAGTGCAGTGAATGCAGCTCAAGCGAGTGGCAGTGACAACAGCATTCACGTCACTGCTGTCACTGCTGCTGTGTTGCTATCAGAGTAGTTTTACCGCTGCTTTGGATGCATCCGATAGATCGGCTCCGTCTGTATCTAAATACTCGATAATATCTGCTTTCATTGAGCGCGCCCAAAATTTTTGCATGTGCGAGCTGGTGGCTTTAGCCGCGTCTTCAAGGGTGCCGCTTTGATTATTGGCGGCAATCTGATTGACCATATGAATGAGTTGTTGTTGTGCTGTTCTCATGCTAATTCCGTTTTTCAGCTGGGTTGATCCGCAGTATCACTCATACACGAGTGATAAATGTTATGTCTGCCACTGCGGGCAAATCCAATTAAATTGATGTTGAGTTGTTTCGCTTGCGCTATCGCCAGAGAGGTCGGTGCTGAAACCGCCACTAAAGTTGGGCACTGCAAAAAGCTCGCTTTGTGTACCATTTCGTAACTGGCTCTGCTGGATATAACGGCAAAACCTTGATCACTGCTAATTTTTTTGTCAGCCATCGCGCCGATCAGTTTGTCAAAGGCGTTGTGCCGTCCGACATCTTCGCGCAACAGAACTTTGTTGCCTTGCATATCGCACCACATAGCGGCGTGACAAGCTCCGGTGGCTGCCTGGATTGGCTGCCAACTGGGCAGTGAGCTGACTGCGCTTTGAATGGCTTTTGCATCGGGCAGCGCAGCGCTGTTAACGCTGTTCCCCGGTCGAATCGCCGTGCTCAAAGATTCTATTCCGCACAGACCACATCCACTGTTACCCGTCATGCTGCGCTTGTACTGCTTTAACTGCGCCATTTTTTGACCGCTAATCTGCAGGGCAATTTCATAGCCCGCGGCATGTTGGGTAAGCTGGATATCAAATATTTGCTGCAGGTTATCGACAATGCCTTCGGTTAAGCTAAAACCTATAGCGAAGTCTTGCAAATCACAGGGGGTGGTCATCATCACCGCCTGGCTAATACCGTTGTAAACCAATGCTACAGGCGCTTCTTCAACCACCAGATCTTCCAGTGGCAGCAGTTGATCACTGCGCCACTGTTGAACATGAGCTGTTACATGCCCGGCAGGAAGTACTTCGCCGGGTATTTTTTCACTCATATTAGTGGATCCATATTAGTGATTCACCTCTGATTGCTGCTCGGGGCGCAAGAACCGCTGTTGCTTCTTATCAAAAGCGACAAATTCTTTTTGCCAGGTTGAAGGTTGGCTTACTTTTTCAACTTGTACCGCAGTTACTTTGTATTCCGGACAGTTTGTGGCCCAGTCAGAGTTGTCGGTCGTGATAACGTTGGCACCACTGCCCGGGTGATGGAAGGTAGTGTAAACCACCCCAGGTTGCATTCGCGAGCTAACTTTTGCCCTGAGTACTGTGTTACCGGCTCGGCTGGTAATGCCCAGCCAATCGCCATCAACAATGCCTCTGTCCTCGGCGTCCTGCGGATGTACTTCCAATACATCTTCACTGTGCCACGCCATGTTCTCAGTGCGGCGTGTTTGCGCGCCTACATTGTACTGGGACAAGATACGTCCGGTGGTTAACAGTAGAGGCAGACGACGAGTGCTGCGCTCCTCGGTGGGTATGAACTCAGTGATCGCCAGGTTGCCCTTGCCAATCGGAAAGTCTTTGACGTGCATAGTCGGAGTACCCAGTGGGAACTCTTCATTACATGGCCACTGTAAACTGCCTTGCTGTTCAAGCTTCTGGTAACTAACACCGGTAAAGGTGGGCGTTAACATCGCAATTTCATCCATGATTTCACTCGGATGTGCGTAGTTCATTTCATAGCCCAGTGCTTTAGCCAAACCTAAGGTCACTTCCCAGTCAGCGAGTCCTGCCAGTGGTGGCATGACTTTACGCACGCGGTTGATGCGACGCTCTGCGTTAGTGAAAGTACCGTCTTTCTCGAGGAAAGTAGAGCCGGGTAATAATACGTGGGCAAACTTTGCCGTCTCATTGAGGAAGATGTCTTGAACGATCAGACAATCCAAAGACTTTAGCGCCTTTTCTACGTGGTGAGTATTAGGGTCCGATTGAGCGATGTCCTCGCCCTGCACATACATTCCTTTAAACTTACCGGAAATAGCCGCATCAAACATGTTGGGAATACGCAGACCTGGCTGGTCATCTATCTTCACATTCCAGGCGGCTTCAAATTTATCTCTGACCGCTTTCACGCCGACGTGCTGGTATCCGGGTAACTCGTGCGGGAAAGATCCCATATCACAAGATCCCTGCACGTTGTTTTGACCGCGCAACGGGTTAACCCCAACGCCCTCACGTCCCAAGTTCCCGGTGATTAACGCCAGATTGGCGATCCCCATAACCATGGTGGAGCCCTGTGAGTGCTCTGTTACTCCCAGTCCGTAGAAGATCGCGCCATTGCCGGCGTTGGCGTAAGATTGCGCCGCTGCAATCACCAGTTCAGGTGCCACTCCGGTAATTTCGGCTGTGGCCTGTGGTGAATTACGCTCTTCGCTGATAAAGGCCTTCCATTTGACAAAGGCTTCACTATCACAGCGCTCATCGATGAAAGTATCATTTTGTAAGTTGTCACGCATTATCACGTGAGCCAGTGCGTTGATCAGGGCGACGTTAGTGCCCGGGCGCAACTGCAAGTGAATCGCTTCGTTTAAATGCGGGGTTTTTAACAGATCGATATCGCGCGGGTCGATAACCACTAAGCTGGCGCCCTCACGTAATCTACGGCGCATTAACGAGCCAAACACCGGGTGCGCATCAGTGGGGTTAGCACCAATAACGACTATGCTATCGGCTTTTCTGATCGACTCAAAAGTTTGAGTACCGGCAGATTCTCCCAGGGTGGTTTTCAAACCAAAGCCAGTAGGGCTGTGGCAGACGCGGGCACAAGTATCGGTATTGTTGTTGCCAAAGGCGGTGCGAATCAGTTTTTGTACCAGGAATGTCTCTTCATTGGTGCAGCGTGAAGAGGTGATACCACCGACGCTTTCACGACCGTACTGATCTTGAATTTTGTGGATCTTGGCGGCGGCGAAGCTGAAAGCTTCATCCCAGCTGACGACCCGCCACGGCTGATCTATGCTGTCGCGAACCATCGGCTCTTTAATACGATCGCCGTGAGTGGCGTAACCGAAGGCGAAACGTCCCTTGACGCAGGAGTGTCCCTGGTTGGCCTCACCACCTTTGTAAGGCACCATGCGAATGACTTTGTCGCCTTTCATTTGCGCTTCGAAGGAACAACCTACACCACAGTATGCACAAGTGGTAACGATAGAGTGTTCAGGCTGACCCTGATCGATAACGCTCTTTTCCATCAACGTTGAAGTAGGGCAAGCCTGGACGCAGGCACCACAGGAGACACAATCAGAATCGATAAAGTCCTGATCCTGACCAGCGGCCACTTTAGAGTCAAAGCCGCGACCATCGATGGTCAGTGCAAACGTCCCTTGCACTTCTTCGCAGGCGCGTACACAGCGGGAGCAGACGATACATTTGCTCGGGTCAAAACTGAAATAGGGGTTGGAGTGATCCTTTTCGGCTTCTAAATGATTTTCACCACTAAAGCCGTATCTGACTTCCCGCAGGCCCACGGCACCGGCCACGTCCTGCAGTTCGCAGTCACCGTTGGCCGGACAAGTTAAGCAGTCCAGCGGGTGATCGGAGATATACAGTTCCATAACATTGCGGCGCAGCTTGCCCAGTTTATCGTTCTGGGTAGTGACTTGCATGCCCTGTGCCACCGGGGTGGTACAAGAGGCCGGATAGCCGCGACGCCCTTCAATTTGCACTGCACACAGACGACAGGATCCAAAAGCTTCCAGGCTGTCGGTGGCGCATAATTTGGGGATGTTAATGTCGTTAAGTGCAGCGGCGCGCAGCACTGAAGTACCTTCGGGAACAGTGATAGAGACGCCGTCTATCTCTACAGTGACCATAGTGTCTGACAATACTGCTGGTGTGCCTAAATCTTTACTCGGCTCAAAATATTCTAACATTTTAATGCCCCTTCACTGATTGCTGTTGGTCACTCAATTGAGCACGATAGGCTTTCATGGCGCTCTGCACTGGGAAAGGGGTCATTCCTCCCATAGCGCAGAGGGACATGTCTATCATGGTCTCGCACAGGTCATCAAGGAGCTCTAAGTTCTGTTCCGGATTATCGCCGTTGCGAATTTTCTCGATTACTTCTACTCCGCGGACCGAGCCGATACGACAGGGGGTGCACTTACCGCAAGACTCTTCAACACAGAATTCCATGGAGAAGCTGGCCTGTTCGGCGAGATCTACTGTATCGTCAAAGACTACTATACCACCGTGGCCTAAGACGGCGCCAATCGCCGCGAAAGATTCATAATCTAAGGGTGTCTGCCATTGCTCTGGGGTTAAGTATGCCCCGAGCGGCCCGCCCACCTGAATGCTGTGCATGGGTCTGCCAGAGACAGTACCCTCGGCAAAGTCATTCAGCAACTGTTGTAAGCTGGTTCCAAAAGCCAGTTCAACCAGGCCGCCGCGATTGACATTACCGGCGATCTGGAAGGGTAAGGTACCTTTAGAGCGGCCCATGCCATAATCGGCATAAACCTTGGCACCGTCACTTAATATGTGTGGCACAGCGCCGAAGGACAGTACGTTGTTAACCACTGTTGGTTGGCCGAATAAGCCTTCGATAGCAGGCAGTGGTGGCTTGGATCTGACCAGACCACGTTTGCCCTCTAAGCTTTCTAGCAGTGACGTTTCTTCTCCGCAGATGTAAGCACCGGCACCTAAACGCACTTCCAGGTGGAAACTGCGATCGGAGCCGCAGAGGTTGTCACCTAAAAAGTTATTGGCGTAGGCATTGGCGATCGCCTCATTGAGAATGATATGTGCCTGCGGGTATTCAGAGCGCAAGTAGATGTAACCCTGAGTAGCGCCCACGGCTAGGGCGGCGATTGTCATGCCCTCGACCAGGCTCAGCGGATCGGCTTCCATTAACAGTCGATCGGCAAAAGTCCCAGAGTCGCCTTCATCGGCATTACAGACGATATACTTCTGTTGCGGCGGACAATTTAATACGGTCTGCCATTTAATACCTGTAGGGAATGCAGCACCGCCGCGGCCTCGCAGGCCAGAGTCTTTGATCTCGTCAACGATAGCCTGGGCACTGAGTTGTAGTGACTTGGCCAGCCCCTTAAAACCATCGTGTTTTATATAGTCATCTATATCAATAGGATCGATAACACCGGCGCGGGCGAAGCTTAAACGCTGCTGTTTTTTCAGGTAGGGAATCTCTTCGGTTAAACCTAAATACAACGGGTGCTGTTGAGCGCTTGGGGTATCGAAATTTGCATTGGCAAAATCGGCATCAAACAAACTATCGATATCTTCAGGTTGTACCGGGCCGAAGGCGATACGGCCATGATCTGTTTGTACTTCCAGTAGCGGTTCTAACCAGAACATACCGCGAGAGCCATTGCGCACTAGCTTGATATCGGTGCCAGTTCTGGCAGCGGCTATCGCCAGGTTAGTAGCCACTTGCTCACCGTCAAGTGACAGTGTTGTCGTATCTCTTGGCAAATATATAGTTGTTGTCATCTTTGACCTCCTATTGAATCTGCAGTGAAACAGTGTTTAAACCGTCCACTAGGCGATCAAATTTTTCAGGGCTGACTCTGCCGATAATATCGTCGTCAATACGGATGTTAGGGCCGCAAGCGCAGTTTCCTAAACAGTAAACAGGGTCTAAGGTAATGTTGCGATCGGCAGTGGTCTGGTGGTACTCAACCTGTAGAGTCTTCTTAGCGTGGCTTTCCAGCGCTCTGGCTCCACGGGCCTGGCAAGCTTCAGCGCGACAAACTTCAATTCTATGGCTACCACCTTTGCTGGTGTGGAAGTGTCTGTAAAAGCTGATCACACCGTGGATTTCTGCAGCTGTTTGCTTAAGCGCATCGCCAATGGTTGGAATAGCCTGTGCGGGAATATAGCCAAAAGTATGCTGTATTTCATGCAGAATGGGCAGTAAGGCGCCGGGTTTATCGATTAACTCTGCGATGATTTCTTGTATTTTTTCATTTGCTCGGGCGGATGTGGCATCCATAGACTCACCTAAAATATTATTATATGAAGTAAAGTGCATATTTATAGTTGTAATACGGGTTCTTATAGAGAGAAACTAACATTATCGGCTATATCATTAAATATGAAAAAAAGTGCATATTGTAATTATGGATAAGTTATTGGCGGTTTTTGTCTAAGTTTAGTCGGCATTATCTGTGTTATGGCTACACATTGGTTGTTAATAGCGCAGCTCTGTTATCTGCTCTGATTTGACTGAATATCATGGCTTTAACAAGTGTCGGTTGTGTTGGCTATGTTAGTGTTATGGAACAGCAAAACTTGCGTTATGGCAAAGATCGTCCATGCTTAAATAACTGACTATTAGTCGGTGGCTGGCGAGCAAATAGCAACAAGATCGACAGCTGTTTTTATTTAATTATAATTCAGACGTGAGAGCGCAATGGACCAGAAACCTAGAGAGCAGCAGTTAGCGGAACCCTTGGTCATGACTATGCTGATGACTCCTGAAATGGCTAACTTCAGTGGCAATGTACACGGCGGTTCGATATTAAAACTATTGGACCAAGTGGCTTATGCTTGCGCGGCGCATTATAGCCATCAATACACGGTGACCTTATCGGTTGATCAGGTGAAGTTCAAAAAGCCGGTGAAAGTGGGGGAGCTGGTGACATTTTATGCCCAGGTTAACTACGTTGGCCGCTCTACCATGGAAGTGGGAATCAAGGCGATAGCCGAAGATATACACGCCAAAAGCAGTCGTCATACTAATAGTTGCTACTTTACTATGGTGGCCGTGGGGGATGATGGTCGCCCGGTAACTATTCCTGAGTTGTTATTAGATAATCCAGTCTCCAAAGCGCGTTTTGTCGCCGCCAAGCTGCGGCGTCAATTACGCCAGGAGCACGATGCGACTATGCAGGCGATTGACTTAAAATGGACTGAGCAGTTAGATATTTTGACTGAGCAGGAAATTGATGATGCGCTAAATTCGGAGCTGCAAAAAGGGGGAGTGACAAGTTAAGGTCACTTGTTCGCTGTTTTAAGCTCATAAGTAAATGCAATCACTTCAGCGATGGCTCGGTACAGCGCCTCGGGGATCTCATCACCAATTTCCAGACGGATCAGTATCTCGAGTAATTCCGGGTTCTCGTGGATGTGCACATCGTTTTCACGAGCCAGTTCGATAATTTTTTCCGCTATTTGCCCATGCCCTTTTGCTACTACAGTAGGAACACCAGCCCCTTGTACATCGTAGTTTAGGGCAACTGCGGAATCGGGCCTTGAATTTTTATCTTCTCTGCTCATGTTCTGATGTCAATTATGCGCTTGTTAATTGGATTGTTAGCGGCAGCAGCAGCTTGTGATCCCTGAGTGCAGTGTAAGGTGTTTATTTCAAATCCCTGCTGATTTAGCTGTTGTCTGAAACTCGGCATAGCCCGCTCAATTTGGCGCACGGTGTTTAAGTTAGTGCACAGAAAAGTCGTAGAGATACTATTGTCGGTAGGGTTCAAGGCTACCTCTGCATCTACTTCTCCGTGTTCTGCTAAGTCGAAATGTAGTTTGACACTCCAAACTGAAATAAACTCTCCCTGCTCGTTGCGGTGTTTGCGCTGCTTAATCTCCATTTCGACGTTATCCAGTTTCTCGTTTTGTTGCACTGGAATGTCGACCTGAAAAGTGCGCTCGTTACTGATCTCACCTTTAGTGTGTTGCTGTTGCACATGGGTCAACTGACTGGCGGTAACCCTTGCCAGCATTCGGTCGGTCGTATTGAGTAACATGTCTTTCTGTTCAGCAGGTAACTGTTTTGCCATCTGTCTGAGTTTGGACAGGAAATTTTTCATATCCCCCTGATTGCCAGCGCCGTGGTTGAGTAGTTTACTCTCGGTGAATAGGCCACCGTGTTGCACGTTGCGTTTAATGGTGGCGCTGCTGGTATGGGCACCAGGCTTTACCCCAAACATCTGCATAATACTCAGGGCTATTTTATCCACAGGCGCATTGATGCTGGCAGATGAGTTGGCGATTTGCACTGATTGTGCCACCAACTGGTTAATGCCCTCGGCGATAGGTATCTGCACAGGCAATACCTGACGTAAGCTCTGCTCAACCACTTGCGCCTGCCGGGTACTCAACTGCGGAGCAACGGCCAGCGCCGCGCTCTGAGCGGGCTGTTGCCACTGAATGTTGGCCTGAGGGCCATTAGTCCGGGTTATCTGTACATTCTGTAGCGGCGGCAAATTGGCCGGCCCCTGCAGAGAAACTTGCTGCCCAGCGACAGATATTTTAATCGCAGTAGTCTGTGCCTGTAAGTTGTTTAGCTGCTGATTTTGCGGCGCCACTGTGGTTGAAGTGTTGGCAAGAGTGTTCGTTATGCTCACCGCGGCTTTGTCTGAGCTTATAGCCGTAGGCGCTGTGGAGGTGGCGATTGGATTTGTGCTTAAAGAGCTGGTCTGCAAAGGCGCGCCACTGGAGGGGGGAGCCTGTATAACAGGCCGGGAGATAGCGCCCAGTAGTGGGCTATTGGCAGCGGAGGCATGAGGCTGAGGGTTAGCTACTGTGGTACTTGTTAGTGTGCTATTAACTGCGGTGCTACTTGCAACGCTGCTACCAGTAATATTTGTTGGTGCACTGACTGGCCCAGTTGCAGTGCTTTGGGCAGTGTTTGGCGCTGTATGAGTTGCGACAGCTACAGTAGCGCTAGTTGTAGCTTGGCCTTGCTGGATCGAGTTGCTAGTAACAGTAGTGTTGACAGCAGTTGCTGTTGGGCTGGTTAATGGGCCTGGCGGTAAGCTATTG
>MABF01000075.1:19379-22657 GCA_002163025.1 'Osedax' symbiont bacterium Rs2_46_30_T18
GTAACAGAGGCCGCTGCAGGCCCGCTGGCAGCGACTGTGGATACTCCCGTGCTTGAAGCTAATGGGCTGCTTGGCCCGGAGCTGGTAGCAAGCGCGGCTTGATTAGTAGCGCTGTTGGTAACAGCATTAGTAGAGCTGTTGGCAACAGTCGCCTGGCTGGTGGCACTTTGTTTGGCTCCAGTTACAGTGGCTGTCGCCGGTAATGTGCCGGGTTGGGTGGCGGCAGAAGGAGCTTGTGGTTGAGAAGCTGTTTGAGCACTGGGGTTAGCTTGAGCCGCTATCAAGGGCTGATTAGTTGTTGTAGTTGATATTGAAGCAGGAGTCGCGGTGGTTGCGGCAGTGTTTACAGAGCCAGTAGTAGCGCCCGGGCTAATCACCGGTTTGCTAGCGGCACTGGCCAAAGTAGCAGAAGCGGGATTGTTATTTGGTGCAGTACTTTGGTTGGCCGTCTGGTTATTAGGGGTGCCAGGGGTTTGCAACACACTGGCTGTTGAGACCTGAGCGCTGCTATTGGTGCGGGTTGTTGCCGGCGCAGTGTTAGGGTTCGCGACAGCCGAATTGTTTGCACCGGTATTGGTTAATACTTGATTGACAACTCTGGCGCTTAACGTTTCACCTTTGGGCAGTGCTTGCTCGATAATGTTCAGCGCTGCTCCACTGGCGTTAATCGTCACAGGGACTTTAAGCGTGACACTGCTGGGATTGGCCTGCGCAGAAGGTGTTTTAATGTTGTTGGCCAGTAATGGGCTCAAGTTGTTAGCAGCCAGTTTCGCCGCTAAAGCTGCGCTGGTGGCACTGGCAGATTGCTCAGAGCTCGTGGTTTTAACTGCGTTTTGTGCATTGGATTGTGCTGCTACTGGTGTCTGTGTGGCTGTTCGATCATTCGCCGCAGCCGTATTTGCTGCAGTAGCAGAGCTGCTTGTCGGATTGCTATTGGCTTGTTTCGCCGCGTTGTCGCCACTGGCAATGAGGCTTAATTGAATTTGACCGCTGGCAGATCTCTGCAGGCTGACGGTGCTACCCTTTTCAGGCACTGACCCGGAAAATTTAGCCGATATTTGCAGCAGTGATTTATTGATTTCCAGCTTCACTCTGTGGGAATCCTGGCGTGCCTGTTCCGGTGAGACTTGGGTGATTTTTGCTGTTACTGTTTTGCCTACTGGCAGTGCCGACTCGATCGCTTTGCTGGGGCTGGATGTTTTATTGTCTAAGATCTTTATCTGTGCAATTGCCGGAGCATCCATCATTCACACCTCAGTCTCAATGCCGATCGCACCCGCTTGAAAAATACTACTGACGCCAAACAAAATTGAGTTAAATAGTGAAGTTGCAGCTGAGCTAGCCAGTTCAGCCGAGGTGATCGCGCGTAGTAGATATCAGACATGTTGCGTACTCCTCTTAGATCTGGCTAATTTTCTCGCGGACACTGCCAATACTTGCGCTAACAAAATCCTCTCTTTAGCTATCGGCAAGTGCTAAAGATATTGTAGCAAAATTTAGCCTGCAGGCATTGCACAATTATTTCTGCTCGTCTGTTGGCTTTAGTCTTGACCTTAACCGCGCAACAGCGAGTAACCCTGCTGTGCTGCCAGAGCTGTGTTCGATGATTTCAGAGGCAGGCTTCGAAATTGCAGGGGCTTGTTTAAGGTACAGCCTGATAATTACGTTGCCTTAAAAAGCAACTCATCCAGAATGCAAAAAAAAGCCGTCGGCTATGCCTTTATTTAATATGAATACAGAACAATTGTCGGTGGGAATATTGATGTTTACTGGTACAATGCCAGCCAAATATCGAAATACATCGCGCGGGGTGGGAAGTGGCAGCACTGCTGTTAGAGGTTGAAGATTTATTTTGTGAGCGGGATGATAAAGTGTTGTTTGAAAATTTATCTTTTCAATTGCAACACGGACAGATTTTACATCTCGGCGGCAGCAATGGCAGCGGTAAAACTTCACTGTTACGAATCCTCTGTGGCTTATACCATGATTTTGAAGGCCAAATTAAATATAGCGGACAGCAGCTTGCTGATGAGTTGGAGAGCTACCACAGTTCTCTGTTGTACTTTGGTCATCAGGTCAGCGTCAAACTGGGGCTGACGGCGCTGGAAAATTTAACCTGGTACGCTCGTATTCAACCGCAACTAGATTCCGCTTTGATTTCTACAGCTCTGAATGAGGTGGGATTGGCAGGATATGAGCAGGTTCTGTGTCAAAACTTATCAGCGGGTCAGAGGCGGCGGGTTAATTTAGCGCGTTTGTATATGCAAAAAAGTAGCGCGATAGGGGGTTCGCTATGGATATTGGATGAACCTTTCACTGCTATTGATAAGCAGGGGGTGGAAGCGCTAGAACAGCATATCAGTGCCTTTGCGGCCAGTGGCGGTACTGTGATTTTAACAACCCATCAGCAACTAGCGTTGAATTCGCAAATTCAGCGGCTAAATCTGGATGATTGGGGAACTAGATGAGTTTTTACTCTCTAACAAAGAACACCTCTGTTGGCAATTTAACGATAATTAGCTAGTGGCTAGGTGATAATAATAAATTTGATGTATTAACTATGATGAGAGTGTTCTGGGCTGAGCTCAGTAGAGATTTGTTAATTGCCTTCAGGCACAAAGGGGATTTTTTAAACCCACTGATTTTCTTTTTAATGGTTGCTGTGCTGTTCCCATTGGGAGTGAGCCCTGCCGCGGATTTTCTGGCGCAAATTGCCCCCGGAGTCCTCTGGGTGTCTGCACTGTTGGCGACCTTGCTCTCTCTGGATAATTTATTCAAATCCGATTATGACGACGGCACTCTGGAACAGTTACTATTGAGTCCTGAATCTACATACATGATTTCTCTGGCTAAGGCCTGCGCCCACTGGATTACTACAGGTTTACCGCTGGCGTTGATGGCTCCACTGTTGGCTATTATGTTGTTTTTACCCACGCAGGCAATCGCCACATTAGTAATCAGTTTGCTGATCGGCACTGCCACTTTAAGCTTAGTGGGAGCCATTGCCTCAGCACTGACCGTGGGCCTGAAAAAAGGTGGGGTATTGATATCTCTTTTAGTGATACCTCTGTATATTCCGGTGTTGATTTTTGGTGCCAGTGCGGTGCAAAGTGCCGTGGACGGGCAGCCAGTGACAGCGTATTTGGCGATATTAGGCTCAATGTTTGCGCTGAGTTTAGTCTTAGCACCTTTTGCAATAGCCGCCTCTTTAAGAGTATCAGTGAGTAGTTGATGAATATGCCAAAAAAACAGTTAATGCCCAAATGGTTCTATCAAAT
>MABF01000241.1 GCA_002163025.1 'Osedax' symbiont bacterium Rs2_46_30_T18
TGTGATAGTAGGGTGTTTTTTGATGTATTAGAAACACTGTTTCGTATCAAAAAACACGTAGCGGCGCTTGCGCCCTCCTTTTGCTCTACCACGCCAAGCTTGCGGTTGCGCATCACTACCGGAAACTGCTTCTTAAGCTGCTCCGCACTTGGGGTTTTTTCGTTATTAAAGCTTTATCGGCGATGACCAACTCTCACATGGGCATAAAAGAGCGCAACTTGTTGCTGCGAATACCATGTGATAGTAGGGGGAAACCAGGCACGCTTTTAAAGCACTGCTTTTGTGGTTGGTTTCGAGTTGCGCTCGCGCATTCATCTATCCAGTAATTCTTTAGAAACATTACTTCGTATCCACTCTTTATTCGCTGAAGGCTCTGGGTAGTGCGCTTGCACCTTCTTTTGCTCTCCACGCCAAACTTGCGGTTGCGTATCACTACCGTAAATTGCTTCTAAAGCTGCTCTAGGTTAGGAAAGTTTCTTGTTCCTAAATCTTATATAGGCAGTGATCGTGCTCTCAGATATAGGGATGGAAGGGTGCATATATATGTAGTAGAGCTGCCCTGCGTATCAATTCTATATGCGCCGAAGGCCCAATACTCTGCCACGCCAAGCTTGCGTCTACGCATCTCTGTCGGAGCCAGCTTGTAAAATGCGATGCACTTGGAGGCGTTATTATCGCTTAAAAGGCGATAGGCAATTCTAACGTAAATGTAAAAGCCCTTGTACCTAAGGTGCGGGGATTGGGAGACTTGGCTTCGCAAAACGATTGGAAACATCTTTTCAGCTCTTGGTAGGGGGGTGATCAATTAGAAGCATTGCTTAGTATCAACTGTTTATTCGCTGAGGGTTCTACCGCCAGATTTCGGTTGCGGGTCACAGCAGTAAATTGGTTATTAAGCTCCAGTCTAATTGCGTAAACATATGGTAGCCAATTAACATTTAAATATAAGGGCAGCTTAGTGTTGAAGCTCTAGTAATAAAGCTCTTCGATGGTTTGCATACAACGGTACCGGTATATGGCTGGATGGACTCTGATATAAAGTGTTGGCATTAAATTAACTTAAGTCTGGTTGTCTTCCCACTGCAAAATTTAACAAAATATTTATAAGGCTTTCAAATTTTCTCAATCGTTATCTTAGAATGTGTCTTCTGTATATTTTATTCCGAATAAGCTCGGCTATTTTAGATGATCAAATTAGTCTGACTTTTTGCAAAATAATAAACCGGGATCAGTAATAAAATGTAGTGTGCTGCTCTCACAAATATCTGGTTACAAGTCAATTTTTAAAGAGTATTGATCATTTCAGCACGAACTTTGGATCTTATTTAGTTGGAATAAGTGGGGCTTGGCCGCTGATTTTAGGATGAATCTGATTCAATGATCTGGACTTTCTATACAGAGCCCCGCGAGTAACTGTTAAGTCAGAGGCAGATAGCCCAATACGAAATTAGAATTTGGCAGAAGGTGTTTTTGACAAGACGGTATGGTGATAGATTATGGAGCTGTATTAGTGACAAGCCCATTTTATCAAGATAAGCCTAATTCAAACGTGGATTTGAAGCGCTACAAACAAAGGTGAATATTTGTACAACAAGTGCTGTAAATAATGGTTGTCAATCAAAGTGGTATGATTTGCAGTGTGCCGATGCTGGAGCAATCCAATGGGTGCTGCGAAAATGTGATTCTGGCATTGATATTTCGGTATTATTTTGACATAGCTGTGCAGTAGTATCTAAGGTTGCTTGCTGTATATGTAAATCATCAATTCCGTTGTAGAGTGGCATCGTCTAATGACGGTTAAATTTTGCTTTAGAGTTATGTTGCGCTCGAATATAATGATGCTCTTTTGTATTATAGTTGCACCCCAAATAGAGAGGCTTGATAGAGTGAAGATTGACCAGCAGATTAAAGAAATTGATCAGAAAATATTAGTGGCCCGATTAGTTGATACACCAGGAACGATCATATTTTTGTTAGCCATTTACGCAAAATTCTATACTAACGGTGATGCTTTTCTTGCTGTGCTTAATAGTACCCAAGTTGTAAACTCTATGTTCGTTGTGGGAGCAGTGTTGATGGCATGGGGAGGGGTTAAGATTTTTAAGCTGCGCCGGGAAAGGAACCGGATAATGAAAGGGCTTTGAGTTAAAGCAGGCTGAGCTATAGATTATATGAAATTCACTAGATGTTAAAGGTGGCTGTTAATGTGTCGAAATATTAACAACTCTACAATATTACCCCCTCAGCTTCCATGCAAGAAATCGAATCAAGTTCTCTGCAGTACAATAAGAAAGTTAGCGGCTGCAAAGAGCCTCCACAAATTAATCGACCTGGCTTTGAGCTTGCATTAGTAAAAATAACGCGAGCAACTTTTGAATTGCTTGATTCATTAGAGCCTAAAGTGTCAGCCAAAAAAGACTCGCAATGGTCACGAAAGTCAAAGAATAGATCAAATACAAGCTCAATCAGTGAAATTGGGCCAAATTGAGACAAAAAAATAAAAAAAACTTGCTACTAGATTATTAATTATCCTGCGCTTCCTATAAACTAGTGCGCTTATTAAGAAGTGATAACTTTTCACTGGTATAACTACAAAATATTTTTAGGAATTTTGATTCAATGAGTAATAAATCCTTTGTTCGTCAGCGTATCTGTATCTATGCAGGGCAAGATGTAGATCCAAGTAATGATGAGCAAGTGGGGAATATTCTGAAGTTTAAGTTGGATATCCAATTACCACAACGTAGTTCGATGGATGAAGCATTAGCTGCCTCTACTAGTGATCACGAGATTATTGCATTAATTATCCGCTATAGGGCTATGCGCTAACGGCAGTTGAGGTTCTATCTTTCTATCCCCTCAAGATTGACTGGCTGCTAGGCTGAACAAAAAGACTCGAGTATTCTGGCTTGAGTCTAATCTACTGATGCAGTTACGATGCTTTTGTTTATCTTTTCATTATAACGGCCACTAAGTTACCTTTCTCTCCAAGTTATCTACTTTGCTTCATATACATGCGCCAATGTATCTAATAATTAATTCGCGGGTGCGAAATAGATCCTGATATTTTCTAGACAGGCAGTTATAGTCCCTAAGTCTAAAGTTTTGTTGGAAAATAAAATGCGTAAATTATTGCTCTTACTGTTGTTACAATTATTAGTCGTTGACGCAGTTACTGCAAGGACCACTGCTGAATCTAGGCTTAGAACAGTCGCTGTTGATAGTGTTGTCCTACACGCAATTGGTGGGCCTTTCTGTAAACAAGGAGAGGTGCTCTTTAGTGTAGCCAGTGGCGAGGGTGAGAGGTGGATAAGTTTTTTTTCCAGGCATAAAGTTCTAGGTATTCACTATGTGGTTGACAGACGGGGCATGGTGTTCTCCGGTATAGCAGAGGATAGGGTTGCCAATCATACTTTGGGTTGGAATCAGTCTTCAATAGGAATAGAGCTGGTCAATAGAGGGGATGGCAAAGAGGCTTACACGAAAGTTCAAATGGACGCCTTAGTAAAGTTACTCACAGGGGTGATGAGTAGGTATCCTGAAATTTCTACAAGTAGCATAGTG
>MABF01000292.1 GCA_002163025.1 'Osedax' symbiont bacterium Rs2_46_30_T18
CCAGCTTAAACACAGTACCGCCGGCCATATCCGGCAGAAAATCCCCTCCCTCTAAAGGCGCTGCACAGGAGACTAAATGTAAACTGGCCAGTTGTTTCTCTAATAGCAACGCAACTTCAATTGCGACATGGCAACCTATGGAAAATCCGATCAAATCGACTTTCTGACCTTCGCTGATCGAAGCTATTTTATCCGCCAGCTGCTGATAATAGGTCTGGATATCAAGCGTTGGATCTATAGAAAAGCGCTTAAAACTAATGATGCATAACTGCTCTTTATTGGCTGTTTGCTCAAGCATTACTGCTTCTGCAGCGCTACCCGGCGCCCCGTGAAAATAAAAGACCAACCTACCTTGCTGATCTCCGTACTTCGAAACCTTCAACATCTTCCCCTTTACTTATTGGGTATCAATCAAGTGCCAGCACTCCAAGAAAAGCCTATAGGTTGGCGCAACTGGCAGCGCACTTTAAGCGATAGCAGTGCCCTTTAATTATCTATTAGCCAGCCTTTATCACAAGCGAGCTCTATCTGTTGATTTACGTACAGCCAAAGCTTGGGTGCCAGCCCCTGCAGGTAACTATTGCGCTGCAGTACTTGCTTCTTGGTGACTTTATTGACCGCCCAGCTGCCACCTTCATTGGCCATGTTCTGCACTAGCGGAAGTATCCTATCCATGGCCTTGGCGAAGCGTGCATCTACAGTTTGTGCGTTTTCAAACTCTAACCACAACTGCAGAAAGTGCGTCGACTGTGGTTCGGGCAATAAACCAAAAATGCGTTCAGCCGCCTGTATTTCTTTCTGCTCCTGAGCGGCAAATAGTTTCGGATCATCGAAGGCAAACAAATCACCGGCATCGATCTCCACTATGTCATGGATCAACAACATACTGACGACTCTGTTGATATCGACATCACCTTGGGCATATTCGTGTAATATTTGCGCCGTCATGGCGATGTGCCAACTGTGTTCGGCACTGTTTTCCTGGCGGTTGTTATCACTTTGCACCATAGTTCGCCGATAAACTGCTTTGAGTCGATCAATTTCGAATATGAATGCCAATTGGCTGTCTAGTTTTTGCATGCTATTCCCTATATTGTCTCTGCCAGAATGGTAGATCTCAGAGGCTGGCAGGCCTGTGCGTTAAGCTTGTTGTTGAGCAACAAATTGTATTAATAAAATCATCCATCTCGGTCAGCACCCGCTCAGGTGCCTCTAAGTGCGGACTATGGCCGCAGTCCTCAATCATCAGCGCAAAACTGCGCCCTGCTGCTTGCTCGACAATGGAGGAGACTTGCCGCCCTGATCCATATTGATCATCTACTCCCTGTATCGCCAACAAAGGTACTTTGATACTCGGCAGTAAGTATTCGATATTCCAGCTCATAAACTCAGGTTTGAGCCAGGTTTGCGACCAAGCTTTAAAAATAGCTGCCGTTTTATCACCATGATACTTTTCCAAAGCGCACAATTTTCCGGCATCATAAGCCACATCTGCCAGTTTTATTCCGCTGATAGTCTCAGGCTCAACAAACACATGCGCCGCTACACTAATCAAACCTTTTAGTAACGGAGGTTGCTCGGCTGCATAGATCAAGCTAATACTGGCGCCGTCCGAGTGCCCCACTAAAATGTAATTGCAGTCCACTAACAGTGTAGCCAATATTTGCGGTAACTCTTGCAGGGCGTATTGATGCATGTAGTGAATGCTGCGCACATTTTTCAATGCTGAAGACTGCCCGTAACCTAAGCGGTCGAAGACTAAACCAGGGCAACCGGTTAAAAGGCACAACTGCTGCGGGAAACTTTTCCACATCTCAATACAGCCGAGGCCTTCATGCAGAAAAACCAAGTAGGGCTTATTTGAGTCTCCCTCGATTAGCTGATAGTGCAATTGATAATCTTGTGCCAATGTTACTCTACTCAAAGCTAACTCCTCGTTGAATGAAGAAGTGCTCAGCTTATTAGCAAAAGAAGTTTATATCAAAGTAAAAACAACCAGTAAGATAAATTGGGCCAGACTGCGCCTAAGTGACTAAAGATAACCCTAGATGCAATAAACGGAACAATACTAAGCCCGCTCAATTCAGTTTCTCTAGAAAGACGATGGGTCACTACTTTAGCTGAGCAGAGCGCTGGCTGAAAAGACAAAAAAAAGGCAACCCATCTGGGTTGCCTACAAATGACAAGAACCGTGTATGCTTCCCTACTGACTAAACATTAAATCAATCTGGAAAAGTGAAGTTAACTTGATATCAGATATCGAGTTATCTTACGAGCCAAACAATAGTATCGATAATGCGAACGATTTGCAACACTGTTTAGTAAAATATATTCCTACTATCTCCTGCCAATTTAGAACATAATTAGCCGCCGAAAAACAACATTAATCAGATCGAAGACTATTGACTATATGAACCACTTTTTTGAAATTTTCCGCGCCACTGATGAATGGGGCAAAGTTCATGTCATGAGTGATAGTGATAACTATTACCTTACATTTGGTGCAGGTGGCCAGCAAAGTGGCATGCAGATAAATCAACCCGACCGACTACTGTTTCAGTATACCCAGGCGATGATGCTGTCACTGCTGTTCACACCTAAAGCTGAGAGCGCCATCCTATTGGGCCTGGGTGCTGGGTCTATTGCTAAGTCCCTGCTGCTAAGTGATGAGAACATCACCATAACCGGGGTAGAGTTACGTCAAAGCGTTAAAGAAATTGCCCACCAGTGGTTTGATTTACCGAAATCTGAGCGCTTGCAAATAGAAATAGGGGATGCTTTTGCGTTCATTAAACATACCCAGCAGCGCTGTGATTTACTGTTCGTCGATCTGTATTTAGATAATGGGGTCCAGGACTCCCTGGCCAGTAGAAAATTTATCAGCCAATGCTACAAAGCACTGAATGCCGATGGTACTTTAATCTTGAACTTATGGGATGAGGGAAAAGGTTACTTACCTTTTGATTTGGATTTCCTCGAACAAACCTTCACTTCACAGTCGCTGCAGGTTGTCACTGATGAGGGCAATATTATTGTTATTATTGGTAAAGATTTTCAGGCCGATCCACACCCGAGGAGATTGCAGGGCGATGCAAAAAAACTAGGAGCCAAGTTGGACATACCGCTACAGCGCCTCTTAAACCAACTGCAGGTGAGGAATTAATACCGATTCAAACGCAACAAAGAAAATTTCCCCCTTGCGCGCGACCAGTCATCTGCATTGCAAAATAACAGCTCTAAAGTATGATGCCGTTTTCTGGTCGAACTGCCTTCCAGTATTTTTTGCGCCAGTAGACATTATCCAGAGCAGAAATCATCACCCCATTTTTCTCTGATACGTGCATAAATTTATTACCGTTTACCACCACACCTACATGACGAATGGAACGGGAAGTTTTAAAAAGTACTAAATCACCGGGCACAAGCTCAGTTTTCTTGACACTTTTACCTATCGTCGCCAGACCTAATGTAGTGCGTGGCACTTGCACGGCAAAGACCGATTGGTAAGCGTTCTTCACAAAAGCAGAGCAATCTATGCCCTTGCGACTATTTCCCCCTAAACGATAGGGAGTACCCCGCCAGTCAGTGTAGTAGCCAAGTAATTTTTTCTCTACATGCTGCAGAGGATGATCTGAGCGCTCTGAAACTACAGCCTGTGTTGTATTCTTTTGCGATTGACTGGCACAGCCAACCAGTATCAGCGCCAGCGAAAGCATCGATAAATTTTTAAACTGACGAGAAAAAAGGCTATATTTCATCTATTCTTAACCGTAAATTTGCCATTAAGGCGTAGAAAATTAACACCTTATGCAGCACAAAAAAACGTTAGGGTATTATAAAAACTCCACTATTGAAAGCACCCAAGCGAACTCTGTATTAAAATCACGACAATATTCCTGCTAATTTTTCATATTTAACAGACAGCAACTGACAATCTGCACTGCTATTCTGTTAAAATAGCGCATAATTTTTATTGATCAGAGATTCCAAATTGTGTTTGATGACCACCAACTGCACGAGCGACTGAATAAAGCGTTACGCGCATTAAATTTCGACACCCCCACTAAAGTTCAACAAGCCACCTTAACTGATACCTTGCAAGGTACTGATGTATTAGTGACTTCTGAGACCGGTAGCGGTAAAACAGCGGCTTTTTTGATCCCGCTACTAGATAAACTGCTAAACGTTAAGGCTCCAGGATATGAGGCCCGAGCGCTTATATTGACCCCTACCAGGGAGTTGGCGCTGCAGGTACTGGAGCACTTGCAACAGCTGGCTCAGTTTACCTTTATCAAAGGCGATACTATTTGCGGCGGAGAAGAGTTTAAACCTCAAGCAGC
Source organism: 'Osedax' symbiont bacterium Rs2_46_30_T18 (assembly GCA_002163025.1). Taxonomy (GTDB): domain Bacteria; phylum Pseudomonadota; class Gammaproteobacteria; order Pseudomonadales; family Balneatricaceae; genus Rs1. The sequence goes on from MABF01000292.1 coordinate 4,341, forward strand.
CCGATTGCGCAAAAACCCAGAAATTTTAATAGCGACCCCCGGGCGGCTTATCGACCACTTGGACAAAGGCACTATCGACTTATCTGACATTGAAGTGCTGATTCTGGATGAAGCAGATCGCATGTTAGACATGGGTTTTGAAGAAGATGTCACACGCATTGTTTCATGTTGCCCACAGCAACGCCAAACTATGTTATTTTCTGCGACTTTGTCGCAATCTGAAATGCCTGCTTTTTTCAGTGCCAGCCTGAACAATCCTGCGGTCCACCAACTCAGCAGCCACAGAGAAGTACACAATAAGATTGTCCACCAGATGATCACCGCCACTGATGATCAGCTAAAAGACAAACAACTTGTTTCACTGCTACATAAACAAAGCTACGACAAGGCAATCGTCTTTACTAACACTATTGTGGAAGCAGCAAGGCTCAACGGCTATGTACGTCGCTTTGGCATCAGAGCGGGTATATTGCACGGCGATCTAACTCAAGAGCAGCGTAAACACGTTGTGAACTTGGTCAAAAATGGTACTTTAAAAATACTGATCGCAACCGATGTTGCGGCGCGCGGCATTGATATTCGTGGCATTGATTTAGTCATCAACCGCGACATGCCTCGCAGCGGCGACGACTATATCCACCGCACAGGCCGCACAGGCCGCGCCGGGGAGCTAGGGACAGCAATATCACTGATCAATCCCAGCGAATGGAATTTGATGGCCAGCATCGAGCGCTACCTTAAAACAAAATTCGAAAAGCGCCAAATCAAAGGGCTTGAGGGCAGCTACAGCGGGCCCAAGAAACTAAAATCTTCCGGTAAAGCCGCCGGCACTAAGAAAAAGAAGGTCGCTAAAAAGCTGGCCGCCAAGCCTGGGAAAAAATCCGCTAAAGACAAAAAGAAGGTAAACAAGAGAACTGCGCCAGTCATTATTGACGATGGAATGCAGCCTTTTACCCGCAAGAAGTCTTAGTTTAATTTAGCTCTTAATGACAAGCAGCCACTGGCTGCTTTTTTTTGGCTGGCGCTATTTAGACCCTTTTTCGATCTTCCAGGTCAAACATATGTTGATGCAAATACGGGATCAGTCGATTGATTGGGATAGGCTCTAACAACCAATTCCCCTGCAAATAATCACAATTTAACTGTTTCAGCTGCTCGGCCACTATATCGTTTTCAACCCCTTCAGCAACTACTACTTTACCCAGTGACTTCGCCAGAGTAAGCACTACTTCTACCAGCGTGCGGTCTTTATCATTGACTTGCATTCCCTGTATTAAACTGGAATCAATTTTTAAAATTTCCGCAGGATAGTTGCGCAGGTAATTTATCGCCGAGTGGCCGGTGCCAAAATCGTCGATAGCAAACTCAACGCCCATCTCACGCATAGCGTTAACCACACTGATACGTATAGATTTTTTATCCATTAGTAACGCTTCAGGAATTTCAAAGATAAACTTATTACCCGTCACATAATTTTCACTGAGAATATGCTTCCAACGCTCAAAAGCTCGATTTGAATAATATTCACTGATAGAGTGATTGATGGCGATTTTAACATCAATTTCCCCTTCAGTAAGCCGCCGGATATCTCGGCAAGCCTGACCAAATGCCCAGTTACCAATATCTCGGATGACCCCGGTTTTCTCTGCCACTGGAATAAATTGATCGGGTAGCACTATACCCTTTTGCGGATGGTTCCAGCGAATCAGTGCCTCACAGATATCGATAGTCTCACTCTTAAGATTCAAAACCGGCTGATAGTAAAGTTCAAATTCCCCCTGCTCCAGACCACGTACTAAATCCGCATGGATCGCCAGATAGTCTTCGGCTTGCTCACGCATTCCCTCATTGAAAAAGAAATGCTGGTTGCGCCCAGCCCTTTTAGCGGCGTACATAGCCTGATCTGAGTTGTGCAGTAATGCAGCCACATCCAACCCATCAATTGGGTACATTGCGATCCCCAAACTGACAGTTATAAATTGCTGCTGGCCGGAGAATTCTATCGGCTGCTGCAAATGTTTTTTTATTTTTTCAGCCAGTAAGTCTGCCTTGATTACATCGTCCACATCGCGGGCGACAAAAATAAACTCATCCCCGGATATACGCGCCACCAGATCGGAGTTTTTAGCGGCAAATTCAAGACGCGCGGCAAACTCGGTCAAGATAGCATCACCGCCACCCTGTCCTAATTGATCATTCAGCTGCTTAAAATAATCTATATCCATAAAGAACACTGCAAAGTCAGATTGCTCGTTCTGTGCCTCTTCAATGACCTCTCGTAAACGACGGGAGAAGTGATAGCGGTTTGGCAGCCCCGTTAGCAGATCAAAATTGGCCCTGTAAGCACCCGCTTTCACATCGACGCTGCGCTGGTTATAGATGGATATAATACGATAACCGATGAAAGACAGGCCGATTGATAATAACGCTGCAATAAACCAAATCAAACTGATATTAATAGCACCCTTACTACTGATTAAAGTATATATTTTCCAAGTTTCATCACCAACAGGCAAGAGGGCGGTGTTGAGTTGCCCGGCACTTAACGGTTTGCTTCCAGTGGCTCTAAAGGTCACCTTCTCGCTACCCGGCGCTCTGACCGTAAATGCCAATTGATACGGATGACCATGGAACACTGCAGATTTTAAATAGCCAGCTAAATCTAGCTGTAGCGAGATAACGCCATTATCGCCGCTGCTGATCCCCTCTCTGAACAGTGGGGTATGTAATATTAAATTGGTTACCCCGCCAGGACTTGAACTGCTTTGTGCAATAAACTTAATACTTAAAGATTGCGCTGCAGCACGGACCTTTACCAGTACATCCCCATTAATAGTATTGCCAATGGATTTCTCATGGATAGTTGCGGGATAAGTATAGAGCACAACTCCGTCTGGGGACCAACTTAAAGAGCTCGCGTATTTTTGCTTACTCAATAGTTTCTGCGCTAATAAATTAAAGCCCAGCTGAGTAACTGGCTGGGCTTTAACGATAGCCACTCGCAATTCTTGCAATGTAGCATTGCCTGCTGCAATTAAATCTGCCAGCTGCTGCTTGACTAACATTGACTGCTGCACAGCGGCCATTTTTGCAAGGGCTGTTTGCCGCTCACTTAAGGTATATAAAAACAGGCTGACCACCAGCATCAGCACCATGCCAATTGCAGCGGCACTAAACATTGGTCCATAGCCTTGGGTCAACATATTTTCAATGTTGCCCGCCCCAGATGCCGCGTTGGAGGACATCTTTTCGGAGCGTATGTATCTACGCTCTTGTGTTCGCATTGGAATCTATATCACCTTGGTATAACCATTGTATTATGTACGTCGCTATCTTTGCCTGAGGGCACAAGTAATCGAACTATGCACCAATAAAGCAGATAACTGCGATATCGCCATGGCAAGACTTGCAGGAATTTCTATGCAAGCATCCATGTGAGACATAGAGCTAACTCAGAGCTTAGCAAAAGCTCATATTAACAGAGTGTTAATGACCTTTGATAGTATTTCCATAGTTTGCCGCTGCAGATAATGCCTCCGGAGTGAATTAATTGTACTAGATACTTAATTTTTTGCTGCAAGTTATCTGAATGCGACATTAATTGCTTGGGTTGTTTATTATTGACCGAAATTAACATTAGCTATTACTTAATGTTTCAGACTCTACGCTGTGACCAACATAAAAATAGCAACTTGCGCACCAGCGTGACGAATTTTAAACTGAGGCTGCCCAGCATCCTACTCATTCCAATAGGTACTCTGCTGGCTCTACAGTCCCTGCATTGCGCAGAGTTTAGCAGTAAAATCTGGCCTTTTACTGGTTTCGAACAATATAAGAGGCCCCTGCACCGCTGCCAATTCACATCGGTACAGGTAAAACAAATCAGCGAATTATCGGCCCCTGAGCGACTTACCAGACTTGTTGCTTTGAACGTGGTTTATGACTGCTGTTCAATCCACTGCGCTAGTTCATCGGCACCACCAATCGCAACCCCATCGATAAATACTTGCGGTGTTGTTCCTTTACCTGAAATGGCCTGTAAGCTGCTAGTACTGATTCCGTTAGCGGCTATCTCTATTTCTTCGAACTTGTAGCCCGCCTCTTTGAGGGCCGCTTTCGCTCTAACGCAGTGACCGCAGCCCGGCTTTGTCAGCATGCTAATATTTTTTGGCTTCTCTGCTTTTGGGTTCAAGTAATTGAGCATAGTATCGGCATCGGAAACCTCAAACGGATCACCGGGTAGATCTGCTTCAATAAACATTTTTTCAATCTTAGCGTCACGTACTAACATAGAATAGCGCCACGAGCGCTTGCCAAAGCCGATATCACTTTTATCTACCAACATGCCCATAGCGGCGCTGAAATCGCCATTACCATCCGGGATAAATTCAATATTTTCAGCCTGTTGATCCGCAGCCCATGAATTCATCACAAATGTATCATTGACTGAGACACAGAGTATTCTATCTATACCATTGGCGGCAAAAACACCCGCAAGTTCGTTATATCTGGGTAGGTGAGTACTAGAGCAAGTCGGTGTAAATGCGCCCGGTAATGCAAACACGATCACATTCTGGCCTTTAAATAATTCCAGGGTATCAATCTTCTTCCACTGATCATCTTCGATGAGGTTAAAGCTGACCTCGGGGATTTGCTGGCCTTCGATATTTGTAAGCATCTTTGTTTTCCTCTGTTCACACTGTGTATTTAAGATAGGATTAGTTTAGACAAACAATGTGTATAAATATAATCAATTATATTCATGACTATGATCGATAATATCTATTGCGCAATGACCTCAACATAAGCCGCTGCTTTAAAGAAGATTCAGAATAAGTAAGGTGAGCAGCGCGCTTTTTTGTCGCTAGCAATTAAGATCGGCGCGCCTTTTCCCTTTCTTTTGCATTAGCTAATATTGTTTTCTTACCGGCAGTGTCCATTGCGGACCATGCACAGATCTCCTCTATGCTGCGAAAGCAACCTAAACAAATATCCTGATCGTTCAGGCAGCAATTTCGCACGCAGGGAGAGCGAAGTGCATTGCTAGAGCTCTCTTTATCTCTAGCCATTGGCACAGTAAACAGATCGATTAAGCATCAACCCGTTTGACCTTCATTTTACCGACACCAATTTCGGTCACTTCCACTTCATCACCGGCAGCTAGCGCTTGATCACTACTGACCTTCCAATTAATTCCAGAGTATTGGTGATCGATACTGGTTTTTTCCGCCAGGGCTTGCTGCAACTCAAAGCGGTAGCCAATCATATCCCCTTTAACCGGTTTATGATCGACTTTGTTCTGCATCTTCTTTAAAGGTTGCCACAACACTGCGGTGCTGACACTACTGATAATAGCAACAATTATTATCGCATTCGTCCCTGTGTCAGCCACTAATCCGGTGAAAAAAATTAGACCCGTACCTACCAGCCCTAAACCTAAAAAGAACAGAAAAAAAGTGGAAAAACCTAACACAAAGACTTCCACTACCAATACTAGCAACCCTGCAACTAATAGTGACTGGGCCATATTTTGCGTCAATAATTCCATTAAACCCCCTTGTTCAAAGTATTGATAATAGTCATGGCCTGAGCGACCACACTTGAAGCATCTGTACTTGAATCAGGCAGTAACACCACAGTCGACTCTTTAGCAATCGCCTGTTTGGCATCTATCGCCTTAGTCGCCAAGTCCAACTGAACGGCTTTTTGCCCCTCTTCGGTTTTGGCGGCATTACCTACTGTAATAAGCGCCTCTGCCTGAGCGGCAGCCACTGCCAGAATAGCTTTCGCTTCACCTTCTGCCTTCAGTATTTGCTGAGCTTTGTCTGCTTCTGCCGCTAATACCTGCGCTTGCTTTTGGCCTTCAGCCACGTTGATAGCCGCTTGTCTGTCACCTTCTGACTCTAAAATCTGTGCACGTTTGACCCGCTCTGCTTTCATCTGCGCCTCCATTGCCTCCATAATAGTCGCAGGTGGAACTATGTCTTTAATCTCGTAACGCAACACTTGCACACCCCAGGGCTCTGAGGCGTTATTTATAGATTCTACGATGTTTTGATTGAGCTTATCGCGTTCCTCGAAGGTTTTATCCAGCTCCATTTTACCCAACTCTGATCGCATCGTTGTCTGAGCTAACTGCACTACGGCAAAACTGTAATCTTCTACTCCGTAAGTTGCTTTGTAAGGATCTAATACTCGAAAATACAACACTCCGTCGACGGTTAAAGTAATATTATCGCGTGTAATAGCTCCCTGACTAGGCACATCCACTGCCTGCTCTTTTAGCGAGCGATCAGCTGCAACTTTATCGATAAAAGGCATTAAAAAATTTAATCCAGCCTCCCGAGAAGATTGGAATTTACCAAAACGTTCGATCACGTAAGCGCGGTTTTGCGGGACAAATTTAAGTGATCGAAAAGCAATCACTAGCAGCAGAACTAAACCGATAAACTGCCAGCTAAAAACATTAGCTAATAATAATTCAACAAGAGTTTCCATTCACAAGATCCTTTATAGAGTTAGGCAACATGCGAACAATCCCGGTTCATCTGAGGTTATTTCGTCTGCTGCAAAAATTTGAAATTAAATTCCGCCATAATCAAAGCGGCTGAAGCGTATAATATTTCTGTATGCAAAGCAGATAACAGCATAGCATTTTTCAAATGAGACCTGAAAACAATTCAATGAGTTACCGAAACAACAGCCACTTAAATTTGGTGGGCAAAGCTTCAACTAGTGGCAGTATTGACACAGAGGCAGAGGGCGCAGCTGTTATTAATCTTTAATGTTTTCCATGACGACATAAGTACTGCTGTGCAATACAAAGGGTAATTTTGACAAAGTTTCGCCTAGAAATTTTCGATAACTGTCCATATCGGTGGTACGCACTTTCAATAAATAATCGAAAGTAGCAGCTGTCATATGGCATTGTTCAACTTCTGGAATCAACCTGACCGCTTTATTAAAAGCATTCAATGCTTCTGTTTTAGTATCACTGAGTGTCACTTGCACGAACGCCACATGCGATTCACCAAGTTTTGCCCGGTCGACCAACAAACTGTAGCCCAATATATAGCCCTGCTGCTCTAATCTATCCATGCGGATTTTACAGGGAGTTTTAGATAAGCCGACTATTTTCGCTAAGTCTGTCACGCTGACCCGAGAGTTCTTCTGCAATTCACGGATAATCGCTTTATCAAACTTGTCAAGATCGCTCATTTTACTAATTTCTAATGTTGTTAGGGGGTTTAAGTATTAGCACTGCTAGATGAAATCCTCCAACAGTGCCAATAAATTCGCCTGTGCAATTATTTTTAATTGCCCAAGCTTCGAAGCTAACACTTTTATCTGATAAGTATAAGCCCCGAAATGTGCCTTTATCTAAGTAGCGGTTTATTGCACGCAGTTAAACACGCTACTGTAGACTAACCACCACTGTCCTCGAGGCAGCCAGGAATTAGAATGACACTATCAGCAGTGTCTTTCTCGCTCTTAACCTTGCGAGTACTAGTAACAGTCGCATTTAAATTAAATACTTTGCCGCCCTCACGGTGAAGACCTACGTCATTTAATAGACCATCACTTAAGTGCTCAACAGCCTGGTAGTTGTTAGAGGCAAATAGGAACTTATCAAGAATTTTGTAGCCGTTGTAGGCTAAAGCTAAAAGAGTCATTGTTTTCTCCGGTAGTTTTATTTAGCCGGGAAACAGAGGGGTAGATAAAGGTTACTTTAAATGCCGCAATGTCTCCGCGGCATCTAGTTCAAATCATTTGGTAGTGTTAGTTACCAATGCCAAACTCAATACACGCGCCACTACATTATTCAGCGCCGGGGCGACTGAGCAATGTTGTCGGGTGATATAATTGATGTGAGTTAGCTTCATGATTTTCACTTAGTAATTAAAAGATGCCGTAGCCAGAACAATAAACACTAAATAGTTGTGTTTGCAGTTTTGACTAACAGATTATTTATCTCAATTTGAGATGGCCATATACTAGCTTATTTATTTATTTTTCCGCAAGTTATATTTATTATTAATTCACTTGTTTTTTTTGCATAAAAAAAGGCGCTAATAGTAAACCACTAGCACCTTTTTTATATTCAATAATAAATTATTATTAATTGCGAATAACATTACCTTTATTGTGCGAATTAGCACTTAAAGGGGAGTTATTTTGGATATAATCTTTTAATACTTCTGCATCGACAAAACCACTATTCACATAGCCTGCATGAGTATTTAATGCAGGATACTTATCACCACCAGAAGCTATGTAGCTGTTGATAGCCATACGATAAGTCTTGGCAGCGTCTATTTTCTGGCCATTAACTGTGGCGGTTTTCAGCTCGCCGTTAGTAATAGTTAAGTCAACGCCGGCAAACTGCGCAAATGCGCCGCTGTCAATCGGCTTGCTGGCAACTGCTGCAAGATAGTCCCAAAGCTCCTTACCGTCCAGTTCCACGAAGCTCACGATATTGGCAAATGGCTGTACTTTTAATACGTCTTTGTAAGTAATATCCCCTTGCGCAATACTATCTCTGATACCACCAGAGTTCATTACAGCCAAGTCGGCACCTACTTTTTCCATCTGCGCCAGAGCAATTAGATGCCCCATATTGGTAGGTTGGAAACGCACCACACCGCGATCGCCTTCAAGCTTGCCATCAACAGAACCGATTTTCTGTTGTAGCTGCTCTTGCCCCTGCTCTTGATAAGGGGTTAAAAATGCTTTTAATTCGGTATCTTCTGCAATTTCATCAGCAACTAATACTCTGACTTTTTTGCCTTCCGCATTTTTTACTTTTTTCTTTAAGTTTACCGGAATCAACTGGTAGCTAACTAAGTTAAGTTCACCATTTTTAAATTCCAGATCTGCACGGCCTACATACTTACCCCACTCGTGCGCCTGCATGATCAAAGTGCCATTTTGTGTATCAGGCATACAGGCCATACCGGCTTTGTACTTTGTAATCATCTGCCCTTGAGCATCTGCACAGACCGGATCCTGGGAGTGGCCGCCGATGATCATATCGAGACCGCTGACAGAGCGTGCTAATGTGACATCACCCGGTGCGTTGATACCAAATGCAGCATCTTGATAGTGCCCCATATGGGTAGTGGCTATGATCACATCCGCTTTTTCTTGCAGTTGCGGTACTAAGGCTTTAGCTTCATCAACCGGTTTAGTGAAAGCTATATTACCCATAAACTCTGGGTTACCCAGCTTTTTGGTATCATCAGTGGTTAAGCCCATGACCGCGATGCGCAAATCACCTTTATTGAATATATGGTAGGGTTTGAAAAGACGCTTGCCACTCTTTTCATCGTAAATATTGGCCGCAAGAAAAGGAAAGTCAGCCCAGCCCTCTTGCTTGCGGATCACTGCAAGCTCATTGTCGAATTCGTGATTACCGATAGCCATTGCATCGTAACCTATCATACTCATGCCTTTAAAATCCGGCTCTGCATCCTGCAAATCGGACTCCGGCACCCCAGTATTAATATCGCCACCCGATAGCAACAGTAATTGTCCACCGCCAGCAGCAACTTCTGCACGGATACTATCAATTAATGTTTTACGTGCAGCCATACCGTATTCACCGTGGCGGTTAGACCAAAAGCGACCGTGGTTATCATTGGTATGTAAAATTGTCAGTTTGTAGCTTTTGTCTTTTTCCCACTGCGGCGCGCTGGCGCCCGCTGTCGCAGAAAGCGAAACTAGACCAGTGAATGCAGCTAATGTTAACAATGCGCTTTTTTTCATTTTTATCTCCCTATTACCACTGAGTATTATTTTTTTATGCTTAGATCTACTTTACCGTGCAGGAAATCCTAACACTTAATAGCGGCTAAAAATATCTATGCAATTAAGTATTTTATTTTTATAGAATTTTATGACATATCCATGACAGCGCAAATGTATTCACACACATAAGCAAATAACTATCACTTCGGTAGTGCTGTACAACATGACCTTGAGAGGAGAATTCAGCTTATGGGCAACGCCTTTGACTTACATTTGTATGTCATACCCAGCAGCCTCCTAAAGGCTGCAGATGCAAAGGGGCGATTGAATATCTAGCAGGGGAATGCAAATTCACAAACAACCCTGATACTTAAACACTTATCGCTGTAGCGCTGAGAGATTTTAAAAGTAATTTATGCTCTAGATACGCTCTTATAGTGGAACAAAGCATTCTCTGGCTTGAATAGCAACCAAGACCAATGCTACTGCAGCCTGTCGCTAAAGAGAGCTGTATATTTCCATAAGTGCTAACTAAAATCACAAAATTTGCAGCGACTGGAGTTTTGTTATGTAGCACCGGTTCGCGACAATCTTTTTGCATGCTTAAATTATCGGCATCGCGGTTTTATGTTTGCCACAGAGCCGCTAATTGCAAAGGCAGCACTGTGTGGGCTTGTGCAGTAAAAAACTTTATCCTATTTCGAGCTGCGCTCAAAACAATCACAAGCGCATTCTTTACATGGTTGGATAACTTCTGTTTTCAGCAGTTGGTAATGAGTGCCGCAATTTAAACAGCGCAGCGTTCCCAACGTGCACACTTCACCACTGAGATACTGAACAGATGAACAATCAAGCTTTTCTCGCAGGGCCAAATTTTCGATAAGAGTTTGATCTGCCAAATGTACAAATTGCTCCTTTACCGATTGCTCCAATATTGCCAAATCAAAGTTTAGCCAGCTGGCTAAACCTCTTTCAGTCTCGTGTAAGTAAAAAGCCAGCAATTTCATATCACGATGGACATACCCTGCCAGTAAATGTATTTCCTCACTGCTCATTTCCACCGCTGTTTGCTCTAGTGCAATAGCTTCATCAACTATTTCACGCAACATAGCGGCAGAATTATCCGCAGTCTTCAAACCCGATTTTGTCATTCTCTGAATTATGCGATTATAGGCGTCAACTAAGCTGCCTTTCTGCGCTGCTGCATTTTTTTTCTCTGTTTGTTTATCCGGCTGCATAATAACCTCCAAAAGATACAATTTTGCTATCTATGCTGTATTTATGGCTTTAGCTTTAAGGTATGCTATGGATCAAATTTTCCTGGCATATTCCCTAGAGTGATCCTCTATGGTTATAGTCTATTAGCTTCCTAAAGTATCTAAGATGAACGAACAATACCAACCACAAACGATAGAACCGCAAGTTCAGCAATACTGGCAAGACAATAACAGTTTCGCCTGTAACGAAGATCCCGAAAAAGAGAAGTTTTACTGCCTCTCTATGTTTCCTTACCCCAGCGGTAAGCTGCACATGGGCCACGTTAGAAATTATACCATAGGTGATGTTATTTCCCGTTACCAGCGCATGCAGGGAAAAAATGTTTTACAGCCTATGGGATGGGATGCGTTTGGCCTGCCTGCGGAAAATGCCGCGATGAAAAACAACGTCGCCCCGGCTAACTGGACCTATGAAAACATGAACTACATGCGCAGCCAATTGCAGCGTATGGGTTTTGGTTATGACTGGGACAGAGAGCTTGCGACCTGCCACCCTGAATACTATCGCTGGGAACAGTGGTTCTTTACTAAGCTAATGAAGAAAGGCTTGGTCTATAAAAAAGAGTCCGAAGTTAACTGGGACCCGATAGATAAGACAGTACTGGCCAACGAGCAAGTCATCGATGGTCGTGGCTGGCGTTCAGGGGCATTGATTGAGCGCAAAAAAATCCCGCAGTGGTTCTTAAAAATTACTGACTACGCCGATCAATTAGTTGATGACTTAGATCAACTGACAGAGTGGCCAGAGCAAGTGCGCACCCAGCAAAAAAACTGGATTGGTCGCTCTAACGGTGTAGAACTCAGTTTTACTGTAGATGCTGATACCGAATTAGAAGTTTTTACTACCCGCCCAGATACTTTGATGGGGGTAACTTACCTTGCCGTGGCAGCACAACATCCACTGGCACTCAAAGCTGCTCAGAGCAACCCAGAGCTGGCGACCTTTATCGATGAATGTAAAAACATTAAAGTTGCCGAAGCTGATATGGCGACCATGGAAAAGAAGGGCATGTCACTAGGGTTTGAAGCGACTCACCCTCTGACCGGAAAAAAAGTGCCTGTTTGGACTGCCAATTTTGTATTGATGGATTACGGCTCTGGTGCAGTGATGGCCGTCCCCGGCCACGATCAACGAGACTGGGAATTCGCCACTAAGTACAACCTTGATATTACCCAGGTTATCCGCCCCAGTGACGACAAACAGACTGCGGATATCAGCGTAGAAGCCTTTACCGAGAAAGGAGTACTGATCAACTCCGGTGATTTTGATGACCTTGATTACGATATCGCCTTTAAAGCTATTGCCTCTGAACTTGAGCGACTTGGCAAAGGAAAATTAACCATCAACTACCGCCTTCGCGATTGGGGCGTATCCAGACAGCGTTACTGGGGAGCTCCAATCCCTGTGATCAACTGCCCTGATTGTGGTCCTGTCGCTGTACCTGAAGAGCAATTACCTGTACTTCTTCCAGAAAATGTAGAGTTTGATGGCAGCGGCTCTCCGATCAAAAAGATGCGCAGCTTTATTGAGACGTCATGCCCTGAGTGTGGAACAGATGCCGAGCGCGAGACTGATACTTTCGATACTTTTATGGAGTCAAGCTGGTACTACGCTCGCTATGCAAGCCGTGGCACCAACGATGCGATGCTCGATCCCGAGAAAGCCAATTACTGGCTACCTGTCGATCAATATGTTGGTGGTATAGAACACGCGATCTTGCACTTGCTGTATTCAAGGTTCTTTCACAAACTAATGCGTGATGAAGGCCTGGTCGATTCAGATGAGCCATTCAAAAGGCTGTTATGCCAGGGTATGGTACTCGCCGATACTTACTATCGTGGTGATGAGACCACAGGTATCACCTGGATTTCACCAAGCGATGTTGTAGTCGAAACTGATGATAAAGGCAGAACCCTATCAGCAGTGCACAAAGACGACGGCCTACCTGTTAGTCACGGCGGCATCACTAAGATGTCTAAATCGAAAAATAACGGCATCGACCCACAGATGATGATCGATAAATACGGTGCAGATACTGTGCGTCTATTTATGATGTTTGCCGCACCACCAGTGCAGTCATTGGAATGGTCGGACTCTGCTGTAGAGGGAGCACAGCGCTTCTTAAAACGTCTGTGGAAACTAGTGCACGAACACACTAGTACAAACAAAACCGTCACCCTGGACATTGATGCTCTCAATGAGCAGCAGAGTGAATTGAGACGCAAAGTTCACCAGAGTATTAAAAAGGTCAGCCATGACATTGATGCTAGGCAAACCTTCAATACTGCGATAGCAGCAGTCATGGAACTCACTAACAGCATCGCCAAGTTCAAAGATAACAGTGATCAGGGCATTGCTGTGGTCGGCGAAGCGCTGGAAACTTGTGTTCTACTACTGGCACCTATCACTCCGCATATTACTCAGCAATTGTGGAGCGAACTGTCTCACGGCGCACAACTGATTGATGCCAAATGGCCCCAGGTTGATGAATCAGCATTAGTCCAGGCGAATATTGAAATGGTCATTTCTGTCAACGGCAAAGTGAGAGGAAAAATGTCTATTGCCGCGGATGCAGACGAAGACCTGATCTTACATACAGCCCTGGGTTTGGAAAATGTACAAAAATTTATTGCCGATAAAACTATCCGCAAAAAAATCATCATACCGGGTAAATTAGTCAATATTGTTGTTGGCTAACAACTGTTGCAATGCCCGGCTGTATTGAACCGGGTATTGCAAGCTAACCACTAATTTTATACTTGCCCCAACAGTCGCTAGCGGGCACAGTTTCAAGGAGTTTGAATGCTTGCACTCACCAAAACTATTCGCTGGAGCAATATGCGCCTGATAGCAACTAGCCTATTTTTCAGTTTGTTGATCGGCTGTGGTTTTAGTTTACGTGGCAACATTGAGATCCCGGTTGAAGCTCAATCTGTTTGGTTAGTTGTACAGGGACAATCAGCTTTTCAGAGTAGTCCTCTGCATAAGCACTTTAAGGCGATTGCAGAACAGAACAGCCTGCGATTAGAGAGCAACGCTGACTACCAAATCATAGTCAGCAGCGTAAATTTTCGCCGTATTTCGACAACGATCACAACCACCGCCAAAGTTGACGAGTACACGTTGCGCGGAGAGCTCTCTTTCGACATCCTCGATGGCGAGGAGCAGGTTATTGCCAGTAACCTGGAGGCCTTTTCCGAACGTACTTTCCAGTATGATGCCAACGATGCCGCAGCCAGCAACTCCAGAGAAGCTTTCTTGAACAGTGAATTGTGGCGCGATCTCTCCCAGCAAATCCTCAGACAATATGCTGCTCGCCTAAGAATTAAATGAAGATAAAACCTGACCAGCTTGCAGGGCATTTAAACAAAAGCTCTTCACAAACCTATCTGGTGTGCGGTGACGAGCCGCTGATGATCGATGAGAGCTGCGATGCGATCCGCCAGCACTTAAAACAGCAGGGATTTGAAGAGCGCGAAGTACTTTTCGTGGAGTCGGGTTTCAAATGGGAATATCTATTGGAATGCGCCAACGCCCTGTCATTATTTGCTGAAAATAGATTAATTGAAATCCGTCTAGGCAGTCAAAAAATCAATAAGGCTGCGGCAAAAATTCTGCAGGAGTATTTACAGTACGCTCCCGCCGAAAACACCTTGTTAATTATCGCTGACAAGCAGGACGCGGCGGCTAAAAAATCAGCCTGGTACAAAAGTATCGAGCAAAAAGGTTTGATCGTAGAAATTTGGCCAATTGAAACCCAGCAACTACCCGCCTGGTTAAAAAAACGCGCTGGCAATTTAAACTTGCAGCTGGACGATGAGGCGGTCAATATTTTATGTGAACGCATCGAGGGAAACTTACTCGCGGCCAAACAAGAACTAGATAAACTACAGCTACAGCACAGCAATAAACGACTGAGCGCCGAAGATATCGTTAACAGTGTATCAGACAGCTCCAGATACGATGTCTTTGCTTTAATGGACGCAGTAATATTTTCCCAGAGTGAGCGCAGCTTAAAGATACTGCAAGTGCTAAAACAAGAGGGGGTCGAACCGACAATCATCTTATGGGCTATCAGTCGTGAAATACGCCTATTACACGCAATTAAAACCGGTCTCAGTCAAGGCCTGAGCTACGAGTCTCTTTGCGCTAAAAACAGGGTATGGGGAAAGAAAAAACAGCACTTGAAACAGTCGGCCACGACCCAGCAATTTCCAGTTTTAGAGCAGCTGCTCAGGCAGAGTGCGATGGCAGATCAAATTATTAAAGGCATGGCGCAAGGTGATTGCTGGCTATTGATCAGTGATATGATTTTGGCCCTTTGCGGCACCCAACTTAAACTACGAGCACTCTAGCTTGTAGTTTAAATCAGTGGCATTGTTAGCTGCCAGCGCTATTCACGCAGCATTCTTCTCAGTACCTTACCGACGTTTGATTTAGGTAGCTCTTGCACAAACTCAACTTCTCTGGGTACTTTGTATTTCGCTAATTGGTCTTTACAATAAGCGCGTAATTCTTCTACCTGCAGACTTGAGTCCGAGGGCACCACAAACAATTTAACTTTCTCACCACAGCTGTCATCTTTAACGCCAATAGCTGCACACTCCAACACCTTAGGGTTAGATGAAGCGACGTCCTCGACTTCATTGGGGTAAACATTAAATCCCGAGACGATAATTAAGTCTTTCGCTCTATCTACTATCTGCAGACGACCGCTGCTATCTAAAGTGGCGATATCTCCTGTTTTCAGATAGCCATCTGCAGTAAACGTCTCCAGACTGGCCTGCTCACGCTGCCAGTAACCTTTCATCACTTGCGGCCCAAGAACGCATAGCTCGCCCGCCTCCCCGACCGGTAAATCATTTTCTTCACTGTCAATAATACGTACTTGAGTCTCAGCCACGGGCATACCAATAGTGCCAATGATAATATCATTGACGGGATTAGCCGCGACTATCGGTGCCGCCTCCGTTAAACCATAGCCTTCCATTATCGCTTGCCCTGTGGTTTTATTCCACAGCTGAGCACAGTCATGAGTGAGTGCCATTCCTCCAGATATGGTCAGACAAAAATTGTCAAAATCTAATTGTTGAAAAGCTTTTTTATTGCACAGGGCGACAAACAAAGTATTTAAACCCAGAAAAGCGCTAAACTTCCACTTCTGCAGCTCTTTAATAAACCCCGGAATATCTCTGGGGTTGGCAATCAACACACTCAATCCTCCCGCTTCCAGTACTATCAGCGAGATAGTGAAAGCATAGATGTGATACAGAGGCAGCGGCGCGATCACCACGTCTTTCCAGTGCCCAGGTGCCTTACTGATCACCTCTGACGCCTGCAACATATTCGACACTAAATTTCCGTGAGTTAACATAACCCCTTTTGCGACGCCGGTAGTACCGCCAGTGTACTGCAACACAGCGACATCTGAAGCACATTTACTGACCGCGTCCGGCTTGTTGTTGTAGTTCTGCACAATCGCTGTACGCAAGCTAATCGACCCCGGTAAAGAAAAAGCCGGTATCATTTTTTTCACATATTTGACCACATTATTGATCAAATTCCGCGAGACAAACCCGTGTAAATCTGCCAAGTTGGTAGTGAACACATACTCTATCTCGGTCTGCTTAAGCACTTTCTGTGCATTAGTAGCAACACCTTCATAGACCACCAGCGCCTTCACTTGCGCATCATTAAATTGGTGCTGTAACTCTCGGGGTGTATAAAGTGGGTTGGTATTCACCACTATCAGCCCGGCTCGCAAAGCCCCTAATAAAGTCACCGGATACTGTAAGATATTTGGCAGCTGAATCGCTATTCGATCACCCGGCTGTAAGTTAGTGCTGTGTTGTAAATAATAGGCAAAAGCATTCGCCAGCTGATCGAGCTCAGCAAAGCTAATACTTTTACCAAAACTGCTGTAAGCCGGCTTGTCTTTAAAGTTAATACAAGACTGCTCGAACACATCTAAGACAGATGTGTAGCCTTTACTATTTAATGCCTCGGGGATCCATGATCCGCGCTCATATTGACTCATAGCTTATCCTTGTATGTAATTGTTTAGGTTTATCTCAGCAGTACAATAATTTGAAATACCTTTCATCTGTCTAGCAGCTATTAATAATAGCCGCTCCTGGCTAATACACCCAAGTACTAAAACAGCGCCGCACATATTGACTGCAGTGCAAGCGGTTTTTTATCAGGCAGCGAAAACCTTGTTAATTCGGTAATTTATATTAAAACACGGCATTGATGGCTTGGAATACAGGTGTGTGTCATAACGCCGTTACATTATTAGCAACTAGTTTTAAGCCGATCTTATTGTTTTATCTACAACTCGTTAGTGCAGTAATAATACATAAAAAATCCAATGAACATAATAGAGAACATAGACAGCTGGCCGCAGATTTAGGCTTTTGGCCGGCCTGACAGCAATGTGATGCTATTAACAGCACTGACAAATACTGCAAACACTTCCCGGCAACGAGCCGAACTTATAATAGCCAGTAAAGCTGGTTCAGACAAAAACCAAAAGTTACAATAAATCTTTTATTCACTGAATTTATTATAGTAAAATATTGCCAGTTAAATTTTACTTCCCAATGATTTGCGTAAATATTCTAACGTTTTCATTCTCCCTGACAGCCGACATTTAATCGACTATTCACAGGTCTTCACTGTTAAATTATGCCCCACACTCCAATCTCTTCTGACACTAAAGATATAGCCAGTATAGTTATTATAGGTTATGTCTGGCCCGAACCAAACTCTTCTGCCGCCGGTTCTCGGATGATGCAACTGCTGCATTACTTCAAACAGCGCAGTCACAGAGTCATCTTTGCCAGCCCGGCTCAGCTCAGCGAGCATCGCGAAATACTTGCAGATAGTGGAATAGAAGAGCATAACATCAACTTAAATTGCGCTAGTTTTGACCTCTGGATAAAGCAGTTGCAGCCAGATATTGTGCTCTTCGATAGATTTATGATGGAAGAGCAGTTTGGTTGGCGGGTAGAGCAACAGTGCCCCAACTGCATTCGCATTCTCGACACAGAAGACCTACACAGTTTGCGTGAAGTCAGGCAGCGTCAACTAAAACAAGCACTGAAAAACGACCGGGAAATCGACCAGCAATACAACCATGGTCAAAGCTTGTATGGTCAGATGAGCGGGCTTGATATATGTCAGCGAGAACTTGCAGCCATTTATCGCTGCGACTTAAGCTTGATGATCTCCTCTTTCGAAATCGACTTGTTGACGCAGTATTTTAATGTTCCGCCGCAGCTTTTAATGCATTTACCTTTCATGTTAGAACCCCTGGGACAACAGCCAACAACGTTTACTCAGAGACAACATTTTGTCACTATTGGCAATTTTCGGCATCCCCCCAACTGGGATTCAACTTTATGGCTTAAGCAGAGTATCTGGCCGAAGATCCGACAATTGATGCCCAGCGCGCAATTGCACATATACGGCGCCTACCCGGCGAAGAAGGTTACGGACTTACATAATCCCAAACAGGGGTTTTATATCCGCGGCTGGGCAGAAAATGCTCTCGATGTATTAAGCAATGCCAGAGTTTGCCTCTCACCACTGCGATTTGGCGCGGGTATTAAAGGTAAGTTCACTGACGCCATGCTTGTTGGTACTCCTAGCATCACAACGGGGGTCGGCGCCGAGGCTATGAGTGGCGACCACCCCTGGCCGGGGCAGGTTGAAAACTCTGTCGATGCCATCGCCACGGCAGCTGTCGAATTGTACCAATCATCACAGAAGTGGCAGCAAGCTGCAGATAATGGAGCTATCATTATCCAGAACTGTTACAACAAACTACAATTGACCCAGCAGCTGGGAACTACAATCGACAAATTAATAGCCAATTTAGAGTCCCATAGGTCAGAGAACTTCGTTGGCCAGATGCTGCGTCACCACCAGCACAAAAGCACTAAATACATGGCGCAGTGGATTGAAGCTAAAAACAAAAATAGCTAGCAGCGCTTGTATTGGATTTGAGTATTTTTCCAGCTTCCACAGCTAACTTAAAGGGAATAAACTAATCGATCCACAGCGCAAGCAAGATCGTTGCTACTTTTCGATGCAGCGACAAAATATCTAGAAAAACCATCAACACAGTTTTACTTATACTTTTGCATCAACAGACCAACACGGGTTAGAGAATGAGAATTGAAGAATTTGTCCCAGGACAGCGCTGGATCAGCAACACTGAATCTGAATTGGGCCTAGGCATCATCGTCAGTAGCGAAAACCGGCGCATAGAAGTCAGTTTCCCCGCAGTCGCCGAGCGCAGAACTTATGCGACTGACAACGCTCCACTGAGTCGGGTAATCTACAACGTAGGCGAAGAAATTTCAGATCAACAAGGTGATTCATACATTATCCAACAGCGCCTCGAAGAACAGGGATGCTTCATCTACCAATGCAGCAATGACGATGATGAAACTGTTGCTATTGCAGAAATCGATCTGGATAGTTTCGTCCACTTTAGCAAACCGCAAGATAGGTTATTTGCCGGGCAGATAGACAAACTAAAATCTTTTCGGCTGCGGGTCGAAACATTAGCCCACCAACACAACCACCAACAATCTGGAGTCTGTGGGCTGTTGGGACCCAGGGTACAATTATTACCCCATCAATTTTATATCGCCTCGCAAGTGGCCAATAGACACGCTCCCAGAGTATTGCTGGCAGACGAAGTGGGTCTGGGAAAGACCGTAGAAGCGGGATTGATCTTACACCAGCAACTAATCACTGACCGAGCACAACGGATCTTAATTGTTGTACCTGACTCGCTGGTTCATCAATGGTTAGTTGAAATGCTGCGACGCTTCAACCTTATGTACAGTATTTTAGATGAAGATCGCTGCCTGGCTATCGAACATAAAACCCCGGACATAGATTTAGACTTATTAGAAGACGATCAGGTTCCCGAGCATATGCTCGAAATCAACCCCTTTGAAAGCTCACAGCTAATCCTCTGCTCTCTGGATTTTCTTAGCGAAAATCCGCACCGGGTAGAGCAAGCTGAGGTAGCTCAATGGGATCTATTGATAGTGGATGAAGCCCACCATTTAGAGTGGAGCGAGACCCAGGTCAGTCCCCAATATCAGATAATTGAAGCTTTGGCCAAACGCACTGCCGGACTGCTATTACTGACAGCAACCCCGGAACAGCTCGGTGTTGAAGGTCATTTTGCACGGCTGAGATTATTAGATCCCGACAGGTATTACGACTTAGAGAAATTTAAGCAGGAAGAGCGGGACTATCGCCCTTTAAGCGACTTTATCAAGCAGCTGTTAGCAGCAGATGCCACTATCGATATTGTTGAAAGTCGTTTTGACCAGCAACTACAGCAGTATTTAAGCGCCGAGCAATTTCAGGAATTTCAACAGCAGATAAGCTCCGAAAATGCAGCTGCGAGCATTGAAAACATTATAGAGCAGCTGCTAGATCAGCACGGTACTGGTAGGGTTCTGTTTAGAAATACCCGCGCCGCCATCAGTGGCTTCCCGAAAAGAGAATTACATCCGCACCCACTGCCAAAACCCGAGCTGTACGAAGCCATTGCCGACGAAATTAGCATTATAGAAAAACTGCAACCTGAATTGGTTTCGGGCCAGGACTGGTTGTATCACGACTCACGGGTTAATTGGTTAGTTGACTGGCTACAACAATATCGCTATGAAAAAATATTACTGATATGCGCCAACGCAGAAACAGCGATCGCCCTGGAAGATCACTTAAGACTACGCGAGGGGGTTCGCTCCGCCGCTTTCCACGAGGGCATGTCACTGATCAACCGCGACCGCGCCGCCGCCTACTTCGCCGATCTGGAAGATAATGCACAAATATTAATCTGCTCGGAAATAGGCAGCGAGGGTAGAAACTTTCAATTCGCCAGCAAAATCGTACTCTTCGACTTACCGCTAAACCCGGATTTATTAGAGCAGCGTATCGGTCGACTAGATCGTATCGGCCAGCAAAACAACGTTCAAATACATGTGCCTTACTACCAGGACAGCGCCCAGCAAATACTACTGGATTGGTATCATCAGGGCTGTAACGCTTTCGAACACAGCTGTTCAATCGGCATGCAATTGTTTGCCAAATACAAACAGCAACTGTTTCAGTGCTTTGATTGTGCAGAGCAGCAAGACGTTGATCAATTGTTAGAACTTACCCGCAACCGTCGCCAGGTGCTTGAACAACAGCTGCAATTAGGACGCGACAAAATGCTCGAGCTTAACTCTTGTAGAGCCCTGCCTGCCGAGAAAATCCTCGATCGCGTGGACCGGGCCAGTAGCCCACAAGCACTGGCCAAATACGTTGAGCAGCTGTGTGATTATTTTGGTGTAGATGTGCAAGCTTATGATAACTACAGTTTCACTTTACACCCCGGCGATCACATGCGCACCCATCACTTCCCAGGCCTTTCAGAAGAGGGCATGACCGCCACCTGGGATCGAGATCACGCGCTGTCGCGAGATGACCTGCAATTCCTCAGCTGGGAGCACCCACTGGTAATAGGCGCTATGGATATGATGCTCAGTGGCGACTATGGAAATACAGCCTTCTGCACTCTTAAGCTGCCGCCACTACAACAGGGATCGCTGTTGATAGAGGCTATCTTCACTCCACACTGCGCCGCCCCGAAATCACTGCAACTAAACAGGTACATTGAACAGGGAACCCACCGCATATTGTTAGATGCAAATGGCACTAATCTCTCCGCTATTATCAGCTCTGAAAACATCGACACTCTGGCGAAAAGGGTTCCCAATAAAAGTGCGCAAAACTTAATTAAACACGCGCGTGATCAGATTGAGCAGCTGATTGTGAAAATTGAAAAGATCGCCAAAACTCAACAGCCGGCAATGATTGATAAAGCGATGGCGAATATCAACAGCCATATGCAAGTTGAAATTTCCAGATTGCAAGCCCTGGCGAGTATCAACCCCAACATCCGCGAGTCAGAAATCCACTACCAACGCGAAGCCCTCACCCAATTGCAACAGTATGCCTCCAGCCTGCAGCTCAAGCTTGAGGCGATACGCGTCATCATAGTGACAGCCTAAGCTTCGCCATAGCGCAACATGGCTAACCTTTGAGCGCCTCTGATGCAACCGGGACCAAGTCCCGCTGATAGACAAAGGTAATTCCAGCAATGGGGTTACCTTTATTTATCTATATCCTCTGCCATAGCTTCTAGGTTTAGAGCCCGCTAACGGCTCTAAGCTCGCCGATAGAACCCTTACCTGTACTCTGGTGAGTATCTCTATTTATTCTCCAGGGCGTATGCACAACCAACTTGTTAGCCCGCCCCGACGCCAGCACGACCCAAACTACTCTCATTGACTCTTAGCCTCGAACTTAAGAAATTTAAACAGTGACCACTCTCCCTGTGCCTGGAAGCATTCAATGTGCGCAGCAAAGCCTTTTTACAGCGACAATTCCAGCTGCAAAATCCTCCGTCTACCCGCTATACCTTTAAGATCGCAAATATAAATAGAGAGATATCATTAATATAATTTTGATTCATCTAAACCTATTTTTGATCTATCTATAGATAGAAAATAATATTTATTTAGTCTCTATTTTACAATAATTTAGAAATATACTTCTTTGAGATGATATAAACATAATTTATTATTAAATCGTTATAAATCATATGTTTATATCATCAATTTCACCCCTATATAGTTGCATTATCATCATCTTAGATATATAATTAATCTTAATTAGTTTATGACGAGTCATTTAGGAGTTAAGACGATGCAAGAAAAAGAAATTAAACTACTTTTTAACGCCAGTGTTTTTGAATCTTGCCAGGCGATACCCATTTCAATGTCGCGCGGCTGGACCTTAAAATTTGTCACTAAGGACGACAATGTGATGACTTTAGATTTGCAAAGGGGAAACAAAGAGAGGGAGTTTAAGAGCCTGGATGGGGCATCCGCTGTCGCTAAGCGTATTGGTTTTGAGTGGCTAAACGTTCATATTGGCGAGTTAGAGTGGCAGGAAAAAATGTAGCAGGCACAGTAAGTTACGTCGCTATCTTGCTGCATCATTACAGCTATTCGAAACGCAGAGGCCAAGACGCCATTGAAAGGCACAGAGATTTAATAGATACTCGAGAGAGAGAGAGCAGTTTAGCCATTGGCAACTATTTATCCATGCCCCTAACGGAGTTGGCTCATAGTCAAAGCCTTATGCAGTTGACGATTCATTTGAAACAAAGCGCTGCAAGTAAAATACAGTACTTATATATGCATGCTAGCTGTAAAGGTCAGGTCCTTACACCAGCATTAAAGAATCCCCATTGATCTTTAATGCAACATTTATCAGAGCAGCCGGAGCCGACTGCTACTATCTTTATTGGTTTTTATGCGACACTAGAGCTCTCAAGCTCTGCAGCAGTGGCTTTTCTGACTTCCGTTATTTCCACCGAGAACTTTAAATCCAGACCGGCATAAGCGTGATTAGCATCCACGGTAACCAGCTCCGGGGTTATTTCCATCACTGTAACCAGCTGCTGCTCACCTTCTGGGTCTGTCACATGACACATAAAACCTTCTTCAAGGCCTTGCACTTGTGCAAAAACACTGGCGTCGATGTCGAATACTTTAGCTTCATCCCAGACACCGTAGCCCTGCTCTGGTTTTAATTTAATCTGAAACTTAGCGCCAGCCGACTTACTCAGCATTGCTTGCTCCAGACCGGGTACTATCTGTTTTTTACCGACGATAAAAGCGACAGGAGAATGATCCCTGGAGCTTTCAATCACAGCCCCTTTCTCATCCAGTAGCGAATAGTGGAAATAGACAACATTATCTTCTGATACTTGCATGATATTAACTCGTTAGTTGTTTGGCGATCCAGTCGCCTAATAAGGTTAAAGAAGGTAGCGTCACTTCATGAGCCATAGGAAAAGTCTGCCAGCGCACTGAAAACCCGAACTGCTGCAATGCTGTAACAGCGCTCTCGCCGAGTGCGCAAGGCACAACATCATCTGCGTCTCCATGAATGGCCAGAATATTTAGACTTGGAACTGCAGTATAATCTTCTGCGCTAAGCTCTCGTGGCATATAAGTAGACATAGCAGCAACCCCCGAAACATTCCTCTCTCCGGTAAGCGCTAATTCATAGGCGACAGCACCACCTTGAGAAAAGCCCACCAATATAATTCGCGCCGCGTCGATTCCCTGCCCAATCAACTCCTCAACCAGCTGCGACACTTGCTGCACCGACTCCTGTAACTGCCGCTCGTCTGTCACCCGTCTGGGTAACATCGCCTTAATGTCATACCACGAGCGCATCTGCAGGCCATTGTTTATGGTGACCGCCCGCACCGGGGCGCTGGGAAAAACAAATCGTATCTTTAAACTGGCCGGTAAATTGAGATAGGGGACTGCGTCGACAAAATCAGCACCATCCGCCCCCAATCCATGCAGCCAAATCACCGCTGCATCAGGTGCTCCACTTGTATCTTGTATTATTGTTTGCAATATCAACTCCTGAACTGTTTGAGGTTTTTTTAACCGCTGCCTAAATATTTAAAGCTAGGGCTGCAGGCGCTGAATATCCCACTGATTTGTCGTAAGGGTATACACCAGCCGGTCATGCAGCCTGCCTTCACGCCCCTGCCAAAACTCAAATCGACTTGGCACTAGACAATACCCCCCCCAGCGCTCAGGCTTTAGCACTTCGCTATTTGCAAAGCGCCCTTGCAGTTGCGTAACCGCCCCCTCCAACTCTTCTCTTGAACCGATAGGCTGACTCTGAAAACTCGCCGCGGCACTAATTTGACTGCTCCTTGGGCGCTCATTGAAGTAACGCTTTGCACTGGCTTGATCCAGCTTGTGCACCCACCCCTGAATCCGCACTTGCCTCTCCAGAGAGCTCCAGTAGAACATCAGTTCAGCCTGGGGGTTATCCGCTATGTGCTGGCCTTTCTGACTTTCATAATCTGTGTACCAGCAGAATCCCCCCTCATCATAGTGTTTCAGTAACACGATTCTCGCCGAAGGCATCCCACTCGCACTGGCGGTTGCCAAAGTCATCGAAGATACATCATCAGGTCTTATTTCCCGCGCCTGCTCAAACCAATTTGAAAATTGCTGTACCGGATTAGCTGACAGCTGCGAGCGTAAAAAATCCACACCACAGTACTCTCGCCTAATCGCTGTTAAATCTTTCGTTTGATTTTCCAATTTTCAATTCCCTATTTTTCTGTAGGATATAGCACTTAATAGCGAAAACAATTTCCTTAAGTGCCCATCGGGGTACTAGATTGTAAATCACTCGCGCCTAACTAGTGTACACTCCCTGCTAATTATCCATTAAACTGACAAGCGGAGATAGTCGACTGTGTCAAAGATACGCTTTGTATTTAAACTATTTGCATCACTGTGCCTGCTGAGCATTATCAGCGGCTGTGTCAGCGGCAATAAAAGCTTCAGAATTGAATCCCTGGCAAAGTCAGAATTGGATATGGTAATAGATACCCATCTCACCCAGACTAATCAATACGCGACAGAACTGCTAAAAAAACTCTACAAACGCAACCCTAAAGAGCTGAAAAAAGCGCCTATAGGTACTGACATCAACTCCAGAGCCAAACAGTTATTTAGCTATCCCAGGAAAATTCAATTCTCAGAGCTGAACGGAAAATATGCTAACAGCGCGTTGTTACTGGCGTTTTCCAGCGATTACAAGGGAGACAGAGTTTTTGCTTTTATGGCAGGTATCGCCGGTATATTGCATAGCTCCTACAACTACCAGGACGAATTCTTTATGCTCGACCCAATTAACGAGCAAAAGATTTACAACTCGGCCCGTAATTTAGAAACCGCCAGCTGGCTACTGGGCAGCGAGAAAGACCTCAACGAAAACCATTATCTACTCAGCAATGGCTACACCCTAGATTCAATTGCCAATCTCAGTTTTTCCAGACTGTTTGGCAAGATGATAGCGGGACAAGATATTCTGGCAGATATTATCGCAAACAGAAACAATCGCACTATCAACAAGTTCGTACATGGCATTGCCTCAACCACACTACTGCCAATATA
>MABF01000185.1 GCA_002163025.1 'Osedax' symbiont bacterium Rs2_46_30_T18
CACCATTTATTACTCTCTCCCCTGTATTATATTCCTCAACTAGAAATGATGTGCGCAGCTCATGCATAGCTAAGCTGGTAGAGCAACTGACTTGTAATCTGTGGCGCCGAGTTCGACTCTTGGTGTCGGCACCATTTATTACTCTCTCCCCTGTATTAAATTCCTCAACTAGAAATGATGCGCGCAGCTCATGCAGAACTCACTGACTTAATCTCACGCCTCGCTACTTACGACTTACGACTTCCTACTTCCTACTTCCTACTTCCTACTCAACCCTTTAGTCTGCACACAAATATTTGCAGATAATATTCTCTAATTCCCCCGCTGCCGACAACCGAGAAATACTTAAATCTATCTGTTTAAGTAATTCAACCCGGTCCCTGTGCAACCGCAAACGAATGGAGTTACTTTCGTAGGGAAGAGAAATTTTATACTTTTTGCCGGCCTTAGTATTGTAATGCACCGCCGAGGCCTCACGCATCAAGCCCACCTGACTCCACCCTCTATGCACCCGGGTGGCAATTTGCAGCTCAGAGGCAAAATCCTGGCGATTAATGTAACCGGGGACTACTGCACCTCTAACGGTGGCGACACTTTTTCCTTTAAGATCCTTTAAAATAAATGCTGGGAACTCAAGCTCGGGGTTGTAGATAATCACTTCGTTAACAATGCCAAAAGGACGACTGAATAAGGATAACTCCTCTAAGCGTGCAAGCTCCCCCCTATGGGTCGACACTCCCACTTCGATGTCTATCTCGCCGGCGATAAAATGACGTATTAACCTAGCTTGTGACAATTCAATAAATTCGAGCGGCAACTGCAAATCTGCGGCGATAGCCCTCAACGTATCAGCGTAAATACCGCGCACTTCGCCATCTGCCTCCTGCCAAAAATACGGGACTTGCCCGGGCGTCGGCAAACCGACGCGCAGTGCTTGCCCCGCCTGCAATGAAGAGACAAAACTGCTCAGCAGCAACATCAAAGCTGCCGTTTTAAATAAGTGCAACACTGTTTAACCCCTAGCGGACAAATGAAAATAACGACTGCGATTATACTAGGGAACTTGCTTAGAAGTCCTGTATCTTCTGTGCGTGAGTATGCTGGCGTATGCACTTTTAGCATGATCCTTAAATCAGATCAGATCAGATCAGATCAGATCAGATCAGATCAAAAATACTCTTTTAGGAAATAATTCATAGCTTCAATTTTGTGGCACATTATAATGCCTGTTAACAAATCAAAATTAATCAATGGGTAATCAAAATTTGCATCCTGCCACGCCAAACACTGACTCTCACGCAGCTAGTTTTAACGTAAAACTCTGTCACGCACTGCTGCAGATAGTTCAACATCAGGGTGTTAGTACCAGCGATGCTTTGGCGAGTAGTATCATTGAGCAGAGCACACTGGATGCGCCGGGGCAGCGCTACCCAGTAGATGTATTTGCGAAGCTATTAGCACAATTAATCCAGCGCACCAACAATCCCAAACTACCACTGCTGGCAGCCGAAGCTACCCAACCGAGAATGCTCGGCTGCCTAGGCTTTGTCATGACCACTGCAAACACTTTGCAAGATGCCTACCAGATGCTCAGTGATTATATCGGATTAGTCTATGATGGGATCCAACTTGACATTGAGCACCATCAAGACCATTGCACTTTAACCTTGCAGATAGCCGGTAATGACCCGGCGGTAACCGAGTATTTTATGGGCTGCCTGCTTAATTGGCCGCGCTGGCTGACCGGCAGACAAGTCCCCGCGCAGTCGA
The DNA here is from genome assembly GCA_002163025.1 of 'Osedax' symbiont bacterium Rs2_46_30_T18. GTDB lineage: Bacteria > Pseudomonadota > Gammaproteobacteria > Pseudomonadales > Balneatricaceae > Rs1. Next base: position 1,771 of record MABF01000185.1, read on the forward strand.
TCAATTTTAATTTCCAGCAACACCAGGCCCAAGATTATCATCGACAACTCGCTACCCAAGTGAGCTTTTCCCAGGCGCACAACCATGTCGTATTCTCCAGCCACTACATGGCTTTAGCTTGCTCTGAAGCCAACTGGGAGATGCACCAACTGCACTGTAACTTTGCCGACAAGCTGATGTTGCGCTCGATGCAGCAACAGGCATTGATTTCGCAAACTAAACACCAGATAAGAAAACTGTTACTGCAACCGCAAACGACTGACAGTCAGACCATCCGCCGCCAACAGGTAGCCACTTGCCTTAATATGAGTCTGCGAACTTTTCAGCGTAAATTGAAGCTATTGGACAGCAATTTTCAAAAAATCTACGACAGCGTTCGCCACGAAACTTGCCTGCAACTTATCGCCAATCAGAAGCTAAATTTTGCGCAAATTTCCTACAAACTTGGCTTTTCTAATCCCTCAGCTTTCCAGAAGGCTTTTAAACGCTGGATGAAAACCTCCCCCAGCGATTACCGAAACAGGCTGCTCAGCAGTGCCCTCAGCCAACAGCGCAACAAGCCTGACGCTATAGCGACACCACTGTGGTTTCTGCACTTATCAGCCGAGCAGTTACAATTGCAGATACAGCATAAACTTGCCAACATCAGCAGCTTTTCACTGCAGCTGCTGAGGCTGGCAGCTGCAGTCGGACAGCCAGGTCAGTCTGCAGTGCCTGTGGCGATGCTGGCAGACATCAGTGGTAACTCACTGGCAAGACTGAGCATTTATTTATGGCCTGCACAAGAGCAGCAACTGATTAACAAGTTAGACAGCACTAATACTGATAACCTGGCGCTCTCTTTTTGCCACGATGCTGTTATCGTGGCGCTAGCGAGCAATACTAGCGCTGAGCAGCGCAGTGAACAGCACTACCGCATAGGCAGCTATTATCAACGAGCACAACAACCGCAGCTTGCTTTGCAACATTTTCAGCTGTGCGATTTAACGCTATTAACAATCGAGAACATAAAATCACTCGATCAATGCTGCAGAGTATTAATCGATACATGCGAGCCACTGCCGCTGCAGCTTTTACAGGACATCTATCAGCGCTTGATTGATTGCAGAACCCAGCTTGGAGATCACCTAGATCAACTGCAATCTCTGTATTTAGAGCAACTGCCAATTAGCATCGGGGCGGGGAATTTAGCACTGGCCGAACTCAGAGTTGCAGATTTGCTCGAAGCCAGGCTGACACTGGAGCAACAAGTGAGTTTAGCAGTGCATCACTCACAACTCTTACTGGCTCAAAACAACCACCAACAAGCTTTAGCACTGCTGATTAATACCGCCACTGGGCAGTGCAAAATTGCTCCGTTTGCACATTCAGACAGTGATTGTTTAGTCGAAGTAGCAGCGCAACTGGATGGATTAGAAAATTTAAGCCAAAGCCAACTGGAGGAGTTCAGTCGCCCTCAGACCAGCCTCAAACTGTCTGCATTCACCGCCATGCAGTTGCGAATCCTGCAACAAATCATTGAGATCAGTCTGCAACACCAGCGACCGTTACTGGCGGTCGGCGCTATTTCACGAATGTTTACATTGTCTTTAAATGCCGATGATTACTTGTATTCGTCTTTCGCCAGTGCGCATTTTTCCTGGGTTTGCAGCTGGTTTGCCGGGAACATTAAAATGGCTAAGATGTGCAGCGCCAGAGCACTGCATTTAGCCCGCCAGCAAAGCGATAGTCACAGCCGTCAATGCCAATTAATTTTATACACTAAAGTGTATCACTGGCTGGGCCCTATGACCCAGGCACTGTACCAATTGCGCACTAGTCAGGCTGATAGCAATAGCGCTGCTAATAGCTATAACATGCAAAGTAGCTTATTAGTTCAGTATCT
>MABF01000269.1 GCA_002163025.1 'Osedax' symbiont bacterium Rs2_46_30_T18
CAAGTATTAAACCTGACCAGCAAGAGGTAGCAAACAATGGATTCCAGTACGTTAAGACTGCACCACAGCGATAATGTTGTGGTGGCACTACGACCCTTAGAATTAGGAGAAGTACTGGTTGCAGAGCAAAAGCTGTCGATCCACAGCAGCATCCCCAAAGGTCATAAGATCGCCCTGTCGGCTATTAAAAGTGGCCAGCCTGTCTATAAATATAATCAAATCATTGGCTTTGCCACTAACGACATAATTGCCGGTGATCACGTGCACGTACACAATTGCGGTATGGGTGAATTTGACAAAGATTACGCTTTTGGCTCTGCGGTACAACCTGTGACTATGCTGGCGACTGATCAGCGCCGTACATTCATGGGTTACCGGCGCCCAAACGGTAAAGCAGGTACTAGGAACTATATCGGATTGATTGCCTCAGTTAACTGCTCAGCCACTGTAGTACGTTTTATCGCCGAACAGATTAACCAGTCGGGCGTACTAGAAAAGTATCCCAACATCGATGGCATCGTTCCGATACATCACGGCACTGGCTGCGGCATGGCGAATAGTGGCGAAGGTTATGACAACCTGAAACGCGCCATCAGCGGCTACATCAACCACCCAAATTTTGGCGCTATCTTATTAGTGGGCCTAGGTTGTGAAGTCATGCAGCTAAAATACTTAGTCAGTGAAAAGGACAATAATCCTCTGCTGCAACATATGACTATACAACAGACCGGTGGCACATCTAAAACCATTAAGGCCGGAGTGGCTGCGGTCACAGCAATGCTAAAAAATGCCAATGCCCTACAACGTGAGGAAATACCTATTAGCGAACTCACCCTGGCACTTCAATGCGGGGGCTCAGATGGCTACTCTGGCATTACTGCAAACCCGGCACTGGGCAGAGCTGCAGACCTGCTGATAGCCAGCGGAGGAACGGCTATTTTGTCGGAAACATCTGAAATTTTTGGTGCCGAACATCTACTTACCCGCCGAGCAGTCAGTAAACGCGTCGGACAAAAAATCATAGACCGTATCGATTGGTGGCGTGATTATACGCATAAAAATGGCGGTAATATGAATAACAACCCGTCACCGGGTAATATTGCCGGCGGATTGACAACTATTCTTGAAAAGTCGCTGGGGGCAGTGGCTAAAGGGGGTAGCACCCCGCTACAAGATTTTTATCTGTACGCTGAGCCCATAGACAAAAAAGGCTTTGTATTCATGGACAGTCCGGGGTTTGACCCTTGCTCAGTCACAGGTCAAGTTGCCTCCGGTGCCAATATTGTCTGCTTTACTACCGGTCGGGGCTCCGCTTTTGGCTTTAAGCCAGTCCCTTCTATCAAACTGGCTACCAACAGTGAAATGTACAGGCACCAGCAGGAAGATATGGATATAAACTGTGGCGATATCGTCGACGCAAATGTAACTATAGACCAGAAAGCTCAGCAAATTTTGGATTACATCATTGCAATCGCTTCAGGGGATCAATCAAAAAGTGAAGCTCTGGGATACGGTGACAGTGAATTTGTCCCCTGGCAGATAGGGGCAGTAATGTAACTTGAAAAACTTGATAGGATGCACGTTCACTGCACGACCTTAACTTATCCCCTGGCGGCGACCGTCGGCAGAATTAAGGATTGCAGATGCACTTTTATTGACTAATTATCCATGACAGCCACAACTATCTTATTTAAAAATATTGGCTTGTACTAACTTGCTAATTTCTTTTTCTAATTACAAAATACCGCCAAATTGCTTTGCAGGTCATATACTTCATTGTGTTGTTCGTTATAGGCAAAATTGGCATAGACGGTTGGGGTAATGACCTGGGCTAGATTTTTACTCAGCTGACCCATACGAATTTCATAGCGTTTTTCCACCGGATACAAGTCGATGTAGACTACTGTGGCGCCAGCCACTAATTTTAACTTATCCAGTACTTGTGTATCAGTTGTAGCTCCCCTTAGAAATTTATCCAGATTAAACTCTTGCACTGGTCCTTGCCTGGGAATCAACAATTTTACATGACGACCGCTTTTGTGCATGTTTTTGAGTTCAGCTATCTCAACTTTAAAAGAGGGGATGCTAGCGTTGCCCCCTTCAAAAATAGAGCAGCGAAAAGCATAGGCACTCGCGGGTAAGGCGCTAAGCCCCAACGCGACAAATATTGATATTAGAGTTTTCGTTTTCAACCTTGGTAAACAATCCATGAAGTACCACTGTAAAAGGTGCGATAAAGGGCCGCAATTCTTTGTGTCCATTGCCTCTCTGTCATCACTATAAATTTTAGGAAATCAGCTGGAGCAATATATATTGCCAGCTATTAGATAGCAATTAATTGTTAAGCCCATATTAATGGAGTTTCAGCACAAACAATAAAGTTAGGGTTTAACAAGCTGTTACGGCGATTATACCGCAGCGGTTGCAAACTTGGGTACTCTAAAACACAGCCACCAGCAGCTTCTACTACCGCTTGAGCAGCCGCGCTGTCCCATTCGCTGGTAGGAGCCATACGCGGATAAATATCAGCAGCCCCCTCCGCCACCAGGCAAAATTTTAGTGAGCTGCCCATATTTTGTATCTCACTGTGAGCAAACTGACTTAAATACTGTTCAGTGTCAGCATTTTGGTGTGAGCGACTGGCGACGACGCGCCATAAACCAGTTAGAGCCGGGGTGTCGGCGACTTCTATCTGCTGTGCATCCGCACTGCCTTGCTGCTTAAAAGCTCCAGCCTCACTGCCCCAGTAAATCAGGTCTAATACCGGTGCATAGACCACACCAAAAATAGGCACACCGTTATCTATCAGGGCAATATTGACCGTGAACTCGCCGTTGCGACTGACAAATTCTTTAGTCCCGTCTAATGGATCCACCAGCCAATAGCGAGACCAGCACAACCTGTTCTGAATTTGCTCTTCAGTAGACTCTTCAGACAAAATTGGAATGTCTGGTGCCAGCAACTGCAAACCACCGCAGATCACCTCATGAGCCAATAAATCCGCCTGGGTCAGCGGGCTTTGGTCACCTTTGTAAGTCACCGAAAAATCTGAGTTGTAAATATCCAGAATCTTAGCACCAGCCGCTTTAGCTAATGCATTTATCTGCTCTATTCCCTGAATCACGATTGCCCTCTCCTTTAATACGCAAAGTTGCCACTTTAACATAAGTGCCATCAAAATCCTCAGTCGTCAGTCCGAGCTAGCTTCATAGTTAGGCGGCACTGTAAAATGCCCTTAAAAAGTAAATTCGTGGGTTTCCCCGGCATTCATCTGCTGGTATTGGGGCCTGACAACTGAGACATAAACATCGCCTAGAGAGGCTGGAAAAGTCACGGAAAGAGACTCTGGGTTTGAAAATGGATGAGGGGAAGACAACCTGTATTGAGTTAAACTGTGCCCAGCATCCACGCTCTTTTGCGCGGCTTGATGTAACCTCAATAGCAAGATTTTTTGATTAACAATTACCTTGGTATTATTCACCAGCACTTTAAGGGTGGCTTCAGTTACTTCAGCGCCAGTCATTTCTGGGCTTATAAATGCATTGGTTTGTCCTGTTAACCAGCCCTGTGCATTTTGTAGGCTTTTTATCCATTTCTCCCGGTCAACCAACAAACGAATCTCCAGTTGCCCGTCGCGCAAAATTACTTGCGCACTGTTATTCTGC
>MABF01000286.1 GCA_002163025.1 'Osedax' symbiont bacterium Rs2_46_30_T18
CTCACCGGCTATTTTTAATGCATCGATAAAAGGCATCAGGTAAGCCACGGCTTTTTTCATTACCCGGGCGGATTTAACCACTTGTGGCAGGAACATCTTACCCGAGCCAAACAGGTCTCCAACCACACCCATGCCATCCATCAATGGCCCTTCAATCACTTCAATCGGTCGGGCATAGTTTTGCCGACACTCCTCGACATCCTCATCAATAAACTCGGCAATGCCTTTCACTAAGGCGTGGGACAAGCGTTTGTTCACTTCCCAGCTGCGCCACTCCTGCTGTACTTCTTCAACCACAGCGCCATCGCCACGATATTTTTCAGCGATATCCAACATCCGCTCGGTACCATCTGCACGACGGTTTAAAACGATATCTTCGACATGTTCACGCAACTCATCGGGAAGATCATCATAGATGGCCAACTGACCGGCGTTAACGATGCCCATGCTCATGCCATTTTTTATCGCATGATAGAGGAATACACAGTGGATTGCCTCACGCACTGGATTGTTACCGCGAAATGAGAAAGAGACGTTAGAGACGCCACCAGAGACTTTGGCATAGGGCAAGTTCTGGGTAATCCAGGCGGTTGCCTCGATAAAGTCGACCGCATAGTTATCATGCTCTTCAATACCGGTGGCGATGGCGAAGATATTCGGGTCAAAAATAATGTCTTCAGGTGGGAAACCCACTTCATCCACCAGCACCCGGTAAGAGCGCTCACAGATTTCAATCTTGCGCTGGTAAGTATCCGCCTGGCCGTCTTCATCAAAGGCCATCACTATCACTGCAGCACCATAGCGGCGAATCTTTTTGGCTTTATCGACAAAGCTCTCGTGCCCCTCTTTCAGGGAGATAGAGTTAACCACTCCCTTGCCCTGAATCCATTGCAGGCCAATCTCTATCACTTCCCATTTAGAAGAGTCGATCATGATCGGCACTATTGAGATATCCGGTTCAGTGGCAATCAGTTTGAGAAAGCGCTCCATGGCGAAGTTGGCATCAAGCATGCCCTCGTCCATGTTGATATCGATAATCTGCGCGCCATTGGCGACTTGCTCACGGGCCACCTCCAACGCGGTTTCATAGTCGCGCTCTTTAATCAATCTTTTAAAACGCGCGGAACCGGTAACGTTGGTGCGCTCGCCGACATTAATAAACAGCGAGTCATCAGAAATATTCATCGGCTCCAGACCCGACAGTCGACAGACTTTAGCCAGCTCGGGGATCTGCCTTGGCGGGTGTTTCTCGACCGCCGCTTTGATGGTTGCTATATGCTGCGGCGTAGTACCACAGCAGCCACCAATCATGTTGATGAAACCCGACTCGGCCCACTCGCCCATTTCATCGGCCATCTGTTGATCTGTTTCGTCATACTCCCCAAAGGCATTTGGCAGCCCGGCATTGGGGTGGACGGAGACATAAGTATCGGCAACACGAGATAACTCAGCGACATACTGACGCAGCTCTTTAGGCCCAAGTGCACAGTTTAAGCTAATGAACAGCGGTTTAGCATGACGTACTGAGTTCCAAAAAGCCTCAGTGGTTTGCCCGGATAAGGTACGCCCGGAGGCATCGGTAATAGTGCCGGAAATAATCAGCGGTAGGCGGATTTGATGATCGTCAAAAAACTTTTCGATAGCGTAGATTGCCGCCTTGGCATTGAGCGTATCAAAGATGGTTTCGATCAAAATAAGGTCACTGCCACCACTAACCAGCGCATCCACCGACTCAGTGTATGCTTCTACCAGCTCATTAAAAGTGACGTTGCGAAAGCCCGGATCGTTAACATCGGGAGAGATAGAACCAGTCCGATTGGTTGGACCTAAGACACCGGCCACGTAGCGTGGATGTTCAGGAGTAGAGTATTTATCTGCAGCGGCTCTGGCAAGTTGCGCCGCTGCTTTATTGATCTCGTAGCTCAGTGACTGCATGTTATAATCGGCCATTGCAATCACAGTCGCATTGAAAGTATTCGTTTCAATGATATCAGCCCCCGCCGCCAGGAACTGTTCGTGGATATCCTGAATAATCTGCGGTTGAGTCAGGACTAATAAATCGTTGTTGCCTTTGATATCACTTGGCCAATCACTGAAGCGTTCACCCCGATAGTCGGCCTCTTCAAGCTTGTGTGCTTGAATCATAGTACCCATTGCACCATCGAGATAGATTATACGTTGGTCGAGAATAGTTTTTAGTTCAGGGGTTTTATCTACAACTTGGGCAAAGGGTTTCACAGGCAGTCCTAGCAATCTAAAAATATTAAAATAACAAAACCAGCAGTTTACGGTCTCTGCTAATAGTTAACATGTGACTAAGTATAATCTAAATTTTTAGAAGATTTTCTGAAGCTGTTTCATGACAACATGAATGAATTTGATGCTGCTGCAATCGCCAAGTTCAAAGTATCGTATTGATTGTCTCGCACACCCACAAACACTCCCAATTCAGCGTAATTACTGATTGTTTTCTATCAGTATTATCTGTAAATAAAAACAGCAGGGAATATCCATATAACTAAACAGTTGATCAATATATTGTTACTCAGATTAGAATAGCCCGCATAATTACTCTACAGCTATTGAAAACAAACGACACTATTCTCAGTAGTTTTGCAGTAGCGCTGACAACAGTGTGATAGCCACATAATTTTATCAATCATCATCGTCACAGGATCATTCTATGAACGTCTTTACTGACAATTCCCAATCCATTGGTAACACTCCGCTAGTACAGCTTAAAAATTTAGCACCTAACGCCAAAATCTACGCAAAAGTAGAATCCCGCAACCCATCGGGTTCTATAAAATGCCGCATTGGCGCCAGCATGGTTTGGGCGGCTGAGAAAGCCGGAACACTGACCAAGGGCATGACATTAGTTGAACCTACCAGTGGCAATACAGGTGTTGCACTGGCGTTTGTCGCTGCCTCACGTGGCTATTCACTGACGTTAACTATGCCAGCGTCAATGAGCTTAGAGCGTCGTAAACTGATGAAAATGTTCGGTGCCGACATCGTTTTGACAGAGCCTGCAAAAGGCATGAAAGGAGCGATTGAAAAAGCCCAGCAAATCGTCGATGAAAACCCAGACTCCCATTTAATACTGCAACAATTCCAAAACCCGGCCAACCCAGCTATCCACGTAGAGACAACCGGCCCAGAGATCTGGAACGACACTGATGGCCAGATCGATATCTTTGTCGCAGGTGTAGGCACGGGTGGCACTATCACAGGTGTTTCTGACTATATTAAAAACTTTCAGGGCAAGGCGATTACCAGCGTTGCAGTAGAACCTAGCGCCTCACCTATTATCACTCAAACTTTGGCAGGCGAAGAGCTGCAACCCTCGCCGCACAAAATTCAGGGTATTGGCGCTGGTTTTATTCCCGGTAACTTAAACCTTGAGCTGATTGATCAAGTTGAGACTGTCAACAACGAATTGGCTATAGAGACAGCCAAGGCACTGATGACCCAAGAGGGAATCTTAGCCGGTATCTCCTGCGGTGCAGCAGTAGCAGCGGCTCTGAGAGTTGCAGAGCAGCCTGAAAACAAAGACAAGATCATAGTGGTTATATTGCCTGACTCAGGCGAGCGCTACTTATCTACGGCTCTTTGCGACGGGTTGTTTAGCGATAATGAGAGTGTGCA
>MABF01000319.1 GCA_002163025.1 'Osedax' symbiont bacterium Rs2_46_30_T18
CAGCTCCTAAAAAACCTAACACACTGTTAATAATGACAATTAAACAATAACGAGTGTTGGCCTAAATAATGCAGTAATCATTATATGGGGCCATATGATCCCTGCTGTTATTTCGTCACTCATTGCAAGGAGCTAATTATGCAGATCTATCAGATCAATACCTGGTTACTATTTGCTTGTATAAGCACGCTGTCTGGCTGTGCTAACAACTACTCACTGCTACAGCAACAAATGGAGACTGAAGACACTTTGTATACCAGTGGCAGCCACAGTATATCGGTAACAGCCCTGTTACAAAATGCCTCCACTGGTAGTATCGCAAAAGGCTCTGCTAAGAAAACGCAAGCACCCTTTCAGTTGCGCTATCACGACAAAGTGATTGAGTTGAACTACGTTCAAAAACAGCGTTTGCAAGACTATGCGCAAACGCTTTCTGCCCCTATTCTGCGCATTCAGTGCGGAGCCGGTGAAAATAGTGGTGTACTTCAAGCAGTCAGTATCGCACTGCGCCGCTGTCAAAAAATACAAAGCTTCCTCTCTAGTATCGAACAGCAATCTCAGGCATCCGTGCGGGCTGATGCACCGTTGCAGTTAATCACCATCGCCGCTGCCAATCGCCAGTCAGGTATCTAAAGTGAACCGTGCCGGGATTAGCAAAAATCTGGCGGCCATTTTCTGGGCCGCCTGGCGCAGGCGCTATTTGATTGCTCTGCCTATTCTGATTATGCCTTTTGTCGGACTCAGTGTTGGTTTGTTTTCCACCAAACACTATGAAACATCTACCACCTTACTATTCCAGGAGGCCTCTCAGCACAACCCCTTTCTGGAGGACCTATCCATTGCCATTAATTTAAAAGCGCGGATGGTTTCATTAAATGCACTATTGCACAGCCGCCATATTCTGGCGGGAGTGGCCTGGAAAATGAATATGATTAGCACACAGATGAGCAAAGAAGATAAAGCGCTGGTTATCAGTGATTTATCTAAAGCATTAAGTGCCGAGCTAGTCGGTGAAAACATCATAAAGATTAAATATAAGACTCCAGTTAAAGAGAACATTATCGACATTTTAAACACTGTCAGTTTAAGTTTTATCGAACGGGTATTAGCCCCGCAGCGCTCATCTATCATTCAATCAGAAAATTTTCTGGCGAAAGAGTTGGAGCGGCGAAAAGCTGACCTGTATGCAGCAGATGAAGCACTGGCGGATTATAAAAATCGCTTTGCCAGTGAGCTTCCAACATTGCACGCCGGTAATGTGCATCGTCTGAACGAGTTACAAATGAGTCTTGCAGAAAAGAAGGTCGCGCTTGAAGGCGCCCGCGCAGCCAAAAAAAGCTTGGCCAATCGACTCTCTCAAACTAATCCTGTGGTCGGAAAAATAGAAGAGAGCATCATTAATTTAATGGCAGAGCTCACTCAATTACGCGCACGCTATACGGATCAACACAGTCTTGTGCAAAACGTGTTGGTTAATTTGCAGTCCCTGGAAAAAGAACGCAACCGGCTACTGGCCAAAAACCAAATCTTAGACACCGAAAATTTCGATAAAGCCAAGTTGGAACGGCTATGGGCTATTGCAACTACCACCACAACCGATCCTGATCAAAAACACCAACCGATGCTCATAGTGCAACTGCAACGACTGCAGAAGGGAGACGACCAAGTACAACGTTTAAGCATAGAAGTGCAATCGCTGCAGAGCGCAATTGATAAATTACAGCTGCGGGTCGATGGCTTCGGTGCGCATGAACAGCACTTAAATGCACTGAAGAGACAAATTTTAGTGCGAAAAAATATCTATCAAGATCTGGCCGAGCGCCATGAACTGGCCAGAGTCACAGAGTCGTTAGGTAAAAGTGAAGAAAATGACCGGGTCAAGTTAATAGATGCACCTTTCGAACCTCTGGCACCGAGCAACTTTCCCATAACGCTATTTTTTCTGGCAGGGCTGATTTGTGGCTGCGCAATGGGAACCGGTCTTGCGTTAGTCGCCGAGCTACTCGATACCAGCATCAGACGTAAGGAGACCGTTAGTAGTCTGTTACAGGCGGCGGTGATCAGTAGAATTCCACCACAGACATCAGATTAAGGAGATTACTGATGAAACAAAGCATACTTCAAGTCGTGCAACACTTGCGCCCCGGTGGCATAGAAACTATGGCACTGGAATTAACCAGACAATTGAGTCGGTACCATAACGTACATATAGTGAGTCTAGAAGACAGCTATCAACAGGCATTAGATGCATGGCCGAGATTAGCAAGTGTTGGCGCTCAGCTGCATTTTCTAAATAAAAAGCCGGGGGTCAGTATCCCCACGTTGTGGCACTTATGCGCCCTGATAAAACGCCTTAAAATCAGCGCGATTCACAGTCATCACACCGGGCCGCTACTTTACGCAGGTATCGCAGGTAAGGTCACAGCAGTTGGCACACATATACATACCGAACACGATGTATGGCATTTATTGAAACAAAAAAATCGTCGCTTGCATCGGCTCTTACTGGGACTTATCTCCCCGACTTTAGTGGCTGACTGCAACCAAGTCGCCAGCCAGTTGAATCACTATTTTCCCACTACAGCAGTACAAGTGATCAACAATGGCGTAGATATGCAGCACTTCACCCCGGCTTCGCCCGAGCAAAAGCAAGTGATACGTCGGCGTCTTGGATTACCGGCAGCAACCTTTCTGATTGGCTGTGCAGCGAGACTAGAACAAGTCAAAAATCACAGTATGTTAATCGATGTTTTTAGTAAAATCCCAGGAAATACCGCTCTAGTGCTAGCAGGTGATGGCTCACTGCGTCAATCTCTGATGGCTAAATGCAAAAAATTGGGCATCCGGGATAAGGTCTATTTCTTAGGTAACTTGAATGAAGTATTACCTTTTTATCAGGCACTGGATTTGTTTTGTCTTGTTTCCCATAACGAGGGCTTGCCGCTCTCACCTATTGAAGCTCAAGCTTGCGCTATTCCCGCTATATTGACGGATGTGGGGGGCTGTCACAACATTATCTGTCCAACAACTGGCACTTTGATAGAACCGGGCAATGCGCGCATGTTAGAGAAAGCTATTTTACAACAAATACAGTCTCATCAAGATAACTCTCCAAGACCTTTTGCTCTTGCAGTCGCTGATTTACAGGAAACCGTTAACAGCTACCGCAGTTTGTTAACTTAATTTAAAGGAGATAACTATGTTTGTTAGCTTACTTTCCCTCACTCTGGCACTTTGGCTATTGGTCATTTATCACCATATTATTTACCCTTTTTTGCTGCTCAAGTTTAGTGACACAACTGTCAAGCCAGGCTCTGATAGCACAGCAGAGAAAATATCGGTTAATAGCTTACCGGGTATCAGCTTATTAGTGCCTGCTTACAATGAAGAGCATTACATTGCTGACAAAATCAGGAACCTCGCCAGTCTTGATTATGCCAATGATAAACTATCAATATGGGTAATCTGCGATGGTTGCTCTGATGCGACAGAGCAAAACGCTCGCCAGTGTATGGCAGAGCCTGAGATCCAACACTTAAATATTCGCCTGATCAATCTTGAAAATAATATTGGCAAAACAGCAATCTTAAATCGCTTTATCCCGCAGCTTCCCGGTGAAATTATCGCCCTCTCAGATGCCT
>MABF01000290.1 GCA_002163025.1 'Osedax' symbiont bacterium Rs2_46_30_T18
TAGGCTTGGGAATCTTCGCTATAACGATGTTGTTTTGGCTGCGAAAATCATTTAAAGCTGTGCTGCTTACGCTAGGTGTAGGCCAAACAGTGGCAGAAATAATGGCAAAAACCGGGCCGGTGTTTGTCATTATAGTTACTATTACAGTCACTTGGGCAGCGCAATTGGTGCCATTGGGGGTGAGTGTAGTGGGAGATATTCCGCGGGGGCTGCCCAGCCTTGCACTGCCGGTATTTTCACTGCAATTGTGGCAACAGCTGCTGGGATCGGCGCTGTTGATCAGTGTTATTGGTTTTGTTGAATCTGTGTCGGTGGCCCAGACACTGGCGGCAAAAAAGCGCCAGCGGATCTCTCCGGATCAGGAATTAATAGGTTTAGGTGCTGCAAATATAGCCTCTTCAGTGAGCGGCGGATTTCCGGTGACAGGAGGTTTCTCTCGCTCAGTGGTTAACTTTGATGCGGGTGCTAAAACTCCTGCTGCGGGGGCCTATACGGCAGTAGGTATCGCACTGGCAACCCTTTTCTTAACTCCGCTGATCTATTTTCTGCCTAAGGCGACCCTGGCGGCTACTATTATCGTTGCAGTATTATCGCTGGTGGATTTAGGTGCGCTAAAGCGCACCTGGCAATATTCGCGAAGTGACTTTTCAGCGATGTTGGTGACTATCTTACTTACCTTGTTATACGGGGTAGAGTTGGGCATTGTGTTTGGTGTCAGTCTTTCGGTACTCTTGTATTTGTACCGTACCAGCATGCCGCACAGCGCAGAAGTCGGCTTAGTGGCGGGTACCGAGCACTTTCGAAACATTGACAGGCATAAAGTTGAAACCGATGAAAAAATCTTAACCTTGCGTATCGATGAGAGCTTGTACTTCATCAACGCCAGATACTTGCAAGATCGCGTTTACGATTTGATAGCGAAAAATCCGCAGATAGAGCATTTCGTATTGATGTGCCCGGCTGTCAATTTTATCGACGCCTCGGCACTGGAAAGTTTGGAGGCGATTAACGCATTGCTAAAAGACAGCGCAGTGAAATTTCATTTGTCGGAGGTGAAAGGCCCGGTGATGGATAGGCTACAGCGCAGCCATTTTATCGAGCAGTTGAGCGGTGAAGTGTTTCTCAGCCAGTACGAAGCCTGGCGACAGCTGAAGTCTCTAAATACTGAACTTTAAGTGCTACTGTGGCTGACAAGTTTTCTCGCTAGTGTGTTGTCGTAATGACAGAAAAACTGCGATGATAGGGTCATTCTTTCATCGGGAGCAGTATATGCAATTGCCAGCAAAACAACAGAGTCAATCGGCCTGGTACGGATCTGTTTTAGCACAGCAACCAGCGCAGTGGACTATGCGCTTAAACGGCTCACAAGTGGCCGAGCTGGCTACGGCAGCCGATATTTGTCTGCAGCAAAGTAACGATGTGGCACACATTAACAAAGCTAACTTCCACCTGCCGCTCTTAGGCATTGAGCTACAAAAAGTGCGCTCGGCACTGCTGCACGGCTTAGGTTTTATGTTGATTAATGGCATAGATAAAGATCAATTTAGTACCTTACAGCTCGCTGCCATGTTTTATGGCTTGGGCGCGCACCTAGGAAATGCCCGAATGCAGAATGCACAAGGTCATATACTGGGGCACGTGCGGGATTTAAACTTACGCAGTGATGACCCCAAAGTGCGTATTTACCAAACCAGTGAGAGGCAAACCTTCCATACTGACTCAGCGGATGTGGTGGCATTACTCTGTTTAAATAAGGCCAAAGCGGGTGGAGAGTCGCTGCTGGTGAGCGCAGTGACTGTCTTTAATGAAATGCGTGAACACTACCCGCGATTGTTGGCCTGTCTGTTTGATCCTATCGCCACAGATCGGCGCGGGGAAGTGCCGCCGGGGATGCAGCCGTATTTTTCCATTCCGGTTTTTAGTTGGTATCAACAGCATCTAAATGTCATTTATCAACGCCAGTACATAGATTCAGCACAGCGCTTTGCCGGGGCGTTTAAGCTCACGGCGACGCATATTGAGGCGCTGGATATATTTGATCAACTCTGCAATGACCCTAAGTTGAACTTGCGCATGCAGCTGCAACCCGGTGATATGCAGTTTGTCTATAACCACTCACTGCTGCACGATCGCACTGGTTTTGAAGACTACCAACAACCGCAACAGCGTCGCCACTTGCTGCGATTGTGGCTGTCGATGCCCGGTGACAGAGAGCTACCGGAAGTCTTTAAACAACGTTTTGGCTCTATTACCGTAGGTGATCGCGGAGGCATGAGCTTGCCCAATGTAGACCCTTGTGCACCACTGCAAGCGGGTTAAACCGGATTATCTCCCTATACTCTGGTTACTTTCGCGGCAAAGCAGCCGGGCCTTGCGTAGTGCAAATGTAGATATTGCACTGTGCTGTTCGTGAGCATATCGCAAATCATTTTTTTAAGATCGCACCCTTCAACAACATCTGCAGTCAGCATTAAATGCTCGGCATCAAATGCGCGTACTGAAATCAGTCTGTTTGTAATCATCTGCGGAATACAGTTAGCGTCAGGGGTCGCCTGAGAGGCGTTTTCGCGAACAAATATGGCATGCGATGCATTATACGGTGAAGCTTCGGCTAAGTGACTGTAATTGATTAAAATGACAGTCTCACCTATTGTAGCATCCGCTAGACTTACTCTGCATGGGTAACTATGCTCTTCCTCTACGACTGTTTTAACGATATTGCGATGTTTAAGTTCTGCCGCAGACAATGAGAAAAAGTCTTTATAAGGTTCTGGTGAGAGGGCGTGAATTTGAAACATAATATTAAATCCTTTGTTTTGGCTAAGACAAACAAGCCAGCTGAAAACTTCGCGGGCTTATTTAATTGATGTCGAATTAGAGAGCCAGCATAGTTTCGTACAGGTAATAGCTATATCCGAATCTTGCGCTATCACTAATCTATACTGATAATAGTTGGCAGCGTTGATGATTAGACTAAATAATTCTATAGCTGACTGTGAGCCAAAATCGTCGGGCAGCATATCTACCTTAAGAAGGGATCTACATGAAATCGCTTGATGCGCAAAATGCAGCCGCCAGAGATAAGCTAAAAAATGATATAGCTTTGCGTAAGCTTTTGCAGAGGATGCCAAAAAGCGTCCAGGATAGTTTTACAGAGGAGCAGCTAGCAAATATCAAGATAGCGATAGGCGCCAGAACCTGGGGCAGCCATGTAATTGATCTGCGCAGTACGGTTAAAATGTTTCGCTACCGCTATTACTATGTCTTTGTCGCCGGAAGAAACCGCCGTGAATTAAGCGCCAGAGAACGTCGCATCGGCCTTTTCATTCAAGCCGTAGCGCTTGCCTCCTTTTTGACTTTTAGTACACTGCTGGGGATTTTAGTGCTGTACTTACTTAAGTCGGCGGCAGGTATAGATATTTTTCCCGGTTTTTCTTTTGGCGTCTGGGGGTGGTTTAAAGGTGAGTTTTTATAATGGGGGAGTCTTTTATTTGCTATTAAATACTCTCCAACCCACTACTGGAAATCCTGTGATCTGGGTTGGAAATGCGCTAAAAAAGGTTATGACTGCCATATTAGGCGAGTTGCTTAGCGGTTTTGTATTTAACTCTTAGCTGTGGATTTAGTAAATAAGTTTAGCACTGTACCGGCGAGAAATATCTTAGTAATGCTGGATTTTTGGTATAAATGCTCAGGGATTTTATCGGCAATTTTGGCGTGCAATTGTGGTAATCGAGACCAGTGCACTCCCTGCTTGTGATGATGGGCCGTATGATAACCTAAGTTTCCGGTTAAAAAATTAAACACTGGGTTTAAATTGTTGTAGGAAGCTTCAAACTCATCTTCAGTATCTAATCCTGAATGATGCTCGTAGGTAACATAAGCGGTAAAAAGTAAGCTGGTCAGCATAGGTAAAACGAAAATAAAGAGTGCGGCTAACGGATTCCAAATTATCAGACCAATTATGATCGCGAAAGTAAGTGCGGTATAGCGGACAAAAATTTTCAATTGTTTAGGGTGCTTTTTACCGACAGTATAGCCCCTTGGGTAGGCGGTAATCGCGACATTAAATGAGTATTCGATCACTCCCATTTTACTGCCATCCTTACGCTTCCAGCGACTTTCATCTTTCTCCTGATCAAGAAAGTTTAAATGGTGACCTAAAACGTGGTGCAAACGCCATAAGTGGGTGGTGACACCTGTGTGTAAGGCGTAAAAGAATTCCAGGATACGGTTCAGTGTTTTATTGCGAAAAGTGAACAAGTGTTGGTGGTGGTGATTCCAGGCGCAGATAACGCCTTTGGGGATTAACATTGCGGCATAGTAAGCGAGAAAAACAGTGAGACTGGTGACTGCAAAATAAAGGACAAAATCGATAATGGTTAAACACAAAATAACAGCAACTGGCCAGCGATCTTCTTTAAACCTAAAAATGCTCTGAGTTTGTTTTGATTGAAGACTTGCTTGCATAGAGTGCCTATAGGAAAAATGACTAGAATAATCGGGCCATAGTATTATATTGGCCCTGACTTAGCCAGCGGCTTAGCTTGAATTAAGCTGAGGTAGATGCAGAACAAACCCCGATATTGCACAGTCGGCGACAGGCCGTGCTCTGTTGCAGCAGTGAACTGAACTAACAATCAATCATTTACTGTTTATTTGGCCTGTTGTTCAGCTCCTGCTATAGGCTTTTCTCTAAATTTATCCAAGCATAACTAAATGCACTTTATAGTCGCTGTTATTGGCTGGCAGTGCTCTCAAGTAACAGAGCACAGCCAGGGGTGAGTTAATGTCGGCCACCGAAAGCACGGGCCGTCGTAATCTAGGTCTGATAGCATGCTTTTTCGAGCTAGAAACAGTCAGCTCAAGAGGTTTAAGGCGGGGTTGTATCTTTCTTAAAGTCGTTCCTGAGTATTCTTCAAGTCGCCTAGGTGCAGCCGATGTCGGTGGCTAAAAACGGCTATTCTTAGCACTAGATAGGTGGCTGTCGTTCAAATTCAATGCGTACTTTAGGTGTTAGCACTGGCCGTGTTTGGATCCTTTGGCCTGGTAGGTAATATATCTAGGCCTGTCACAGTGTTAGTGTTTTCTGGGGTTGGCTGGTTGTTCAGACGCTATAACTACTCAGTACCGGCAGTAGTTATAGGTATTTTATTAGGCAGTATGGCAGAGAGCTCACTATTACGCTGATTCCAAATCAGCGGCACAGAACTCAGCTATATTCTTGATAGACCCGTTACAATGGGCATCATTGCGCTGCTGTTGTTTTCACTGTTTGGCTCTAAACTTTTGCGTGTCCTAAAAGCCCGCTGTGTTGCAAAGCTTAAGCGCTTTGCCGTAGTACGAGCTAAGGCTCATGAGGGTCTTGGCGCATGCTAGCCTTCTATTGTCAGAGCAAAAACCTCCAGTTATTGATTCATTTACAAAGTATTTTAAATATTCCACTATAAATAATCGACATATACTGCATTGATAAATAGCGCTTATTGAGATATCAAGTGATAATCATTGCTATTTTCAGTGCTATTTAATGATTACCTGTATACGAATTATCCGTTTTATTGTATTATTTTTGCGCCATAAAATTCGCTAAAGTCAGTGTGTTAGATCAGTTAATTCTGTCTGATCGATGTTTGTCTAATTATAGAGCAAGCCAATCTGCTCTGTTTTTTCAAGATCTTATTACAGCTAAGAAGGCCTCCTAGCGCAGTAAATTAAATACTGTTCAAGTACTAAGCCTCTAAAGTCATCCAAAAAAACACATTAGCCTTGTAGTGAAAAATCACCTGTAGATTTTCTGAAACAATTTAAGGCATTGAGTATTTTCCCGCCACGGATGGTCGAATAGAAATTAATATCCGGTCACAAACTTAGCTTATTTCATGATCCATATATGGGATAAGCATTTGCGACAAAAACACTAATTGTGAGTTGAAATATGAGATTGAAACATAAGTTATTCATCGCTTTTCTTGCCATAGGTCTAATACCCGCCGTTGTTTTAAGTATGTCGGCACTCTACATCTCAACTGACTCCCTAGTTTCTCAAGCCTACAACCAGCTAACCTCCATTCGTGCAATTAAGAAACAGCAAATCGAAAGTTATTTCGCCGAACGCGAAGGCGATTTAACGATGTTATCAGAATCTATACTTGATCAGGTAAAGCAGAATTCTAGCGATGAATTACCGGCTATGGCAGAAGTTAATCACCACTACTTTAAGAAATTTATCGAAACTTATGACTATTACGATCTATTTTTGATTAACCCACAAGGTGATGTTTTCTATTCAGTGACTAAAGAAGCCGACTATCAAACAAATTTACGCACC
Source organism: 'Osedax' symbiont bacterium Rs2_46_30_T18 (assembly GCA_002163025.1). Classification (GTDB taxonomy): domain Bacteria; phylum Pseudomonadota; class Gammaproteobacteria; order Pseudomonadales; family Balneatricaceae; genus Rs1. Next base: position 6,332 of record MABF01000290.1, read on the forward strand.
GGTCCTTATAACTCATCTGGGCTGGGCCAGCTGTTTAAGCAAGTGCAGCGAGAAGGAGGCTTTCACTTAAGTGATTTTAAGCCTTACGCTCCAAGTAACAATGATCCTGCAGCCTTCGTCGCTATGCCCTTAACAGTGGCAGGTGAAGTGCAGCTAGTGGTGGCCTTACAGCTTTCGACAAAAAAAATAGCCGCAATAATGCAACAGCGTGAAGGCATGGGAGAAACGGGTGAGAGTTACCTGGTCGGTCAGGATAAGCGCATGCGTTCTGACTCTTTCTTAGATCCGGTTAATCACTCTATGAAAGCTAGCTTTGCCGGAACCGTAAAGGAAAATGGTGTAGACACAGTTGCCGCCGTAGCGGCTTTGGCGGGTGCAACAGGTGCGAAAGTCATTCGTGACTATAACGGTAACCCGGTATTGTCTGCATATACCCCGGTGAATATTCAAGATGTACGTTGGGCGCTGTTAGTTGAGATTGACGAAGCGGAAGTGATGCATCCAGTGAGAGACTTACAGTGGTTTGTCTTGATCATATTAATCTGCTCGGTCGCGGCTATTGTTGTTCTGGCATACAGTATAGCGATTTCTATCACTAGGCCTCTAGGTGGCGAGCCGCAGCAAATGAGGCTGGTAACCGATAAGATTGCCTCTGGGGACCTCAGTCAGGAATTTAGTAAAGATGTTGAACATGTCGGTGTTTACGGAGCCATGAGCCGTATGTCGAAAAGTTTGCAGCAGGTGATTGGCAGTATAGCCCATGTCACAGATGAGTTGTCTAGCGCCGCCGGTCAAACCAGTAGTACTGCAGAGCAATCCAATGTCAGTTTACACGAGCAGCAAGTGAACATTGAAGGTGTTTCTGGTGCCATGACAGAGATGAGCGCAACTATTTTACAAGTGGCAGAAAATGCTAGATCCGTGGCAGATTCTACTCAGCAAGTTGAAGTGATTTCGCAGAGCGCGCACAGTCAAGTGACCGGCACTATTGAAGTGATCGAAGAATTATCAAGTGAAATTAACAGCGCCGCTGAGGTGATCGGGCAAGTGGAGGCAAACTCGCAATCTATAGGCTCTATACTGGAGGTGATTCGCGGAATTGCCGACCAAACCAACTTGCTGGCGCTAAATGCGGCTATTGAAGCCGCACGAGCGGGAGATCAGGGGCGTGGATTTGCCGTGGTCGCAGACGAAGTGCGGCAGCTGGCACAAAAAACTCAGAGTTCGACTTTAGATATTAAAGAAATGATAGAGCTGTTGCAGCAGGGAACGCAGCAGGCAGTATCAGTGATGCAGCTGAGTACTGATAAAGCCAGTGACACTGTGACCTCTGCCAGGGGCACGGCCAGCTCAATTCATGATTCTTATCAGGAGATCCAGTTGATCTCCGAGAATGCTATGCAAATTGCCGCCGCCGCCGATCAACAGTCGGCTGCCGCAGAAGAGATCAATCAGGCCCTGGTCGCTATCAATGAAGCAGCGCTGCAAAATGCTATAGGCATTAATGAAATCACCTCTACCAGTGAACATTTAAATTTACTGGCAGTTGATTTGCAGCAGATTACCGGGAAATTCACCTTAGGAAAAAGCGCCTAACACTCAGTTTGAAAAGTGCTGCACAGCTAATAGCGTAGCAAAGCTTCATAGCTGTGCACTCATGCGTTATTGAGAGGCGTCGGTCGCAGCGTGCCTGACTCTGTTGAATACTTGAGAGAGAGTGTCAAAAAATATTGGCAGTGCTACCCCTGCGATTATTAACCCGCAGGCGATTAATTTATCGCCGGCTATCTGCTCATCGTAAAAAATTACTGAGCCCAATAATGCAAAAATAGGAATCAATAGCTTTAGTGGGCCCATCGTTGTAAGCGGGTATATCGTTAACAATCTATTCCAAATCCAATAGCCGATTACCGTGGTTGGGTAAGCCTGAAACAATACCGAGGCGAAGGCAGTTTGGTTAAAATCGCCGATCAAGGCAACGAATCCACTGCTACCGCTGGTTAGGTAGGCTATTGCAAACAGCGGCAGAGGCGCGAACAGACTAGACCAGACCACAAAGCTAAACATTTCTTTAATGTTGGCTTTTTTGATCAGCAAGGTGGCGGCGCTCAAACTGATGGCGGCGATGACAGCGAGTACTGCACCCGTGGTCGTCACTGATCCATCTTCTATGCTGAACACCATTGCCAAGCCCGCCAGTGACAGCAACAGTCCCAGTTTGCTGCTAGTGGTTAAGCGCTCTCTGAGTATTACCACCCCGAGAATAACACTGATGAATGCACTGGCTTCCAGGATTACCCCAGCCATCCCTGCCGATAGCCCTTCGGCAATGGACAGTGACATCATACCCCAGACACCCACCCCAAAAACCACCCCGTAGCCGACTAAATAACCCCAACCGACGTCAGGCTTGCGGACAAAAAATATCAGCGGTAATGCGGCAAAGGTAAATCTTAGAGCGGCAACAATGAAAGGGTCCATAGTGTCGACCCCGGCTTTAATAACCGAAAAATTAAACCCCCACAGGCAAGTGACAGCAATAGCGAGTAATAAGTGCAAAGGTTTCATCTTCAGTTCTCCGGTAGATTTTATTTGACTAGTATGGGATTTTCAGAAAAAATAAACAGATGCAATTATTGAAAATTTTTAGGGTACAGTTTTATGAGTGCACGCTACATTGAGTTGTCTGATGAAATTATCGAGCAGATCTCAACAGGAAAATTAGCTCAGGGGCAGCGTATGCCCTCAATCAGAAAAATGACCCGCCAGCACAGCGTCAGTATCACCACGGCGCTGAATTGCTACCATCGATTGCAAGAGCAGGGGTGGCTCCACTCTGTGCCACAATCGGGATTTTTTGTCAGTCAGCCCCTGGATAAGTCGGGGGTTCCGATATTTCCAAAGTTTAAAGCGCAAGTGTCTAAACCTAGAGCCGCAGCTCTGGTGCCTCCCTCGCAGCGAGGGCCGCTGTTCTCTGCGCAGCTTTCCCCTGCGTTAATACCGATGGCGATACTAAATAGGGCGCTAGTGCGAGGTAATTTGAAAAGCGGAGACACTCTGTATCAGTATCCGGACCCTCAAGGTGAGATGAGCTTGCGAAATGCGTTAGCCAGCCATTTCAGTCAGCAGTACTTTCCACTGGAAAGCGACAACTTAGTGATCACCAATGGCTGTATGGATGCCGTGCGTACTGCCCTGGAAATCACCACTAGACTTGGCGATGCTGTGGCTGTTTCCTCGCCTTGTTTTAACGGTTTACTCAGTCTGTTAGAAAATATGGGGCGCTTAGTAGTGGAGATTCCCTGTGATCAGGGTGGACTGGATTTGCTGCAATTAGAGCAACATATGGCGGACCAATCCGTCACTGCTTGTCTGCTCAGTGCCAATTTTATTAACCCTCAGGGGATCTGCCTGAGTGTGCAGCAAAAGAAAAAGATTGCCGAGTTGGCTACTCAGTACAGTATTGCGGTGATTGAAGACGATGTTTTTTTGGAGCTCAGTTACAACCAAGTGGCACCGCTGCCTATTAAGAACTGGGATAGCGATGGTTGGGTTATCTGGTGTGGCTCAGTATCAAAAACTTTAGCGGCAGGTTACAGATTGGGGTGGTGTGATCCGGGCCGTTATTTTCAACGCTATTTGGCGCACCGCGATGCGTTGTCAATCAGCGTCAATCAGCTGGCGCAAAATGCGGTCAGTGAATTTGTCACTTCTGGTCAATACATCAAACATTTAAGGCGCCTTAGATTGGCTTTAGCGGCGCGCGCCTATAGTTATCATCAGCTGCTAAGGGAGAACTTACCCGCTGCAGCCCGAATCAGTGCCGCTGAGGGAGGCCTAGTGATTTGGGTACAAATTACTGGGTTAGATAGCGAGCTATTGTTAGATAAATGCAAAAACCAGGGCATTCATTTTCGAATCGGCAGTGAGTTTAGTAGCCTGAATTTATACGCGGACTGTTTTAGGCTTAATATTGGCTGGGCGGTGTGCGATGAGCGTGGCAGTGACGGTTGGCAGAAGTTGCGCCAACAATTAATAGATCTTTGCGCGCTGGTAAAAGAGACAACTGGGTGAAAGGCTCATAAAAAAACCCCGAGGATTTGCATCGTCGGGGTTGATTTTAGCAGCTGAAATTACTTGTTTTTAGCGGCTTTTCTTTCTTTTTCTTCAGCGATAACGCCTTCAGCAACCGAGTTCGGACAAGGTAGGTAGTGTGCGAATTCCATTGAGAACTGGCCGCGGCCAGAAGTCATAGTACGCAGGCTGCCAATGTAGCCGAACATCTCTGAAAGTGGAACGTCTGCCTTGATGCGAACACCAGTAACACCCGCTTCCTGATCTTTGATCATGCCGCGACGACGGTTAAGGTCACCGATTACATCACCAACGTGATCGTCTGGAGTGAACACGTCAACAGACATGATAGGCTCGATTAACTGTGGAGCAGCCTTTGGAATTGACTGACGGAAAGCGCCTTTAGCAGCGATTTCGAAGGCAATTGCAGAGGAGTCAACTGCGTGGAATCCACCGTCGTACACTTCAATTTCAACGTCAAGTACAGGGAAGCCAGCAAGTGTGCCTGTATCCATCATGCTCTTGAAGCCTTTCTCGATTGCAGGGAAGAATTCCTTAGGAACGTTACCGCCGACAACAGATGAGGTGAATACAAAACCAGTTCCAGGCTCGCCCGGCTTGATTTTGTAATCGATCTTACCGAATTGTCCAGAACCACCAGACTGTTTCTTGTGTGTGTAAGAATCGTCAACTTCAGCAGTAATAGTCTCGCGGTAGGCAACCTGTGGCTGACCTACTTCAAGTTCAACGCCATAAGTACGCTTAAGGATATCAACTTTGATATCTAAGTGAAGCTCACCCATACCAGAGAGGATTGTCTCGCCTGAATCTTGGTCAGTTTCAACTTTAAAGGTTGGATCTTCAGCAACCATTTTACCGATAGCAATACCCATTTTCTCAGTTGAACCTTTATCTTTAGGTGTAACAGAGATAGAGATAACTGGCTCAGGGAATACCATTGCTTCAAGGATGATAGGATCTTTTGGATCACAAAGTGTGTGACCTGTTTGAACGTTAGACTTCATACCAACAATCGCGATGATATCACCAGCTTGTGCTGAAGATAGCTCTTTACGCTCATCTGCTTGCATCTCACACATACGGCCAATACGCTCAGTTTTACCTGTAGCAGCATTGAGGATGGTGTCACCTTTCTTCAACGTACCAGAGTAGATACGAACAAAGGTAAGGGCGCCAAAACGGTCATCTGAAATTTTAAAGGCTAGTGCTTTAAATGATTCTTCAGCAGAAACTGTTGCAAATTTACCAGTGGGCTCGCCTTCTTCATCAGTTAGCGGCTGTGGATCAACTTCATCTGGGCTCGGTAGGTAGTCAATAACAGCGTCAAGTACTTGCTGAACACCTTTGTTCTTAAATGCAGAACCACAGTATGTTGGGAAGAAGTCCATTGTGCGAGTACCTTTACGGATACAGCGCTTGATGTCTGCCATAGAAGGCTCTTCACCTTCCATGTAAGCTTCCATTACGTCATCGTCTTGCTCAACAGCAGTCTCGATTAGCTTTTCACGCCATTCTTCAACCAGATCAACCATGTCTGCAGGAATTTCAACTACTTCGTAGTTCTCAGGAAGACCTGAATCGTCCCAGACAAAAGCTTTACGGGTTAACAGGTCCACAATACCAACAAAATCATCTTCGATACCGATAGGTAGAACCATGACTAGTGGGTTGGCTGCTAGTACGTCTTCTGTTTGCTTAACTACACGTAGGAAGTCAGCACCAACACGGTCTAGCTTGTTAACAAAGATAATACGAGCAACTTCTGACTCGTTGGCATAACGCCAGTTAGTTTCTGACTGAGGCTCAACACCGCCAGAACCACAGAAAACACCTACGCCGCCATCAAGAACTTTCAGAGAGCGGTAAACTTCTACAGTGAAGTCAACGTGGCCCGGAGTATCGATCACGTTTAGACGGTGATCTTTCCAGAAGCAGCTAACAGCAGCAGACTGGATAGTTATTCCGCGCTCAGCTTCCTGTTCCATGAAGTCAGTCGTTGACTCGCCATCGTGAACTTCGCCAGTTTTGTGGATTTGGCCGGTTAGCTTCAAGATACGTTCTGTGGTGGTAGTTTTACCCGCGTCTACGTGGGCGAAAATACCAATGTTTCTGTATAGGGATAAGTCAGACATTGTTTTACTCGTCGGATTATTAGGATAAAGATAGAATCCTCTGCACTAATTAGTAGAGCATAGTCTTCATGTCGGTAGAGAATAAATAGCGCTGCATTATACAGGATAAATGATGTGTTTGTGGAGCTAATAAATCAATTATTTTTAATCTATAAAATTCAGAAACTTACGGTTGTATTTGACGAATATAAAAGGGCGGCATTGGTACGTCAAAATAATCATCGCTGATCGTTAGTTGTACAAGGAATAAAAAACCAAAGTGATATAAGAAAAATTATTAATCGAGAGGGGGAGTAGGTCTGCTGTCCCTGAGCTGCATCTTGAGTCTACTGGGCGTGCTCTCATCTCTCCAGCTGTACTTTAGGCATTAGTGACACCTGTCAATTGCGTTGATATTTGCTATATTAGCGGGCTACATTAATGATTGGACAACAAGCATGACTGCCACTGGCACTTTATACATAATTTCAGCGCCTTCCGGTGCTGGCAAAACCAGTTTAGTGAAGGCTATTTTGGCTGGAGATAGCCAAGTGAGAGTCTCTGTCTCTGATACTACCCGTGTTATGCGTGACGGTGAGCAAAATGGGGTGGATTACAATTTTGTCACTATGCAGACCTTTGATCGACAGATCGAAGAGCATGTCTATCTAGAATATGCCGATGTCTTTACCAATAAATACGGTACCTCAAAAAATTGGGTTGATGCCCAGTTGGTCTCTGGAGTCGATGTGGTATTGGAAATAGACTGGCAGGGGGCGCAGCAAGTGCGCAACTTAGTTAAAGATGCGGTCTCAATTTTTATCTTGCCTCCGTCTCAGGCGGAGCTGCGCTCAAGGTTGCAAGGCAGAGGTACCGACGAGCAAGCAGTGGTTGATCATCGTATGGAAAATTCTGTGGGTGAAATTGAGCACTATGCAGAGTTTGATTACCTGGTAATTAACGATCAATTTGAGATAGCCCTGCAAGAGTTGTTGTGCATCTTTAAGGCACAGCGTCTGCGGCAGGCCCAGCAGCAGTTGCGCCATGAAAAATTATTGACCGATTTGTTGGTTAAATAGCAGTAATTGTGGGTTTTGACTATTGAAAAATAGTCGCCCTTTCTGTATTATGCTGCGTCCATTTGAGTATCTGTGATACTAAAATTTAAATTTGAGGTTTGCCATGGCTCGTGTAACAGTTGAAGATTGCTTAGAAAATGTAGAAAACCGTTTTGAGTTGGTGATGGTTGCGGCTAAGCGTGCACGTCAACTGGCTACTGGCGGAAAAGAGCCCTTTATTGAGAAAGAGAACGATAAGGAGACTGTAATTGCTCTACGTGAAATTGCAGAGGGCCATGTCGACGCCACAATTCTTAATGATATAGGTTTGTAGGAGCTATCCTAGCGACTTAGAATGGGGCATTATAACTGTATACCTTAATATATTGAATGCAGGATAGTTAATGCCCACAATCGACGCACTTTCCGATCGGCTTGTTGATTATTTGGACCCGCAGATGGTCCATCAAGTGCGCCGCGCATATTTTTACGCAGAACAAGCCCACGAGGGCCAGTGGCGTAAATCAGGCGAGCCCTACGTTACCCACCCCCTAGCTGTATCCAGCATTCTCGCTACTATGCACATGGACCACCAAAGTTTGATGGCGGCGATGTTGCACGATGTTATCGAAGACACTGAAGTTGATTTCTCCGGGATTGAAGGCCAGTTCGGCATTGCCGTGGCTACTATTGTCGAAGGCGTCTCCAAGCTTACCCATCTAGAAGTAGAGACAAAGGCAGAAGCGCAAGCGGAAAACTTCCAAAAAATGGTCATGGCCATGGCGGAAGATATCCGGGTGATCTTGGTCAAATTGGCTGACCGATTGCACAATATGCGCACTTTGGGCGCGATGCCGGCCCACAAGCGCCGTCGTATCGCTAAGGAAACTTTAGATATTTATGCGCCGATAGCGGCTCGTTTGGGGATGCGTAATATCCAAATCGAACTGCAAGAGCTATCTTTTTTCTCATACTATCCTATGCGCGCCAGCAGAATTCGACAGGCGGTGATTAAGGCGCGTGGCCAGCGCAAAGACCTTATTAGCGAAATTGAAGCTTCTATTCAGGCCAGGTTGCAACAGGAAAACCTTAAGGGCATAGTCTTTGGTCGCGAGAAACATCTTTACAGTATCTATTTGAAGATGAAATCGCAGCGCAAGCAGTTCGTCGATATCATGGATGTATTTGCCTTTCGCATTGTTACTGAAACTGTAGATGAGTGCTATAGGGTGTTGGGCTCAGTGCATAATTTATACAAGCCTGTGCACGGTCGATTTAAAGATTATATTGCTATCCCCAAAGGCAATGGTTACCAATCACTGCATACAGAACTGTTCGGTGCCAAAGATATCACCATAGAAGTGCAGATTCGCACCCGTGAGATGGATGCAGTAGCGATGCAGGGAATAGCTGAACACAGTTATTACAAAGGTAATGGCAGCACCGATATCGCGGTTAGCTCTTTTAATCGCGCCCGTAAATGGGTGCAAGATATGTTGGAAATGCAAAAACGTGCCGGAGACTCTATGGAGTTTATCGACAACGTTAAAAAAGACTTATTCCCCGATGAAGTTTATGTTTTTACCCCTAAAGGGCGTATCTATGAGCTGCCCCCTGGGGCGACTGCGGTAGATTTCGCCTATGCGATACATACTGATGTCGGAAACTCTTGTATCTCCTGTCGGGTCAATCGGCGTTTAGTTCCACTGTCAGAGCCTTTAGAGAGTGGCCAAACTGTAGAGATCATCAGGACCCCCAGTGCCAAACCGAATATGGCCTGGCTCAATTTTGTAGTCACTGGTAAAGCCCGTTCAAGCATTCGCCACTTTTTGAAGAACCAACAGCGTGATGAGTCGGTGCAAATGGGCAGACGTTTGCTGAATCAGTTCCTGAGTCAGTTCGGCATCAATACCGACCAGGTTGAAGCCGTTAAAATGGAAAGCTTGTTAGAAGAGGCTAACCTTAAATCTGTCGATGAGTTATTACAAGATATAGGTGTCGGTAATCGCATGGCCTATGTAGTGGCCAGAAAACTGAAACCTGACCAGCAGCAGAGCGAGGCAAAACTGTCGCAAAAACCACTGGCAATAGAGGGCACCGAAGGCGTCGTTATACAATACGCTAAATGCTGCCAGCCTATCCCCGGGGATAGCATTGTCGGATATACCAGCAGCGGCCGGGGGTTTGTAGTACACCGTATTAACTGCAAAAATATTAAGTCGATGAAAGATGATCCGGAGAAATGTATTTATCTGGAGTGGTCGGATGATCTGGAAGATGAGTTTTCTGTCGGTCTGCGTCTTGAGGTGGCTTCGGAGCGAGGTATAGTTGCACACCTGGCGACGACGGCAGCGGCAAATGGCGCTAATATTCTAGCCATTGATTTAGGCGAGAAAGAGGGGCTGCTCTACTCGGTCAATATGGAGCTGGGGGTGAAAGGCCGAATTCACTTAGCCAGGACGATTAAAAAATTACGTGCTCTGCGCACTGTTAATCGAGTTGTCAGAATCTAATTTACTGCTATTCTTGTAGTAACATAGTTTAGTTTCTTGTTGTTGCCTTTAAGTTGTTTAACTGCAAGTAACATGGTTTTATTAATGGATTATTGATACATAGATTTTTTCTGTTTAGAGTTTTGAGCTCAGGTGGAATATATATAGTAATCCCAGAGATCGTAGATGTCGCGAGCCACTGTAAAGCTAGCGACAAAGGATATTACGCGCTCATTGTTGCAGGGCTAGCAAAGTAGATTTTTTACTTTTAGCCTCTAATTGTAAAATCACAGGGAAAGCGCGCTTCATAAGATGCGTTAATTGTTTGAGTAATGCCGAATATTCAAAGAGAGGTGGATCAAGTGGCCGTTGGAGTTCACAGATTGGATAATGTCACTGACAGTGCTGAAGCTGTTCGTATCGTTTTATTGCATGATAATGAAGGTAAGGTTTTAGTCTTATTACCTGCATCGCATCTGCTAAATTTAACCGTATTGTGGCGGGAGTCATCGCGACACCTGCAGCCGATACGTACGGAAGATATCAGCAAATTTTTTCAGCAGGACGCACTCAGTAGAACTGAGGGGCAAAGGAAGTTGTTCTCACTGCCGGTATACTTAGACAAAGCTTGTATAGATATGAAATCACTGTCGGTGATCGAGCCGCACTCAGGGCTCAGTTTCGATGTGCCCAGGCTGTGGTTGGCAGGTTCTGCCTCAGTGATCGAGGTGGGAATCAGTCCGCAGGAGATCCTTCGCCAACAGCCTCAAGGCACAGATGAAGAAGTTATTATTAAAGCGGTAGAACGCTTTACCGCGTTGCGCATCAAGCAGCGTATGGAAGACACTTTAGGCCTGCCAAGTTTGCCCCCCACCGCTCAGAAGATTACCGAGCTTCGCGCTGACCCGCTAGCCGGCGTTGATCGATTAGTACCTATAGTGAAAGTAGATCCGTCGCTGGCGGCGCAAGTGATGAGTTGGGCGGCATCGCCTTACTACGCGACCCCCGGTGAGTTGCAGTCTATAGAAGATGCTGTTATCAGAGTGCTAGGCTACGATTTAGTCGTGAATTTAGCGCTGGGTGTCTCTATGGGTAAAACCTTGACCATCCCTGAAGACACACCAAGAGGGCATACCCCCTACTGGATTCAAGCTCTGTACACGGCGACATTAGCTGAGCGTTTATGCCGGAAAATGAAGGCTGAGGAAGTACCGAAACCGGGCATGGTGTATCTGACCGGTCTTATCCATAATTTTGGCTATGCGGCGTTGGCGCATTTGTTTCCACCGCACTTCGCCCTGCTGTCGCGCTATTTAGAAGTCAATCCGCACATGGACATAGAGCAAATTGAGCGGCATGTATTAAATGTTACCCGCGAGCAAGTCGCGGCCTGGTTGTTCGACTGCTGGTCGCTCCCCCAAGAAGTGTGTGTGGGGGTGAGATATTTGAATTCGCCTATGCACATTAAAGCCAATGCCCATGCACAACTGGTCAATCTGGCTGGGCGATCGCTGCGTTCAGCGGGCTTTTCCGATGGTCCAATCGAAGCACTGGATCCGCTGGTGTTAAGTTCTTTAGGGTTGACTGAAGCAGTGGTTGTTCGCGAGCGTGAGCTGATGCTAGAAAAAAGTGATGAGCTGCTCGAGTTGGTCGCAATGCTGGAGGTTCAGCAGCATCGCCAGCAGGCTAAAATGGCCGTTGAGAGCTGATAAACATAAACACAATGCTGTGACCAATTGGATTGGTCGCAGCAGTTTAAGTCACTCTTTTGTAAAATTATTATACAATGCTAGCTTCTAGTTCCTCCAGCTCTTCCAAGTTTTCCATCCACAGAGACTCGGCCTCATCTAATTTTGCCTTGCTCGATGCTTGATCACTGAGTAGCGCTTTCAACTGTTTTTTATTTTCAGCGCTGTAAATGTCAGGTTCTGCAAGAGCGCTCTCCAGATCAGAAAGTTGTTTTTGGTAGCTGTCTATCTGTTTTTCCAGGTTGCCAATGCTGTTTTTAAGCGGTCTGAGTTTAGTGCGTCTCTCTGCAGCGAGACGCTTCTGCTCTTTTTTCTCATCGGCACTTTGCGAGCGGTTTTCTCTGCCAACCATTTTAGTTGGCGATAAGTTGCGTCGCTGCTCGCTCAGCCAGCTTTGGTAGTCATTTAAGTCGCCTTTGAATTCACTGACCTGTCCATTGGCAACCAGTAAAAACTCATCGACGGTATTGCGTAACAAATGGCGATCGTGGGAGACCAAAATCACCGCCCCTTCGAACTCTTGCATAGCCATCGTTAAGGCATAGCGAACTTCTAAGTCAAGGTGGTTGGTCGGTTCATCCAGCAATAGCAGGTTAGGTTTCTGCCAGGCAATGAGTGACAGTGCCACACGGGCTTTTTCGCCACCGGAGAGCTGTTTCACAGGTGCAAAGGCATCATCGCCAAAAAAACCGAAAGAGCCGAGAAAGTTACGCACTTGCTGATCGGTAGCAGTAGGAGACAGACGCATGATATGTACCAGTGGCGATGCCTCTAGATCTAGCGCTTCCAATTGATGCTGGGAAAAATAGCCCACTCGCAAGTGCTCGCCAGTGTTGCGCTCACCACTGAGGCGCTCAAGATCGCCGACTAAGGTTTTAATCAGAGTGGACTTGCCAGCACCATTAGGCCCTAGCAAGGCGATTCGCGAACCTGGCGCTAAGACAATAGATACTTGTTTTAAAATACAGCTATCGGCATATCCGCAATCGGCCTTACGCAGCGACAGCAGTGGGTTGGAGACTTTTTCATTGCACTGGAAGCTAAAGGTGAAAGGGCTGTCGATGTGTGCAGCCGATATAGTCTCCATGCGCTCAAGCTCTTTCACTCGACTCTGTGCCTGTTTGGCTTTAGAAGCCTTAGCTTTAAAGCGTCGGACAAATTGTTCGATCTCGGCGATACGTTGTTGCTGCTTCTCGTATTGCACTTGCTGTTGAGCAAGACGCTCTGCCTTGGCACGCTCGAACGCGCTGTACTGACCTTTGTAGATATCCAGTTTAGAGCGATGCATGTGTACAATGTGATCAACCACCTGATCCAGAAAGTCGCGATCGTGAGATATCAGTAACAGAGTTCCCTGATAATTATTAAGCCATTGTTCTAGCCAAAGTGTCGCGTCCAGGTCTAAGTGGTTGGTGGGCTCATCCAGTAATAATATATCCGAGCGACACATTAACGCTTTGGCCAGGTTTAGACGAATTCTCCAACCACCGGACAAATCACTGACGTCGCGAGCAGCGTCATCACTGGCAAAACCTAAACCGTTAAGTAATTGTTGGGCACGCGCCTCAGCGGTGTAGCCGTCGATATTGTCGAGCTGGGCATGTAGTTCACCAATACGCCCGGCCTGGTGCTCAGCTTCTGCCTGTTGCAGTTGTCCCTGAACTTCGCGCAGAGCAGTATCGCCATCCAGCACATAATCCAAAACCGAGCGTTTAACGGCCTGAACTTCCTGGGCCATATGGGCAATGGTCTGATTGCCGGAGATCTTTAGCTCACCGGCATCGAGTTGCAACTCGCCCAATAACAGTTTGAATAAACTGGATTTCCCTACGCCGTTGGCACCGATAATGCCGACCTTCCAGCCCGAGTGTAAGGTTAAATCTGCTTGATTTAACAGTTGCTGTGGACCGCGAAGTAAACTAAGTTCTAATAATTGAATCATATATGGCCGGCAGGTGGGTAATGATAGATAATTTCAGCCGGCGATTTTACCACACTATAGGCAAAACAGACTATATTTGATGATGAGTACTTATGGATATCGACAACAAATTATGGCAGTTCTCGGTGGCTTTTTATGCGCAGCCGGGGGTGGCTGAGAAGCTGTTAACACTGCAAAATGAGCACGCAGTTTCTGTTAATCAAGTACTGTTTGGGTTTTGGTTGGCCAGTGAAAACCAAGCGTTGACAGGATTGCCGGCAGAGACTGATAAAGCCGCTAAGTGGCACCAGCAAGTGGTAGCACCATTGCGACAAATCCGCTTTTGGTTAAAGCAGCAGCGAACTGATGAACAGCTAAAAATAGCCACTGTTGATTGCTATCGACAACTGCTAGAAGCTGAGCTGGCCACTGAGCAAGTAGAATTAGCGTTTCTATTTAGCAATAGTATCTACTACAGTGCAGCAGCGGGCCCTGGAAACGCGCTTAGGTCTCTGGCCCTGCAGAATATCAATTTTTGTATAGAAAACCGCGCTCAAAGCACTGCTGATCATCAGAGTAACGATGCACACCGAAACACTCTGGTACAGACACTTTTAGATAAGTACTGCCTCATGCACCCCAAAGTAGAGGAATAAGATGATTTTATATGGATCACCGGCATCGCCCTTTGTGCGCAAAGTGAGCATTGTTATTGAGCAGTTAGGTTTACAGCAACGAGTGAAAATTGAGCGGCCAATTGCGCACCCAACACAAGTGGACAACAGCTATTATCAACAGAATCCTCTGGGGAAAGTCCCGGCGTTGAAGCTCGAAAGTGGCATGCTTTTGCATGACTCACTGGTTATTTGTGACTATCTTGGGGCGTTATGCGGCGCAGATATAATCATTGGGGAGGCAGAAAAACGTGCTGCACAGCTAACCAGACATAATATTGCCAATGGAGCAACAGAAGCTGCACTAAGCTTAAGGTATGAAACAGTGGTCAGGCCTGAACAGCTGCGCTGGCCTGATTGGATTGATGGACAGTGGCACAAGGTGGCGCAAGCTATTAATTGGTTTGAGAAAAATCCCCCTGCCAAAGTTCATTTAAAGTCTATTGACGATATAGCTCTGGCTTGTTTACTCGGCTATTTAGATTTCAGGTTTGCTAAATTCGCCTGGCGTGAACAAGTGCCGGAATTGGCTCTGTGGTTTGAAAAAGTAAGTCTGACTACAGTCATGATAAATAGCCAGCCCAGTGATTAAAGTGGATTTTAGTCTGCTTTTCAGTGAGTTTGTGCCTATTCAGTCGGTTTTAATTGACTTGGGTTTCTTCTATAAAAAATTGAGATATCATCGGCTTTAACGATGAAAAAGTACAAAATTGCTCATTGCGTGGATTTAGGTAGAACTTTCCTGTTTAATGTTGTCCTAAGTGCCACATTTTATTTAGTTTTTAGCACTTAATACGCCTGTAAAATAGACACTGTATTGTTGCTTTAAGGTACAAAAATAATTAAGGAATTTACTATGAAAAAAACACTTCTGGCCCTGGCGCTTAGCGCTGTTTTATCTGCTCCAACATTAGCAGCAACTCTGGACAGCGAAGAGCAAAAGCTTAGTTATAGTTTTGGTTTGATGATCGGCAAGCAAATTCAGCCGGGCTTTGCAAAGTTAGATATCGAGGCGTTTACTGCCGCGATCAAAGATGTATTTAGCAATGCAGAGCCGCAGCTGAGTGAAGCGCAAATAGAAGAAGTACTGAAAAGCTTTCAACAGCAACAAGTAGCCAAGCAACAGGCAGAAGCGGCCAAGCTGGCGGCTGCCAATAAAATAGAAGCTGAGGCGAAAGCTAAAGTTAATATGCAGATTGGCGAAAAATTCTTAGCTGAAAACGCCAAGCGTGAAGGTGTCACGACCACTGAGAGTGGATTACAGATAGAGATCATCACAGCGGGTACAGGTAAAGCACCGACTGTTGATGATACTGTTGTAGTACATTACAAGGGGAGCACTATCGATGAAAAGGTTTTTGATAGCTCTTATAAAAGAGAAAAGCCGGCAACTTTCCCGTTGGGCAGAGTGATCAAAGGTTGGACTGAAGGCTTGCAGCTTATTAAGGAAGGTGGCAAAGCTAAGTTGTACATTCCATCCCAGTTAGCATATGGGATACAGGGCGCCGGAGAAAATATTGGACCTGGAGAGACACTGATTTTTGAAGTTGAACTGATTGAAATTGTAAAGAGCGAAACTAACAAATAATTGCTTGTTAGTTCGGGTATTCTAAAGCGAGGCAGTTACTCAGTAGCTACCTCGCTTTTTTATGTCTGAAGTTCAAAAATATTTGTTGGGGTGTTATTGGAATTCGTTTAAAACGCCATTACTGCCTAATGCTAAGTAGTCCCCTGTTTCGCTGAAGCCCACGGCTAGCACACTGACACTGTTTGGGCCATAGCTATCCTTTTTATGGGTGCGCCAATAGCCGAGCATATCGCCATTTTGCGGATCCCACATTTGTACCGCACCTGAAGCAGAGCCCGTCAGTAACTTACTGGCATCCTCTGAAAAGCGCGCACTTAAATAACTAATACGTCTCTGTTTGAAAGGCTCATTGCCGCTGATATAGGAAATTATTTCTCCGCTGGCAACATCCCAGATGACACCGCGATCTAAACTGCTGGCGCTAAAGGCGGTTCGGCCATCGCTGCTGATAGCAACAGTATCAATAATATTATCCAGTTTTAACTGCTGTAATATCTGTCCAGATTTTATATCCCAGATAGTTGCAATGTAATCATCGGAGCCTGTGATTGCCGTTTTGCCATCTCGGCTAAGGGCCACAGTGCGCACCCTACCGCCATGGCGTAAGGTACGCACTACACCGCCGTTCAAAATGTCAAAAAACACCGCAGTGTGATTGGCCAGGCCGAGCAGGGCATAATTACCTCTGCGTGTAAGGGCGATATCTAATATCTCTCCTGGGGAGGTCCAAAACCATTCAGCCCTACCTGTAGCTGTGTGCCACAGTACTAAATCTTGTTGGTTGGCGGTTACCGCAAACTCTCCCTCAGGGGAAAATGCAGTTTGAGCAACAATCGTGCGGGCACCTTTCTGGTGGTTCCAATCATACAGCCTGGCGCCGGTATCTATATCCCAGAGGCTGCCCCCCTCTTCTTGTGCACCAATAGCAGCTAACTTACCGTCCTCAGAGATGGCGGCGCTGTAAAGCCCCAGCGTTGCATAGTTTTGCCAATCGCTTGGCGGCTCCCCCGAGCTGCAGGCAGATAAAATCAGGGCCAGTAAGCCTGTGGTCAATATTTTTATCGGGTGTCGCAGCATTGTTAACCTTTGGCAACCATAGCTTCACTATGGGTTGAATGTAATAGCTCTATCATCCTATCTTCAAGGGTAAAACGGTTTTCCAGAGCTTCACCTAACTGGGATAACTGCTCGGCAAATTCACGAATTTCCTGGACGCATGGATCGCTCATAGATGAGAATTTGTCATTAAAATCCAAGGCTCTGTCGGTGCTAGATTGGATCATTGGGAAAAGTTTTTGCGCCTCTTCTAAAGAGCCGTCATCAAAGTCACTGCCCTCGCGCAATAACTGCTCGTATATTTCGAAATGCCCGGAAGATAAATAATCCATTAATAAACCGCAGAACAAGTTTAAATGTTCATTTAACCCGTGAGTGATACTTTGTGAAGGTAGTGAGACAAAGTGTGAGATTAATACTTGTCGTCCATCTAGCCAAGCATCGATAATTTCGCTGACGCCGCCCCATCTTTCTTGCGCCCCTTTGCATTTTTCTAACATAATCATTTTCCTTTGATGGCAGATGCATCCACTAATAGTGGTGGAGCAAACGTTATAAAAAGTACTCTTTTCCTAAGATGTACTAATGCCAGAGGGCAGCAAAAGCCACATTGAGCATACAAAACAAGACTGTTACAAAGATGTGAGGACAACGATCGTATGACGATTTACACCCCGATGAAAGCCTTGTTGCCAGCTGCAGTTGTGTACTGCTATTCCTACATATTACTCAATACTAATCCGAAGCCTATTATAGGTGCAATAGCCTTTGCTAAAGAATTTACTACAAGTGCAAAAATAGTAGTTTTAGACGAATTATAGTTGTGTCTCTGCTGGAATAGCAGCTACACTTAAATTCGTACTTTTTATTTTAATATATCTATATCAATTAGATATGATGAATTCATGCATTCGGTCAGAAAATTGCGTTACTTAGGGAATATTCAATCAAACCCGCTGCATTAGTCCGTACACAATTATGCAGGCAATCAGCGCGCAAAGAAAATACAGGGCTGGTGTATTTGCGCATCAGCGGTTTGAAATCTCTTATTTTGAACAAAATAATTCATGCTAGAATGTAAAAGTTTTTAGCAATTTATGCGCTTTCGGCTAGAGTAATCTAATGGGTTATTGAAAGCAGCATGTGTAATGATCCCAGGAGTTAGTGGCGATGTTGGTCAGGTCTTTTTTAGTTTTACTGTTGAGTTTGTGGATACCATTTGCCGTTGCATCGGGTGACGATGAAGATTATGTCGGTTATGTAGAGCTGAAGCCTTTTGTTGCTAACTTCGGTGAATCTACGCAATTACATTTTGTGAAATGTGAAATTACTATTCAGTCTGGGTCAGAGGCTACTCAGTTAGCGCTTGAAGACCATATATACGCTATTCGCAACGATATTCTGTTTTTACTGATGGCGCAAAGTGAAGAGAGTATGAATTCAGTTGCCGCACAGAAAATTCTGGCAAAAAAGGCTATCTTGCTGGTTAAGCAAAGATTGTTAGAAGAAGAGGGCGAAGAGATGGTCACTGACTTGTTTTTTGTCAGTTTCGTCGCCCAGTAGTCGTTTGATCAAATATAAAAATAGTATATCTGTGAACAGCTTACAATCATCGTAAGCTGTTCACGCCTCACGCCTCACGCCTCACGCCTCACGCCTCACGCCTCACGCCTCACGCCTCACGCCTTCTTTAAGCGCTCATATACTCTTCTAAAAACTGCTCAAATTCAATAGAATCACTCTGCTCCATCTCCTGCTGCGCTAAAATAGACTGACTGACTTTGTCGCTCAGATCAGCATTTACTTTTTCATCGAGATCGGATGAGAGTAAGTCTTCACGGTGCTGCCTTGAGACATGCAGCGCCCAATCGGTAAACTGCAGTCCACTCTCTCGCAGTGAAGCCAAAATAATAGCGGAGGGAGTTAAGTCGCTGTCTGCTACTTTAGCCCGCTGCTGCTTTACGCTATCAGAGTAATTAGTGCCGCCTTTGACGCTGTCGATGGCAACAGCCACTTTCTGCACTTGATCCAAAATCTGGCTGGCAAACTCAGTGAGAGATTGCTCTCCCTCGGCAATGCTCAACTTTAGTCCAGGCTCACGACCTTTGTTGACCACTAAGTTGTTATTGTGGCTGATACGATCACATTCATCGGGGCAAATTTCGCGGTTTTCTTGTAGCAGGCAAGTTAACAAAAACGCATCCATAAATTGTGCCTGGCAGTTGTCAATCCCCACAGGTAATAGTGGATTGATGTCTGTGTTGCGCACTTCTATATATTCAACGCCTCGGTCGATCAGCGCATCCACAGGTTTTTCTCCCGGCGCTGCAACGCGCTTAGGTCTGATATCGCTGTAGTACTCATTCTCGATTTGTAAGACATTGGCATTTAACTGCCGATAGCTACCATTGACCTTTACACCCATCTCCTGGTAAGCCGGGAAGGGGGTTTTTATCGCCGAGCGTAGAGAATTGGCATAACTGTCCAGGTAATTAAAGCAAATATCTAAGCTTTCCTGCGCTTTGTTGGAATAGCCAAAGTCGCTCATACGCAGCGAAGTGGCGTGTGGAAGGTACAAAGTGTGACCATTCATGGTTTGCAACTGATGTTCAGTATCACCCATAAATGAGTCTGAAAGTGCTGGGGATGAACCAAATAAATACAGTAGTAACCAAGATTGGCGACGGAAGTTGCGGATCAGTGAAAAATATCCGTCGGAACGATAATCCTGCAGAGATTGCTGACTGCCATCAATCGATTGCAGTACTTGCCATAAGTCATCAGAAAGTGAAAAATTGTAGTGGATACCGGCGATGCTCTGCATCATCTTGCCGTAGCGGCTGGCCAACCCAACACGGTAGATATGTTTCATCCTACCGCTGTTGGAGTTACCGTACTCACCGATACGAATGTCATCAGGGCCCTTCAAATAGCAGGGCATGCTGGCATTCCAGATAATTTCTTCATCCAGCTGTCGGTAAGTGAAGCGGTGCAAATCAGTGAGATAATTGATCGCATCTAAGGAGTTTTTATACACTGGGGTAATAAACTCAAGTAATGATTCTGAGTAATCAGTGGTTATAACGCCATTAGTCAGTGCCGATCCCAATCCGTTTGGATGATCAGATTGAGATAACCTACCTTTGGGGGTAACCCTCAAGCCCTCTTTCTCTATACCGTGCATTACTTCGGTTAAAAGATGTTGTTGGCCAGCGGCTGAAAGCTTTTCCAGCT
Source organism: 'Osedax' symbiont bacterium Rs2_46_30_T18 (assembly GCA_002163025.1). Classification (GTDB taxonomy): domain Bacteria; phylum Pseudomonadota; class Gammaproteobacteria; order Pseudomonadales; family Balneatricaceae; genus Rs1. The sequence continues at coordinate 26,309 of MABF01000290.1, forward strand.
TTGATTCGAGAACTGATTGCAAAGCGAAATCCTACAATAGGTGGTTTGGCCCTCGATTATAAACCAACAACTGAGGGTCTAGGCAATAGCTAAAATTGATTAGGGCGAAAAAATGCAAAAAAGAGGTAAAAAAAAGCAGCTTTAAAAGTTGTAATGACTGAAAAACAGGCTTTAAGAAAGGTGGACAACAAGCGAAATTGTTGTCCACTGTAATCTGCTAACTACATGCCAAGGCCAAAGCGCAGTCCGGCAAAGGTCAGCATACCTACTACGATAGTGGTCAGCAAATCTTTGCGTATCAAGGCGGTAATGACAGCGACCACCGAGGCGATCAGCCAGGGATTGAGCGGGCTCAGCCACAGCTCTCCCTTGGGCATAGTAACATTCGGGGCGATAATCGCCATTAATACTACCGGCGGCACAAACTCAAGTGCGCGATTGAGCCATGGCGGAAACTTAACTTTGCCCGCCATGGCAAAAAGTACATACCTGACACTGAAAGTGACTGCGAACATTCCACCGATCAAAAAAGTCTCATTCATTGGCCTACCTGCTGCTTCTTTTTGCGATTTTCCAACATCATTAATGATAATCCCACTGCTATCCCGGAAAAGGCGGATAGCAATAACCCCAGTTTGTGTGGTAGGTCGTGGCTGACGATTGCCAGTACTGCGGCGACTAGCACCGCGACTAACATAGGTTTGGTTTTTAGGTAGGGGACAACCATGCCCAGGAAAGTCACTGACATAGCAAAATCTAGCCCCCAGTTCTGCATTTGCGGGAAGATATTACCTAAAGTAAGGCCAATATAAGTACAAAACACCCAATTGGTGTACATGGCCAAAAAAGAGCCAAGATAAAACCAGTGCGCTTGCTGCAAGTTGCCCTGCTGTTGGTAGCGGTTATTAACAGCTGCAAAAGTTTCATCGGTTAAACCAAACGCCATTAATGCCCGCCAGTAGTGCGGTAAATGGCGGACTTTGGCGACTAAGTTAGCCGAGTACAAAATATGACGGAAGTTAACAATAAAAGTAGTGGCGATAATGATGGGTATGCTGGCGCCCGCCGCCAGCAGCCCAAGGGCGATAAATTGGCTGGCACCGGCAAATACGATCAGTGACATAGCGATAGCACCCAGAGCCGACAGCCCGTTGGGCTCCGCCAGAGTGCCAAAGATGATACCGAAGGGTGCCGCCCCTACCAGCAGTGGCACGGTGGCGCTGGCCCCGGCAAAAAATTCACTGGCGCGACGGCTCGGTGGTTGTTCGGCACAAGAGTATTGGGTACTCATATGTTTAGCTCCATGTAGATATCCGAGCGCTCATAATTAGAGGTTCCGTTCGGGTGCTGCGTTTGTTTAAAGCCCATATGCTGGTATAACGTCAGCGCTCTGGGGAGTAGGCTGGATGTCTCCAGATAGACTAAATTGGCTTGTAACTGGCGTGATTTTTCCAGCGCAGTAAGCAGCATTCTCCTGCCGATACCGAAGCCCTGAAATTGCTCATCCACGGCCATCTTAGAAATTTCATAGACACCTTTGCCGTGGCAGGCGAGCGCGATACAGCCGACCCGTTGATCGTTTAGTTTAGCAAACCAGATATAGCCGCCGCGGGCCAGATAGTAGCTTTCGGGGGTATCTAACGCCTGATGGTCCAGGGCGTTAAGCGCGGCGGAAAAGTACTTTTCTAGCCAAGTGTAATTGAGTCGGTAAAAATCGCTTTTGTATTCGCTGTTCCAGCCGGATATCTGCACTTGCTGTTGGTCCACTACAGTGCTTAGAGCATCTAGCACTGGGTTGACCAGGCCCCGTTTGTTGTAGGCCCGCTCGAACTCGTCCAAAGCCTCTAATATCGGCAGTTGCTGGCTGGCAATGATGGAGTCTAAATAGAGGCGCATCTGCACTAGAATTGGCTCGATTTTCTGTGACAACAGCAGCGCTTTGTCATCCAGTACCAGAAAATAGCGCCGCTCATCACTGGGATCCAAGGTTTTATACAATAAGCGCTCGTTAATCATTTTGCCGGCAATCTTGCTGACTGCCGGGTGGCTGACATTTAATTGCTCAGCCGCTTGGGTAACCGATAGTGGGCCCTGCTGCAACAGTAAAGTGAACAGAGGGTAGTAGCTTGGGTGCAGATCAATACCCTGCTCCTGATAGATGCTGGCCACGTCTTTATACATGCGATCGGATAAACGCTTCAGACGGCTGCCCAGTGATAGGCAGCCCATTTTCTTCATGTGGTCCAAAATATTACCTACAGAGGATAAAAAAACATATACTAAACTATTTACGTAACTAGTTACATAAAAAATAGATGAAAAAAATTCAGATAGCAATATTGTTCAATAAATAGTTTTTTCCCGGGTCTAGAATGATGCAAATGAAAAATTAGTCACACCGGAATGTTCCCGCTTCAGCAGCTTTTATATTGCTACTGAATCAACCGGATAGCGTGGCCGTAATACACAAAAGTAAAAGAGGTTAGCAGTGTTTTCAATTATTACATCTATGGCGATTTTTGCCTTTATCGGGGCAGTGTCTCCTGGGCCGGTTAATATCATGGCCACCAGTTCCAGCGTCAATTTTGGTTTTAAGCGTACATTGCCACATGTGTTTGGCGCCTCGATGTCTTATGCTGCTATTGTTTTACTGGTCGGTCTCGGCTTGAGTCAGCTACTGAGTCAAAACCCACAGATAACGGATGCACTTAAATATATCGGCGCAGCCTTTCTGTTATATATGTCCTATAAAATAGCCACTGCTGCAGCTGATGACAGTGAGGCCATCGAGAATAAGCGAGCGCCCACTGTACTTGAAGGGGGCTTAGCACAAGGCTTAAATCCCAAGGCCTGGTTAGTGTCGATGTCGGGTGTCAGTATTTTTGTCACCCCCAATGATCCCTCCAGTTTGTATGTAGTTATTTTCAGTTTGCTGTCTTTTATTATCTGTTTACTGGGAGTAGGTACCTGGGCGGTGGCAGGGAGTATAATCAGCGAAATGTTGTCAGAAAAGCGCCATCAAGTTACTTTTAATCGGATAATGGGGGTATTATTGAGTTTAACTGTCGTCTCTATTTTCTTATAGGCGAATAGCTATGCTACAAATGCTCAAATCTTAGAGAGTAAAAATGCCCAAAGAGATAGTCCACAGCTTATCTAAAAGCGCCGCTTTAGATTTTGTAGAAATGCGCAGCGCCAATCACTCCAACAGTTGCTACAGCACCCACAGCCATGATGAGTTCTCTTTTGGGGTTGTGGATTATGGCAGTGCCAAATATAAAAACCTGCAACACAATTACCAAATTCAAGCCGGAGTAACTGTCACTATTAACCCCGGGGATGCGCATTCCTGCAACCCTGACCAAGGCGAGTGGTCGTATCGGATGCTGTTTATCGACAGCGACTGGATGGGCGATCTGCAGCGTCAGATGTTTGCCCGCAAGCACAGCGATTATCTGCCCTTTAAGCAGAGCTTACTGAGTGACAGACATAGTTATCAGCAGTTTGACAAGTTGTATGTCTGCCTGCGCAGTGAGAGTAATCCGCTGATGGCAGAAGGTTGTCTGATTGACTATTGTCAGCAACTATTTACCCCTGTGCTCGATAGCACACCATTAGATGCAACGACTGTCAGTCAAGTACAAGAGCTGATCATGGATCAGTTGGACAGTAATATACCCCTGACTGATTTCTGCGAGATTGCCAATTTGAGCCCGTTCCATTTAATCCGTAGTTTTAAACACCAATACGGACAGAGCCCACACGCATATCAATTGGATCAACGGATCAAGAGAGCGAGGTTGCTACTTAAAGCGGGTGACAGTTTAGCCGACACGGCCACTGCACTTGGCTTTGCCGACCAAAGTCACTTTCAACGCAATTTCAAAAAGCGCACTGCACTAACCCCCAGGCAATATCAGCAATTTTTTATTTGATTGCTTCCAAAGGGCGTTAAAACCTGATCGTTTTGCTCAGAATATCAGCGCTCCATCGCCTGTCTAAAAAGCTATTATTCTCTATAGGTTATCTACAGTGGTTAAATCTTAATCATATTTGTGCAGCCCCCGTATTGCGGGCCCTGCAGTAGGTTATCAGAACCTTGTGCATACTCTATCCCAGTAGTTGTCCACATATATTGTTAATAGCTATTAAAAATCAGTCAGTTATCAACAACTGTTAATAGAGTTTAGGATAATAATAGAACATCCATGTTTTGGCCGCTGATATTGGGGAAAA
>MABF01000174.1 GCA_002163025.1 'Osedax' symbiont bacterium Rs2_46_30_T18
GCAGAGATTAAATGATTCCCCCATCGACAATAAACTCTTGTGCGCTGCACGCAGATGAACTCTGTGAAGCCAAAAATAGCGACATGTTAGCTATATCGGCACCCACAATGCGCTTTTTCAAACACTGCTGTTGTTGAATTTTCGCTTCATCTTCGGCGGTAATCCACAGTTTCAGCTGTTTCTCTGTCATCACACATCCCGGCACTAAAGTATTAACGCGAATGTTATCCGCACCCCACTCCCGGGCCAGAGAACGTGATAAGCCTACCACCGCCGCCTTAGAAGTCGCATAAGCGGTTAAGTCTGGCAACGCCATTTGATAGCTGACAGAACCCAGATTGATAATAGATCCGCGCTTTTGTTCACGCATATACTGATGGACTGCCTGCGCACAAAAAAATTGCTGCCCCACATTCACATCCAAGCGGTTTCTCCAATAGTCTGGGGTCAGCTCTTGCGGACTGTGCCTGTTATCACTGGCGGCATTGTTCACCAACACAGTAAATGCGCCACAGCTTTCGCTCAGTTTATCGATCACAGCTCTAATTGTGTCCAGTTCTGCCAAATCACAATAACTAAATACAGGTGCACTGTTACCCTCCTCGACCAGCTCGGTAATTAGCTGTTGCGCCGCTACAGCATCTATGTCGATAAAGGCAACCTTTGCCCCCTGCTGACAGAAAGCTCGGACTATGTCCGCGCCTATCCCTGACGCTCCCCCGGTGATTAACACACTGCTGTTTTTTAAATCTGGGTATTGTGCAGTCATTGCCCTGCCCTTTTAATTGTGGATAGAATTAGTGATTAGAAAACCTTGCAGCACAACTGCGCCGTAACCAACAGATGGCCTCTCATAGCTGCCTTTGATTTTTGCCATCACTGTGAAAATATAACCATATTTACTAAATTAGATACTGAAAATCATTATTGAATTTGCACTGCGCAATCGTCAATAATCATATTTCCTTCGCTGCTTATTAAATTACTCAATCAGATAGTTTTGCAGCAAGTCATGAATAGCAGGAGCAGCAGGATGTACCGACAAACAACAGACTACCCAATCCCAGAACATGCCACACTCGTAGGTCGGGTATGGCTACCAGAGGTCAATGGTCCCGCCCCCGTCATGCTAAAAGATAATAAGCTCTACGATCTCAGCTCTATTGCCGCCACCAGCAGTATGCTGCTGGAGCTAGAGCAGCCAGCCAGGCAAATACAGCGGGCCACCAACCTCCCTTGTATAGGGAATCTTGAGAATATTCTGCAAAACAGTTTCTACCAACAACAAGACCCCAATCTGCCCTACCTGCTAGCCCCCTGCGATTTGCAGGCGGTAAAAGCCAGTGGAGTGACTTTTGTTGCCAGCATGCTAGAGCGGGTTATCGAGGAGCGGGCGGCAGGTGATTTAACTCAGGCCGCGTTCTTTCGCAGTGAACTCAACGCTATTATCGGTGATGATCTGTCTAAAATTGAGCCGGGCTCCGAGCAAGCTGAGAAAATTAAGCAAGTGCTGCAGCAAAAACAGGCCTGGTCGCAGTATCTCGAAGTGGGCATCGGTCCGGACGCTGAAATTTTCTCCAAGGCGCAGCCAATGTCAGCGGTTGGCTTTGGTGCACAAGTGGGTATTCATCCTTGCTCCAACTGGAATAACCCCGAGCCAGAAATAGTACTGGCAGTCAATTCCAGAGGAGAAATCCTCGGCGCATCACTGGGTAACGATGTCAATTTACGTGATGTAGAGGGCCGTTCGGCACTGTTGCTTGGCAAAGCTAAAGACAATAACGGCGCCTGCTCAATAGGTCCCTTTATCCGACTATTTGATCAAGATTTTAGCCTGCAGGATATTTCCCGGGCGGATATCCACTTGAACATTCAAGGGGATGACGATTTCCAGCTAAAAGGCATTAGCTCTATGTCTAAAATTAGCCGCTCCCCCGAGAGCTTAGTACAGCAGACCATTGGCCCCAATCATCAATACCCCGACGGCCTGATGTTGTTTTTAGGTACAATGTTTGCCCCGGCGCAAGACAGAGGGGAAGCCGGCAAAGGTTTCACCCATCAACTGGGCGATAAAGTCAGCATAGCCACCCCTCTTTTAGGCACTTTAGTTAACTGGGTTAATCACAGCGATAAAATCCCACAGTGGCAATTTGGCACTACTGCCTTGATGCGTAATCTGGCTAAACGACAGTTACTATAAGTACCAATTCAACCACAACTTGGCCAGCAACGGATCAAACATGCACACAAATGCAATCACTACTGCTTGGGATAATAGCCAGTATTCTCTGTATCAATTGGGTAACTCAGAGCAAACTAAAATCCTGATCAGTGACTACGGTGCCACTATTGTTGAATTGTGGAGCACCGACAGGGATGGGCAACTGGGAAACATTGTTTTAGGTTATCCGCGCTTAGAAGATTATCAGCAGCACAACTGTTATCTGGGAGCACTGGTAGGTCCCTGGGCGAACAGAATCAAAGAGGGGCGCTTTAACTTGGACGGTAAGCAGATCCAGTTAGAGTGCAACCAGGGAGCAAATCATTTGCACGGCGCCAGTGCCGGTTTCCAGCGCAAGTTATGGTCCGTTATTGAACACAGTCATTCAACATTGCGTATGACATTGCAAACCACTCCGATGGAGGCGGGTTTTGCTGCCACAATTGATGTCACCGTCAGTTTCATCTTAGATGAGCAGAACCGACTGACTATTGATTATCAGGCCAGTACCAATCTAGCTACCCCGATTAATTTAACTAACCACAGTTATTTTAACTTGAACCCTGAATCGAAACATATTTGGCAACATCAACTGCAAATAGCGGCTGATAGCTATTTGGCCACGGATGCAACAGGCATCCCCACTGCAGCGTATCCTGTAAACAACAGCCGCTTTGATTTCAGGGTGTTACGCAACTTGGGAAACCCAGGCGCACGATTAAACATAGACCACTGCCTGTGTCTCGAGCGCCAACACCCAGCAGATAATAATCTGAATTTTGCCGCCTACCTCGCAGACCCTGACAGTGGCCGCTCCGTCTGCATCGAAACGACTGAAGCTGGTTTACAGTTGTATACCGGGCAGCACTTAAGTGAATTTACCGATCGCCAAGGCAGAATTTGCGGCCCAAATTCTGGGCTCGCATTAGAGACTCAGGCCTTTCCCGATGCCGTTAACACGCCAGATCAGGAGTCGGTAATCCTCAGACCCGGTAGCACTTACCGACAAACCAGCCGCTATCAATTTAACCGTCCTCTGAACTATTAACGGCTAATTTGCATCGAAACTTTACCTTTGATTAATCACTCGCTAGCAGATTAACTAACTGCTAAAAATTCAAGAGTATTTAGTGACAAGCACGCCTGTTTGCAGGTAAAAAGATCTATCTACCCGCACTAAATGAATAGCGCAGCATGGGGCTAATATATGTTTAACAAACGATACAGTATCAGGCTTTTATTTAACGCTAACAAAGTTTACGACCGCCAAGTAGTCGCTGGTATTGGTGAATATTTACAGGGAGCTCAATGCGATTGGGATATATTTCTCGAAGAAGATTTTCACAGCTCCCAACACAACCTCGCAAATTTACAATGCGATGGTATCATCGCCGATTACGAC
>MABF01000026.1 GCA_002163025.1 'Osedax' symbiont bacterium Rs2_46_30_T18
AGTTACTTTACGTGTGTATTTATGCTTTCCCTATTCTTTTACTCTGTAGTTAAAGCGCAGCTTTTGGAGTTACTTTACGTGTGTATTTATGCTTTCCCTATTCTTTTACTCCGTAGTCAAAGCGCAGCTTTTGGAGTTACTTTACGTGTGTATTTATGCTTTCCCTATTCTTTTACTCCGTAGTTAAAGCGTAGCTTTTGCAACTGCTGTTATGTGTGTTTATGCTTTATCGATTCTCTGAATCGTAGCGGATCTGATAGCGAAACTATTTTTTATAATTAAATAGACAGTCGAGCATTTCTTAATTCTCATTATCCAGTTGTAAAACTCATCCTTCACGACTTTTTATACGCCCAAGGCTGCGCGCCTGTCTGCTGTTTTAACCTCAAGAATTTCGGCAGTTTAGCGTAAAACATAACGTATCTGCTCAATACATAGGCCACTATCACTAAGGCGATAACCAGTTCGAAATGTGCCAGGTATTGCAAAGTGCTGACAATCGACTGCTCAATTCCCTGCTCGGCAAAAAAGCGGCTGGCTTTGGTCATGGCTGTTGCGCCGATCACTAGTGGAAAAGTGAAAGCGGCAAAGGCTGGGGTGAACTTTAGTGTTAACAGTTTTATCAGAGCCAGGTAAACCAGGGCTGTCATCAAGACCCCAAGTGACAGTAAAGTGAAAACTAATATAAGCGAGGGTTGTTGTGCTGTACTCAAGTACGCTGCCAGGCATAAATTTGGCGGAGCAGCTAATATCGCCAAACTTGGTTTAGCGTTATCAGCCAGTGGTGGTAACAAAATTAATCGATATAAGATGATTGGCAGCAGTAAAAAGTAGCTGCCGATGGCGAAATTTAATAAAATTTCGGCGACCGCAAAGCTTTGTGTATCTGGGTAAGTTAAGGCGGCTACGGCTAAGCCAACGGGGGGGATAAACCAACTCGGTAACATTTTTTCCAGGCTAAAGTTGCCGCTCTGTCGATAGATAAAAGCGCATAGCAATAGCAAGTGTAAGGTAACGGCGCTGTACCAAATAATTGAGCCCAACAGCGGCTTTGGTAGTTGCACACTGAGCAGCATTGCGCTCATGCATAACGTGGGGAGCACTGATCCCAACAGTGGATGTTGTATCTCGCTCCATAAAAGTTTTAAGTTGCAGCTGAGCTTGGTTAATAACAGCAACATAATAGGGCAGGCCAGTAGCAATGTTAAAGACTGCTGTACGCCATATAATTGCAGCAGTGAGCCACTGCTTATCAGGCCCAATGCTAGCCCTGCAGCGCCTGTAGGAAACTGTCGTAAGTTGACTAAGAGTGTATTGGCCATACTGTTACCCACTGAGTTGTTAGGCTGAAAAACTAGTATAGCTTGGCTTATGTCTGTTAATATATTTAAACATTTTTTACTATTCGTTAAATTAAATTTAACGTATTTTATGAGGCGCGCTATCAACAATATTACAATCAAGCAATTAAAAGTATTTAGTGCTGTGTCTAAGGCCGAGTCGCTGACCAGCGCTGCCGCACAGCTTTATGTCACTAAAGCGGCTGTGTCGATTGCCCTGCAATCGCTGGAGGCTCAGCTGGGTCAGCCGCTGTTTGACCGGGTGAAAAACCGCTTGTTATTAAACGCTCAAGGTAGGCTATTACAGCCACTAGCCGATGAGCTGTTACAGCGAATGCAGGGCATTGAGGCATTGTTTGATGCCAACCAATACTCTGGATTGTTACGTATCGGTGCCAGTGTCACTGTGGGCAACCATTTATTACCTGCCATGTTGGCAAGTTTTCTACCCAGCACTAAAAGCCAGCGACCCGAACTGACAATTGCCAATACTGCGGATTTGAGTGGGAAAATTTTAGCTTATGAGCTGGACGTTGCGCTGGTTGAAGGACGAGTACACAGTGATGGATTAAATGTTATCCCCTGGCTGGATGATCAGATGTATGTTATCGCCAGTGTTGATCACTCGCTGGCAACTCTCAGTGAAGTTAGTAATGCTCAGTTAGCACAGCAGCAGTGGGTACTGCGCGAGGCGAATTCCGGCACCCGTGAACAGTTTGATCAACGCCTGTCGCCGCTGCTATCGAGCTGGACCTTAGGCCTTGAATTTAACTCTAATGAGGCGGTTATCAATGCCGTTTCCGCCGGTATTGGTCTGGGTTTTATGTCAAATTTATCGGTGGCGCAGGCGATTAAAAACAATAAACTAGTACGCCTAAATAGAATTACCAGCTGTCGTCGACAATTGTATTTAGTCTATGCAAAAGACCGCTATGTCAGTCCGTTACTGCAGTACTTTATTGATTACACTCTCGCCTGGCAGCCACAGAGCTGAAGGTCAATTCTCGATCATCAATTAATAGTTAGCTTGTAGATAAAAATTTACTTTGCGCTAAAAAGTCGACTATTTCCCTCTGGGTATCCCCAATGATCTGATCGGCTTTGTGCATGTATTGGTTTAAACCGTATGCGGCAATCTGCTGCGATTCTATGCCCATGAACTGCATGCAATTTTTTATCAGAGGCGTTGCAAAATCCATGCTCTTGATAGGTTCCTGACTAAAATCGGAACCTGTGGTCATTAACACTAGGGCTTTTTTTCCCTGACACAAACCCTGATAATTTCCCTGGTCGGTGATCTCAAAAGTTTTGCCATTTTGAATAACCGCATCGATCCATGCTTTGACGCTCGCCGGTACGCAAAAATTATACATAGGGAAAGCCAGCACTATACGATCGGCACTTTGCAATTGCTCCAATAATTGATCAGCGCTGCGCACTGCACTCCCCTCGGTTTCTGTTAGCTGCAGACCTGAAAAATTCCGCTTTAATAGCGCATTTAAATTTTCCTCCAGCAAAAGCGGAGCGGGATCTCTCTCTAAACGGACATGGGTAATTTGTGACTTTCCGGTTGTTTCCTGGATAAAAGTCTGTACTAGCTTTTCTGTATTCGAACCCTCACGCGGGGTATAGCTGACTATCAACGTTTTTGACATGGTGTTTCCTTTAAGTTTTATCGCTCTATGTATGAAGGACTGATCTTAGAGCTAGTCTGCAACAGCGTTTTGATATTTTGTGCTATAGCTTGTTCTTCTAAGATTTATTCCTATATATCTAGGCTACAGATTGTCAGCTGGTGGGTGAGCTATACTTGCGAAGATTTTCGCTAAATTTAAATAACAGAATAATAAGGAAATGATTATGTCTCTTAGAATTAACGATCAAGCCCCTAACTTTTCCGCCATGACCACCACCGGCCAAATAGACTTTCATCAATGGCTGGGAGATGGTTGGGGGATTTTATTTTCCCACCCCAAAGATTACACCCCAGTATGTACCACTGAATTAGGTTACGTGGCCAAACTTAAACCTGAGTTCGAAAAACGCAATTGTAAGGTCATTGGCTTGAGCATAGACCCGGTTGATGACCATCAGGGCTGGGCCAAAGATATTGAAGAGACTCAGGGCTATGCGGTGAATTTTCCGATGATTGGTGATACCGATCTCAATGTGGCTAAGCTCTATAATATGTTTCCTGCGGATGAGACCGGCACGGCAGCAGGGCGCACTGCTATGACCAACGCTACTGTGCGTACGGTGTATGTGATAGGCCCGGATAAAAATATCAAGTTAATGATGACTTACCCAATGACCACCGGGCGTAACTTTGATGAGATATTGCGGGTGATTGATTCGATGCAATTAACAGCAAAACACAAAGTGGCGACGCCGGTTAACTGGCAGCAGGGAGATGATGTGATTATTGTACCTGCGGTATCTGACGAAGAGGCAGCACAGAAATATCCCGAGGGTTGGAAAACCTTAAAGCCGTATTTGAGAGTGGTTAAGCAACCTAAATAGAGCGATCATGGGGTCCGTTACAGCAAACAATGCTGTGACGGAGTGTGCTGTGTTAGTTAGCCTGACTGACAGCTAACAAGTGTCAGTCTTTAAAGGCATCCATTATCCTCTCTACTTCACCACTTTTTAGCATCTGGTAAATAATGGCGTCAAAGGCTTTGCGAAAGGCGTAGCTCTGCGGGTACTGACCGGATTTTATGGCCGTTTCAGAGTAACCAATGTAAACGGGGTCATTGCCGATTAATGTTCCCTTTTTTAGCTTTGAATACAAGTTTGTGATTGTGTCCTTCGATGCCTGAATTTTCGATAAGTGATAATCAAAGGCACGGGTTTCCATCATTATGCAGTCGTGGCGTTTTTTCGCCAGCATGCCTATCAGTGCTCTAGGGTTACCGACTTCCCGGTAAATGATTTCTCCCCGCTCCACTAATTCCCTGAACTCTTGACCACCCCAGCCATCGAAGCCGGCGACGTTACCTATGACTAGGTCTTTATAATCTTGCGGCCAATTAGGTCGTGGTTGTTGCAGTACCCTTTCTGTGCAAACTACAATAATAGTTTCGGTATAAAATGGCAGCGAGTACGGATAGAGGTAGGGCCAGTCATGGCCGTGGAAAAATGCTGGAGTTAACCCTACACCTTTACCAAGCTTCATTAATTGTTTGCCTCTTTTCCAGGGGACTGGCAGCAACTTGACCTTGAAATTTTGCATCTTGGCAAAAGCAGCTCTCAATACATCGATATAGATACCTTCGGCCCGACCATTACTTTGGTAGCTATAAGGTTTATAGGCGTCGTCCACATAGATGATTATTTCATGCCCTGTTCCTGAAGAGGATACAGGTAACGATAGCATTATCAGCACAATTAGGTATTTCATACTCCCTCCATCGATGCTCTCGCGCTTGCCTTTTAAATACCTGAGTACATTACTTTCTAGATATTGTGCGATTGACAAGCAGCGTTGCCGACCGACTTTTTGGCGATATTACAAGACTGATTAACAGTTAATCTAAACACTAATTTACATATTGGGGGATGGGCAAAAACACTATTAAGCAGTGCGAGAAAGATTAAGGGCTTTCTTTAAGACAAATTATTATAGCCGTTTATTAGGACATACATGCTGTAAAAAGCAGCAGCAGAAACAGCTATTGAGGTGCTTGTATGTTGGCGGTGAAAAAGTATCGCCAATTTCTAGTTTAAATATAGCGTTCTATATGAACCGCAGTATTGGTTGAATGCTTTTCAGCTAGTTGGGTAACATAACCTGGGCATTTGATTTTTCAGTAGATTATTTTATTGGCCAGGTTTCACTCAATGACTATTATTTTTTGCCGTTACTCAGTATAGCTTTTTGCTACATCTCGCTTAAGTGCCCGCACTGTGAAGCTAAGCGAAATGCTTCTTCATGGGAGGTGGCGGGTTCAGAGAGTATCAGTTGGTTGGTCGCTTTCAGGCGGTTAATTTTTACCACACAGTGGTAGTCCCCTGAGTCCAGTTCAATCACGTCTCCTGTATAAGGTTCTACTTCAGTGGAATAAGCTTTAGGTTGAATACCATCACTATCATTGAGGTATTTCAGAGCATAGTTATAAATCTGAACAGTCATTTGTAACTCCTTTACGGTTGAATGCTTGTATATTATTTAGCCAATAAATATACGGGATTTAGAGAATACTTATCAGTGTGTCTAAAAAGAGACACCTCTGCAGTTGCAAAAATGTGTTTTAGCCGCAGGGTGAATATAGGTTTGATCCACAACAATTCTATCATATACTGTATATAAACACAGTATACGGTTGTTGCATGTTAAAAATTATCTTTACCCCTGTCCAGTGTGGTATGACTGGCTTTGAATCACCCGCTGCCGAATATACTCAATTGAGTTTAAGTCTTGATCAGCATTTAGTCGCTCACCCAGAAGCCACTTATCTTTGTTTCGCCGAGGGCGATTCTATGCAGGGATTTGGCATTTTTTCAGGCGACATGCTAATTGTCAGCAGGGCGGCGCAGGTCAATGATGGCGATATCATAGTGGCTAATTTAAACGGCGATTTTATCTGCAAAAAAATTGACCTGCCCCGCCAACAGTTAGTGTCGGCGGGGAAAGGTTATTCCACGTATCAATTACACGAAGGTGAAGAGTTTCAGGTTGAGGGGGTGGTGATCAGCTCGATCAGGATGCATCGGCCGTTTAGAGGGAAAAAAGTCGCAAGTAGCGAGTTATAAGTCGTCAGTTAAAGTCAAAATAATACTGACGACTGACGACTGACGACTGACGACTGACGACTGACGACTGACGACTGACGACTGACGACTGACACCTATCTCAATACCGGGTAGGGTGAGAACCCGCACCAGACGGACATTCTACGGTAGGCAGCAGAGAAACCACTGAGTGAACCTACATATAAATCGCCACCTGAATAATCATCGACAATCACGACCTCTCTGCCTTTGGCGAAATCGCGAAACAGTCGCAGTACTTTATTATCATCATCCAAGTAATTTCTGGTGACAGTGTTAGTGGCGAAAGGTATGCCGGAATCGTCATGACCGGCGTGAGTCTCGCCTTTGTATCTACTGATTTTACTGCCGCGCCTCACCGCCCAAGTTACTTCTTGTTTCCCTTGCAATCGCGTGGCATAGCCACGTGCAGTCGCCTCCGAATATGTCACAGAAGATAACGGCTCACCCCAAGTTAATCCGGTTCTGATGGAGTCGCCACCATCGCCACCGGTGCGAATAGAGCAGTTAGTGACCCAATCTCCGCCGCCACTCATAAAGGTTTCCACATAGGCGTGCCAGTCTTTGTATTGCTCCCATAGCTGTTTCGCTTTTCTTGGACGATGATAGACAGGGGCTGGAGGCGGCACTTTGGCTTTCACTACAGGGGCAGCAACCGGCGTTGGAGGGGGAGTTGGATCTTTTTTATCAGTATCACCAACAATTTCTTTGGCAACTTCCTTGATAACCGCGTTTAAAAGGCTCTCGCCAAATGTCTCTGAGGAGATGGCTGCTTTGCTATAGCTAAAAATACAAATAGCTGATACTAATAAGACTACTAACTTTGCCGAATACTGTTTCATTATAAGCTGTTCCCTGTGCTGATAAAAAAAATAGACTTATCGTTTGAACTCGATTTGCCGCCCCTGCTGCTTTAAATAATACTATAGCTCACAGGGGCCAGTTATGTGCAAAAAGCATTATATAGATAGATTTAAGGTATTAAAGTCGTAAGTAGGAAGTCGTGAGGTAAAAGAGAGCTGTTGTTATGCGCATGCACCGCTGGTGAAAAAACCTGAATTCATTGCAGCAGCATAAATTTCAACAGGTAAAAGCACAGGATTGAAATCAGTGCAGCAATCGGCAAAGTGACCACCCAGGAAATTAAAATATTGCGAACCACTGCCAGATTTATGGCCGCAATACCCCGCGCCATTCCCACTCCCAGCACTGCGCCAACCAGTGTTTGGGTGGTTGAAATAGGCAGGCCGGCACCCGAGGCGATTACTACTGTAGTCGCCGCAGATAGCTCCGCGGCAAAGCCACGACTGGGGGTTAAATTAGTGATACCTTTACCGATAGTAGCAATAACGCGGCGTCCCATTATGGCCAAGCCGGCGATGATACCTAAACCTCCCAAAGGTAAAATCCACCAGGCCAATGCAGATGTTTTAGCTATAACCCCGCCACTTTTTACCACACTGACAACGGCCGCCAGGGGGCCTATCGCGTTGGCCACATCGTTAGATCCGTGTGCAAAGGCCATACTGCACGCAGTTGCTATCATCAGTATTGCGAATACTTGTTCGACGCTTGATATTTGACTCCTAATATCACCTTGATCACTAATCTTTAGTCGATTAATAAAAAAGATTCCGATAGCAGTGATGAAAACTGCCACTATCATTGAGTAGATAAATGCCTCAATGTGATTCATCTCTAAGCCAAGATGTTGCAAACCTTTTTCGAAGGTCACCAGGGAGATTACCAAGCCCCCCGCAAGCATGTACCAAGGGAGGTAGCGCTTGGCATTGGTAATGGGCCTGTCAGTGTAGAAAATCAGTTTCTGGGTACTGATAAAAATGGCGTATGAGATGCACCCGGCAATGATAGGGGTAATGATCCAGCTACCCGCAATCCCTATGACTATTTGCCAATTGACGGCATCCACACTAATACCAACGGCGGCGAAACCAACAACGGCACCAATAATTGAATGGGTCGTAGATACTGGCCAGCCAAAAGTGGAAGCCAGTAACAACCAGATGGCGGCCGCGAATAGCGCCGAGATCATCCCCAAGACAAAAAGTTCTGGTGAATCACTCAGGTAGCTTACATCGAGAATGCCTTTACGGATCGTCGATGTGACTTCACCACCGGCAAGGTAAGCACCGGCAAATTCAAACAGCATTGCCACCAAAATGGCTTGTTTGATGGTTAGTGCTTTAGCGCCCACGGATGTTCCCATCGCGTTGGCGACATCATTAGCACCGATTCCCCAAGCCATAAAAAAACCAACCACAGTGGCAACGATGATTAATAAATCGCCATAGCTGCTAAAGAACTGGTTCATTGATTACTCCCACAAAGGTTCTCATCACGTAGGCAACATCGTCGGCAGCGATACCTGAGACCCCAAGTCATAAAAAACCAACCACAGTGGCAGCGATGATTAATAAGTCACCATAGCTGCTAAAAAATTGACTCATTGATTGCTCCGCAAATATTCAGCTTAAGCCCGAGCCAGCATCAGTTCCAGACGGGTACCCACTTTTTCAGCTGTGTCAGCTAAATCTCCAACCCATACCAGGATAGTGTATAAAAACATCACATCAACGGGCTTGAGTTGATCTTCAATAACATATAATTGCGCGCGAAGTTTTACCTGCAGCCCGTCAGTATCCCTTTCGGTCGCATCTAACTGTCTGATTAGTCCCTCCACAAAGGTCAGTTCGGGGCCGCTAAAACTACTTTCGAGTAAATAGTTTAATTCTGAAATGGCTTGTGCCGCCTGTTTTGTGGCATCAATGCACAGCGCTAGGTAAGTCATGAAAGTATTTTGGATAGGTAATGGAATCTGCAGGCGACGACCTATAATGACGCCGGAAATGTCCTTAGCACAGTTGGCCATATGATCTTGTACTGACACCAGCTCCAGCAAATCAACTCGCGCGACAGGCAAAAACAACCCGGTAGGTAAGGATAAACGAATATCACGTTTCAGTTTATCGGCACTGTTCTCAAACTGTATGATTTCACTGCGGATGTCTTGCGCCTGGGACCACTGTTGATGGTTGACGGCCTCAAAAAATGGGATCAATAGCTCAACGCAGGCTTTGATCTGCAGAATATGCTGTAACAAAGGTTTGAAGGGAGATTTTGCAAATACCCCTAAAATAGAGCTGGCAGGCATGCAATAACCTCCGACATTTAAAGGTGGAAGAGTGGCTTATGAGTAGGCTCAGAAGATTGCGAACTGATTCGCATGCTTGATGGGCACGAAGTAAATTCTATTATACGCTCAGGTTGCTATCGCTTAGAGGCGGATTTTTTATTAGATTCTGCTTTTAACTGCGGGGAAATTTAAGTATTTTATTTTCAATGAAAAATTTGTTTACGGCTTTGTGCTTCTTTGTTAACTACTCGCACTGTACTAAAGTTAGGCCCTGAGAATGGGGCGTAGGCTGCAGTACGTATATAGCGTGAGATTGGCCGTAAAAATGAATATTAATCACCCGAATCACTACCTCGAATATAGGATCTAACATGAGTGAGACAACGTTTGCTGGCAAAGCGTTACAAGATTGGCTGTTAAGTCACCCTTTGTTAGCCCCGATAGGCAACAAACAAGCACTTTTTTGGTGTAACCCCAAGCTGCAGAAAACCGCTGAGTTGAGCTTGGCGTTGGGTATTCAGGATATTATTAAAGCGAGCGATAGGTTACAGCGCTTCGCCCCCTACATGGCTAAAGTGTTTCCACAAACACAAGTCAATCAGGGAATTATAGAATCACCGCTGATATCGATCGAGCGCTTTCAAAAAACGTTAAACGGACCTGCTAGCGACTGCGGACGGTTACTGCTCAAGTGTGATAACCAGTTGCCAATTTCGGGCTCTGTAAAAGCCCGCGGTGGTATCTACGAGGTGATTAAACACGCGGAAACTATTGCCATTGAAGCGGGGTTGCTCAGTGTTGAGGATGACTACGCGGTGCTGGATGGTGATGACTTCAAAACACTTTTTTCCAGTCATAGCATCGTCGTTGGTTCAACCGGAAATTTAGGCTTGAGTATAGGTATTATGAGTGCTCAGTTGGGCTTTAAGGTCACTGTGCATATGTCGGCAGACGCCAAAGACTGGAAAAAGCAGCTGTTGCGTGACAAAGGCGTCACAGTGATTGAATACGCTGAGGATTACAGCAAGGCGGTTGAACAGGGTAGGGTCCAGGCGCAGCAAACTGCTCGCTGTCACTTTGTCGATGATGAAAATTCCCAGGATTTGTTTTTAGGTTACGCTGTGGCGGCGCTGCGCTTACAAGCGCAATTGCAGCAGCAACAGATTGTAGTAGATGCACAACATCCGCTGTTTGTTTATCTGCCCTGCGGTGTCGGCGGCGCACCGGGGGGGATAGCGTTTGGTTTAAAGCAAATATTCGGTGATCAAGTGCACTGCTTTTTTGCCGAACCCACAGCAGCCCCTTGTATGTTACTGGGTATGTATACTGAACTGCATGATCAGGTGAGTGTCCAGGATTTGGGGCTAGATGGCGTGACTTGCGCTGACGGATTGGCGGTGGGGCGCCCCTCTGCATTTGTCGGTAAGTTCATGCAGGGGCTGCTCAGTGGTATCTATACCTTGAGTGATGATGAGCTGTACCAATTACTGGCGCGTCTTACCGATACCGAGAAAGTGGCACTGGAGCCCTCGGCACTGGCCGGTGTGACAGGAATGCAACAATTGTTCAATAGCGCCGAGCACTATATTGCGCAGCAACAATTGCAGCATGTTATGCACAATGCTACGCATATAGCCTGGGCAACCGGAGGTGAAATGGTACCTGTAGAGGAGCGTTTGAAATATTATCAACAGGGAGTGAAATTACTGGCGCTTGAGTCAGAGCCAGCTTAAATTATTGCTGTTTCCAAAGGGGGGAATCGGCTTGAAGGGATGTTGCAGTGTGCAGATAACTGCTGCAGTGCCCATTGCTCGGCGACACTAAATTCATTAAAAAAGGCATAGCGAATACCGGCGCGGTCATAGATGTTACTGACTTGGGTCTCGATGTTCATGCGCACTTGGGAGTCGGTAATGATCACCGCCGAAACGAATAAGCCGCGCGCCTTTCGGGCGATAATGGCATCAGACATTCCGAACTCCGCCTGGGGAGTAAATAAACTGTCCTGGTGCATGATCACAATTTGTCCCCAAACTTGTGGCATCTCCTGGGTAACTTGATCTACTTCAAGGCTATATTTGTGCACCATTTCAGCATTGAATGGCCCCCTGGATTCGACGATGCAAAGCTGACCTCTTTTTAGAACCTGGTACTCTCCATGAGCGATGAACATTTAGTTAATCCTTAACTAATTTTTTTACAAAAGGTAATTACAATAGCGCTACTGGTAAAGGCTAATATACAGAGTTAATACTGATTTATAAACGAATTATACTCAGTTATGATAAATTGATAGGAGACTCTAAGGCTGATCAGTTGCGGTCATTTCACTGGCGATACTCTCCAGCGAAATACCCTCAATTAGTTGCTTGCCGCCTTTCAGGCAAATGACAATCTCTGCCACAGGCAGTGTCGGCAGGCCCACAGGGTTCGTCAGTTTAATCATGTCGTTTGGGGCGGTGTGGGCAGCCATCACGCTGACCGCTACATTGCGTCTGACCAACTCTATTAATAAACCACAATTACTGGCATCGCAGACCAAATCGTAACTGATATCTGCTTTTTGCAAGCCATCTATTACCAGCGAATGAAACTTACAACCGGGTTCTAACAGTGCCAGGGGTAGTGGTCGACGGTTGATCATCTGCGGGTCATTACATAGCCAAACGCCTTGCTCCTGACGGATTAATACACCTTCAGTGCTACCCTCGGGGCGGGTTATGATGGTCATATCCAGCTCACCGTCGTCCAAATGTTGTCTGAGAATAATGGAGTTGGCACAGATGGAACTGATGTGCACGCCGGGGATTTTACGGCGTAAAATCTGGATTAAATCCGGCAGTAAAGTATGTGAATAGTCATCCGGACAGCCGATGCGGATATTGTGGGCCTGGGAGCGGTTGAGGATATTGTCCATGGCTTCGTCGTGCAGTTTTAACAATTGTCGGGCGTAGGGCACCAGCGCCCGGCCATCCAGGCTGAGTTTTAAGGTTCTGGCACTGCGGTGGAATAATTGCCGCTGCAGCTCTTCTTCCAGACGTTTGACTTGCATACTGATCGCCGACTGGCTGCGATAGATCTGTGCCGCCGCCCGGGTAAAGCTGCCGTTATCTACGACTGCTATAAAGGTTCTTAGTAATTCTATATCCATGATAATAAGTACAAATAAAAGTTAATGAACAAGGCATAAGATAGCAGTTTTACAGAGGATAAGTGAGTGGCTATGTATCAATTATATTGATGCCAGCTATTAGAAAATTTCGTTGGCAGAAATTTATCAGCCCCTTAAGCTTAAGAGAACAAACATTACTTTAAGGACAACCACATGAAAATCATCTTGGGCAATAAAAATTACTCTTCCTGGTCTCTGCGTCCCTGGTTATTGATGCAGCATTTTGGCCTGGATTTTAGTGAGCAACACATCTCACTGTATAGCCAAGATATTCGCCAGCAGATGCAAGGGCTCTGTCCTAACTATAAAGTGCCGGTATTGGTCGATCAGGGTATCAGTATTTGGGATTCGCTGGCGATCTGTGAGTATCTGAATGAGCAGTATCTGGAAGGAGCCGGCTGGCCGCGAGACCCTCTGCAAAGAGCTAAAGCCAGGTCTATGTGCAACGAAATGCATTCAGGCTTTTTTGCTGTTAGGGAAGAGATGCCGATGAATTGCCGCAGGGAGATAAGCAGCATTACACTATCCGCTGGGGCGCAGGCAGATATTTCCCGAATAGTGGAAATCTTTAATCAGTGTCTGGCTGCCAATAAACAGCAGGGTGGTTTCCTGTTTGATGAATTCTCGATAGCTGATGCGTTTTTTATGCCGATAGTCTCCCGTTTTAACAGCTATAACATTGAAACTGGGCAGCCGGTAGCACAGTATCTGCAAAAGATGTTGGCACTACCCGCTTACCAAACATGGTTAAGTGCAGCCAAAGCCGAGACGCAAGTAATAGAAGTGGCAGAAGTTTAGGTGCGCAGTAACTGCAAAAAAGGTTGGCGCTACCCGGCCTTTTATCAGAGATACAAACATGGTTAAGTGCAGCCAAAGCCGAGACGCAAGTAATTGAAGTGGCTGAAGTTTAGTCAACAGCACTGGCAGCATGTAAACCTGCCAGTGATAATTAAATTAATACAATGAAGTAATAAGCGGCTATATTAGTCGTGAACAGGCTACTGTAAAATTTTATAGTTCACTCGGTTTACTTTACATCCGCCGTCATAGTGGCCAGTTTTATACAGGCATAGGCTTCTCCCCTGCAATCACGGATGCTTCATCGGCAATATCGTACATGCTTTTAAATTACTTGGAATCTTTTTATACAGTACTACTGAGCATTGGTAGGTACTGAGTTTCCGCGTGCGCTGATACTAAACGAATAAAGTCTGGTGAGGAGGGGGTCGCAGGTGTTGGGTTTGACTTGTGGCTGTGGGGCCAAAGCAGCACAGTGTGCTTTTTATCGCAGCCGCAGTCGGCTAGACAGGTACAGATTTTTGATCCCTACAAAGTCTAAGTCGCTAGGTCTAAGCCGCTAGATCTAGACAGGTAAGCCGCGTGCCATTAGCTGAAATGCCCTTTGAGGGCAATCCCCGGATATTGGAATTGATCAACTGTCCCTCACTTAAGTCGCTAAATAATATCAGTAAGATATACTGCTGACTGCATCAACCGCTGAATCTAAAAATGCTCCTTTAGAGTAGCTATTAGCATAGGCGGCAATAAATCAGAAATAAAAAAATTGCTGTGCTACACAAGTACCAATGAAGACGTTTTTTCAGACAACGTATATTATTGAAAACTAGCTACCCAGAAATTCAGGATTTATTTACATGCTCACTAAGTTGTTAAAAAACTTGTTGTTACTCAGTGTCGCTATCGGTGGCAGTACCGTTTACGCCGCCGATCTACTGGTTAAAGTATTAAGCCACAAAGGTACTCCCCTGACTGATATGGTAGTCTACGCTCTACCCCTTGAGGGACAGCGGCTGCCACAAAGTACTGAAAAATTAGTTATAGCCCAAGCAAACAAAACCTTTGCCCCTTATATCAGTGTGGCTCAGCGCGGCAATTCGATATTATTTAGCAATAAAGATGACATCACCCACCATATTTATTCAGTGTTAGGCGAAAATAAGTTTGATTTTGTGATTCGCGCCGGTAAACAAGTCCGGCAAAAAATTGTCCCCAGTGCAGAAGAAATATTAATGGGTTGTAACATTCACGATTGGATGAGCGGCTATTTTTTGGCGGTGGATACGCCGTTATTTACTAAAACAGACAGCGCGGGTATCGCTATACTTAAGGTTAACCAGCCGGGAAAATATTCTTTGGTTATCTGGCACCCACAGATGCAGGAGCAAACCGACAAGATCAGCCGTGAGATTACCGTGACGGGAGCCAATAGTTCTCACAATATCCAGTTAAACAATGTGATGGCGGAAATTCCCGATCAAAAAAACTCGGATGGTTTTGATTATCTATCAACCTATTGAAAATAAGGCATTGAGCTGATGAAAAGTTTACAAAATAAAATTTTCCTATTTTTTGTATTACTTTTGTTAGTCGTCCAGTCCATAGGGCTCTGGACAGTATTATCAGGTAAACAGAGTCAGGAGGAACAGGAAATAGCCCATCGCCTGGCCACCGCAAAGACCATCTTCAGCGAACTCTACGATAGCCGTCGAGATTATCTGACGGCCTTCGCCAGAACAGCGGCAAAAGATTATGGCATCAAACAGATATTTAACGAGGACTCGCGCAGTTTATTGGTCGCATTGAACAATCATCGCAAGCGTATTGATGCCGATATGGTGATGACCATTAACGAGCGGGGAATAGTCAGCGGCCAGTTACTGTTACTGCGAGATGAAGCAGAAGTAAAAGTGCGTAAAGGGGCTGAGACGGACAGCCTGTTTAAATATCCTCTCTGGTTGAAAAAAAGCCAGCCGCAAGCGCACTTATACGCGCTCAATGGGGCATTGTATCAGTTGAGTTTATCGCCGATTAAAGTGGGTGTTAAAGTTATTGGCTGGATCGGCTTTGGTTTTCAGATCGACTCGCGTCTCGCCAAACGCTATAAAATGATCACAGGTTTAGAGACCAGTTTTATGCTCAATCAGGGGCAGCAGTGGAAAATGATCGCCTCTTCTGCCGAGCGGCAACAGCTGTCACTGGTAGAGCAAATAATCAAAGGGGAGAGCCCTGAACATTACATAGTGCAGAGACAGCTTATTACCGAGTTTGGAAATGCCCAGTTTGGTGTGGCTATGTACGCCTTGCGTGCAGATTTGGTGGAAGTACTGCAGGGGCGCTGGTGGCAGATATTATTCTTGATCGCCTTAACCTTAGTATTGTCATTGGCGGGGGCCTACTTTATCGCGGCCTCAATTACTAAGCCGATTAAGCTTCTGGTACAGCAAGTTAAAACGGTGGCCAGCGGGGACTATAACCAAGCCATAAAGCAATTCGATGAAAGCGAGTTAGGGCAACTGGCGAAAGAGTTTAATGTGATGCAAACAGCGGTGTTGAGCCGAGAGCAGGCGATGGTGCATTTGGCCAATCACGACCCGCTGACCGACTTGCCGAACCGCAATATGTTGATGACAGAGTTGGCCAAGCTAGCACATCACGAGTCGCAGTTTTCTGTCTACCACCTCAATTTGAGCCGACTCACTGAAGTCAATGACACTCTGGGGCACGATGTCGGCGATAAAATTATCATTGAAGTTGCAGCACGGTTAGTTAAAGTGCCAGGTTTTGCCAATGTCTTTCACTTGGGTGCGGACGAGTTTATTTTACTCAGTGAAGTGCACCGCGATATAGATCAGCAGAGCTTGACCAATGCCATTGAAACAGCCCTGGAAACGTCATATGAACATCGCAACTTCTCTCTGCAAATGCAGTGCAGAATAGGTATTGCCAACTATCCTAGCCACAGTGATAATGTTCAGCGACTGCTGCAAATGGCTGATACCGCACTGCATCACACCCGTAAAAATCGTCTGCAACTGCAGATTTACACTGCCGAGCTGGAAACTAACACCGTCGAGCGATTAAGTTTAATTAACGATTTTAAAAATGCGGTCAGTGATGGGCAGCTAGAATTGCACTATCAACCAAAATTAGATCTGAGCTCGGGAATTGTTACTCACATGGAAGCGCTGGTACGCTGGCGTCATCCGGAATTTGGCTTAGTACCGCCGGATAACTTCATTCCAATCGCCGAGCAAACCGGGCAGATAAATGCACTGACCCACTGGGTGTTTAAAGCGGCAGTCGATCAGTACAATCTCTGGTTGGGACAAGGTATAGATTTAAATATAGCCGTCAATATTTCCGCCCAAGACCTGCGCAACCCAGAATTTTTTGATTACATCAGCGATACCCTTAAAACAGCCAGTGTGCCGGCAAATAAACTAACTTTGGAAGTGACGGAAAGTGCAGTAGTCGACGACCCTGAAGCTGCGATTGCAGTGCTACAAAAGTTCAAAGATTTAGGCTTTTGCCTGTCAATCGATGATTACGGTACCGGTTATTCTTCACTGGCGCAGCTAAAACAGCTGCCGGTACACGAGCTAAAAATTGACAAGTCTTTTGTGCAAAAACTTGAAATGGACAACGACGACCGAATTATTGTGCGCTCAACTATTGAACTTGCGCATAACATGGGGTTAACGGTGGTTGCCGAAGGTATTGAAGATGAATTCGTGCTCAACTGGCTGGCAGAGCACGGCTGCGAAAAAGCTCAGGGGTACTTTATCAGCCGACCGCAACCTGTAGCCCAAATGAATAAATGGCTGCTACAACAAAAAGGATTTAGCAATTTAAAAGAGGGCAGATGTTAAATACAAAATGCTGCATCAGCTTCCTTAGCTGTCTTATCAGCTGTACGCAACTAGGGGCGGTCGAGTTTAAGGCCAATGGCATTGTGGACTTTCGTCTCAGCCACAATGATACTTCTACCAGTTACCTGCAAGGCGGTTACGGTAAGTTTAGCTCTGATAGCAGTGCGGGCATCGCACTGTCGCAAATTGGCGGCCAGTTTTCAGCCACTTGGGACAGCGGTGTCAGCGCTAACTTAGTACTTAACGGATACAGCGAAGAGGGCGAGAGCAGAGCGGGGGTCACTGAAGCTTATGTCAAATATAAATCGCTGCCCAGTGCATCAGGTTATCGCTGGGAGAACCGCACAGGTCTGTTCTATCCGCATATCTCACTGGAAAACCGGGCGTTTGCCTGGGCCAGTGTCAATACTTTAAATTCATCGACACTCAATACTTGGCTGGGGGAGGAAATCCGCCTGTTGGGGTCGGAAATAAAGTTAACCCGGTTGGGGAAAATGCATGGGGATCCCTATGATGTATCACTAACGACTTCGGTCTTTGGTAACAATGATCCGGCAGCGGCGCTGCTAGCCTGGCACGGCTGGACCAGCAGTAACCGACAGACATTTTGGGGGCAGGCAAGAGCTTTTCCACAGGGGCCTGCTCAGCAAACAGGTCAGGTACTGGAACATCAAGATAGTGTCTCTAAGCCCTACCTGGAATTGGATGACCGGTTGGGCTATCTAGTACAATTAGACTGGCGCCAACACCGCAAGGGGCATATTTTGTTTGGCTACTACGACAACCGAGCGCTGCCTTTTATCGTGGAAAATGGTCAGTACGGTTGGGATACTAATTTTGCCTATGCCTCGGCTGCCTGGAAACTAGCACCGGGATTGCAGCTCAGTGCCCAATATCTGGCCGGCACTACTCTAATGCAAATGCCCAGCGGTGAAGATGTGGTTAACAACAGCTACAGCAGTGCGTTTGTGGCATTGAGCAAACAGCTTGATAAACACAAATTCAGCGTCAGAGTGGAAGAGTTTTCAGTTACTGATAGAGACCAGCAAGTAAGGGATAATAACGATGAATACGGCCGCGCAGCCACTGTCAATTATACTTATCGGCTGACAAAGCCCTGGTTTCTTTCCGCGGAATATTCAGTGATTAAAAGTAATCGTCCGTCTCGGGAATACCTTTCCCAACCGGCAAAGCTAACTGAGCAACAGCTGCAATTTGCAGCCCGCTATTTTTTCTAAATACTCATATTTTTTATTAGGTTAAAACATGTTCCAAGAAGTTAAAGATTTAAACCCGCAGCAATGTTATCAGGCGCTAGTGGCAGCTGTGATAC
Organism: 'Osedax' symbiont bacterium Rs2_46_30_T18; assembly: GCA_002163025.1. Taxonomy (GTDB): domain Bacteria; phylum Pseudomonadota; class Gammaproteobacteria; order Pseudomonadales; family Balneatricaceae; genus Rs1. The sequence continues at coordinate 18,440 of MABF01000026.1, forward strand.
CCAGACCTATTGCCTGGATTTCCACTGTCAGTGCCAGCGGAGTGCTCAATTTAGCCCCCTATTCATTTTTTACCGTCGCGAGTTGTCAGCCGCTGGTTCTGAGCGTCACTCAGATATTACCCCGAGATCTGCAACATAAAGATACCTTAAACAATTTGCAGCAAACCGGTGAGTGTGTGGTGAATATTGTCGATCAGGATGCGGTAGAATTAATGAATGCCACTTGTGCTAATTTTCCCGCTGATGTCGATGAGTTTGACGCTGTTGCAGTCCCTAAAATAGCCAGCGAGATAGTGCAAGTGCCTGGGGTGGCAATATCGCCGGTTCGCTTTGAATGCAAATTGCGCGAGATTATCACTATTTCCGAACAGCCGATGGGCGGTAGTATGATGCTACTGGATGTACTGGCGATTCACAGTGCTGATAATTGCACCAGTGAGCAGCAAATAATAACCGAAAAAGTTAACGCCGTAGGTAAGATGGGTGGCAGTAGCTACAGTACTACCTCTGCTAGCTTTGAATTGCAGCGGCCAAGATAACACTCTGGATCAGTAATTCTCAAAGGAGCAAATATATGTCAGTACAGCGAAATGTATTTGCCCGCTACCTCAAAGACCTCTCCTGGGGAAAACTGATCTGGATTGGATTGCGTCTCGAAAGAAAGCAGCCGTTACTCGCTGTAGATTCAGTGATGGCGTTAGAGAAATTAGGGCTTGATGGCGACCATCGCTGTTTAAAAACCCCGGGCTCGGCACGCCAGGTAACAATTATCAGCGAGGAGTCCATTGCGCTGATCGCTAAATACAGCGGTAGGGGTGGCATAGACCCGGCTCTGTTGCGACGCAATTTAGTGGTGAGCAATATCAATCTCAACGCTTTGCGTCACCAGCAATTTAGCATTGGTGAGGCGGTGTTCGAGGCAACCGCACAGTGCCACCCCTGTTCGCGGATGGACCGTGATGTCGGCCCCGGGACCGTTGCTGCAATGCTCGGTCACGGTGGCCTCTGCGCTAAGATAATACGCACAGGGAAAATACAAGTCGGCGATCAGCTGATACCTATAATTCCCGAATCATTATAGTTTGAAGGACATTACAACAGCGACTTGTTCAACTAATTATATAGCACTAAGATTCAAGTCGGCGTCAGCTAGCGCCTATCACTCACCGGTAGTTACAACAGTAAGCCTCCATCGATATGGAGCATTTGTCCGGTGATGTAACGGCTTTGTGAGCTCAATAGGAATTGTGCCAATGCCGCTACCTCCTCCGGGAGACCTAATCTGGCGGCGGGAATCCTAGCGGTAATTTGCGCGCTGGCTTCTGGGCTGAGAGGTTGGTGCCCGGCACCGTCTTTTTTGATGTAGCCAGGTACTATGGCATTACAGCGAATACCAGAGGAGGCGTACTGCATCGCATAAGATTTAATCAGCGCTTCCAGGCCTGCTTTAGCGGTTGCTGAGGCGGGGGTGATGTTTTTCCCCACTTTCATTTTGTGTGCCAGAAAGGAGCTGATACCGATAAAGCTGCCTTTGCTATGCTGTAATTGTCGGTTGCATTGCTGCAGTAACATAAAAGTGCTCTGCTGCATTAAATGCACTGACTGCATCAACTCATGCAGACTCAAGGTTTCAAAGTTACCCCAGTCGGGGTAACCGGCGGCAGCAACTATGCCATTGAGAGAGTCTGTCTGGGCCACAGTGAAGTCAATTAACTGTTGGGTGTGTTGTTGATCAGTCAAATCCGCTTGCTGGATGAAAACTTTGGCGCTTTTAGCACGGCACAGATCGGCGATTTCCTCTAATCCCTGTAGGTTAGATTTAGTTTGTAAAATCAGCGTACAATTTGGACCTGCAAGTTTTTTTGCGGTGGCGGCGCCAATGCCGCTGGCAGCCCCTGTAATTAAGTAATGCCCGGCTAATGCCATAATCTATAACCCTTAATGAGAAAAACAGTGCAGGAGAATAGCATGGATAAAGATGAAAAAGGTGCAGCGGTAAAATTTCCTCCACCGTTAATATTTGGGATTTGTATTGTCAGTGGCTATTTACTGAATTTCGCGTTGCCACTGTCGCTTACGCAGTTGCCAGGACGTGAATATATAGCTGTGCTGGCTGTGTTGCTAGGGCTGGTACTAATATTGGGGGCTGTCGTCGCACTCAAGCGTGCTAAAACCAGTATAGAGCCCTGGAAGCCCACGTCTAATATTGTAAATACAGGGGTGTTTGCGCTGTCGCGCAATCCTATCTATGTGGCATTTATTTGTTTCAGTGTCGCCATTGGTTTGTTGATGAATAATCTCTGGATAATATTATTCAGCCCCGTGGCTGCGGTGGCGGTTTTTTATATCGCCATCGACAAAGAGGAGCGTTATTTAAGCGAAAAATTCCAGCGTGAGTACCTCGATTACTGCGCTAAAGTGAGGCGCTGGTTGTAGCTAAAAAATACAGCCCTGCTATTTTGTTTCATTGAGTATTTTCTGATAGATGCCCAAGTGCTTGAGCTTGATTAATGCCTGTTGATAGCGCCGGGCTAACTGAGGGTATTTAGCGGCGAAAAACGTATAGGTATGCAGCATGTGTATCGGGGGTTCCAGCCGCTTAATACGGGTGTTTTTAAATTCAGGTAGACTTAATAGACCCGCGGCACTTAGAGTGTCCAGAGGAAATACATCGGCCCGGCGCGCCTCTAATAATTTAAAGCCTTCCAAGGGGGTGACGACGGTAAAAGTTTGATGTTGTTTTAAGTTTTGCAAGGTGTACAGCCAGCCATAGACTCGCAGTACAGTGTAAGGCGTTAAGCTAATCCAGCCGTCTACTTTAAAATCGACATCCACAGTGTAAACATGCACAGGGATACCCGCGACAGATTCCGTGATCCTGATGGCGTCTGGAACATGTTGCTGATAACCGGCAATACGCGCCATCTCTGCGTGGATTTCACCGGAGCGTAACATGGCTGTTGCCCTTTTTGTGGGCAGATAAATAAGCTGAAGTTTCAGACCGGATAATTTAGATATTTCTACTAACAGCTGTTGCGCTATTCTATACACTCGGGATTGTTGACCTGTGCCTCCTAGAGCCACCGTCACCACTTTCTCTGGGTCAGTTGTGTCACTGATGTGTTTTGCGGCCCAACTGTCACCGGTAAAGCTAATAACCAGCGCGATCAACATTATCCTGGGCAGTTTCATTGCTCCTCGATAGCCTAATAGGCTGCTACATAATGGTATTGAAAGTGTGAAAAGGGGTAAGGTATAGCACGCGATCTGCTGAACTTACATGGGAGAAATTAGGTTATTGGCATCTGCAACTTTCTTCGAGCTGGCGCGGTCAAAATTGACAACTGATTATTTTTAACTAAAGAGCGTAATAATGGTGATTGCAGGTGAAATTTAACCGCGAAAAAGTTGCTGCTTTCCAGGATCAGGATTGTAAGTTGACCCTCAGAGAGGCCTTGGCTGAGTTTTATGTCATTAATTCAGCGCTTTTTTGCGTACCTGTGCCTGAAACTCCCTGGACGCAATTATTAGTCCATCACGATGTAGGGCACGTCTTCTTTGGGGTAAATACCAGTATTTTAGACGAGACAGCGGGAGACTACTGGACCTTATTTGCTACCGACCTCAGTTTTAAAGAGTATTTAGCTTATGCCAATACACCGCAGGGGAAAAAATTGATTAAGCAAATAGGTTTTATCAATATTGTAAAAAGTATAGTTTATGGACTGCCACTGCTCATACAAATTTATCGACGCTCCAGAAAAATGAACCGAAAATGGCAAACTAAGGGATACCAGCCGTACATGGACACGCCATTGGGGCAGCTGCGTAAAATATTTGAACTTGAGA
>MABF01000165.1 GCA_002163025.1 'Osedax' symbiont bacterium Rs2_46_30_T18
CAATAATATGGCATATTTTATAAGCTCTCAGGCTATTAGCATAGATTTATTATTAATTGACCTTTGAGTCGTACTTGCACAGGTATAAATTTATGCAGCCAGTTAAGCTAACTCCGCCCTCTGCCGTCGCCATGATCAGACCGCATCAGTTTCGTATTAATCCACAGACATTTGCCGATAACAGCTTTCAACTTGATCCGTTAACTATCGCCAATACATTGCAGCAACAAGCGTTTTTGCAGGTGACTAATGTGGTTGAGCGCTTGCGCGAGATGGGAGTAAAAGTGCACTTGTTTGAAGACAGTAGTAGTGAGACGCCCGATTCAGTTTTCCCCAATAATTGGTTCTCTACCCATGCATCAGGTGTCGTCTGCACTTATCCTATGCACGCAAAAAATAGGCGTAAAGAGCGCAGATTGGATATTATTGAACAGCTAAAACAGCAATATACGGTTAATCAGTTGTTTGATTATTCGACTATGGAAACACAGCAGCAAGCGCTGGAAGGCACAGGGGCTATGGTGTTGGATCACGTCAATAAGCTGGCGTACACAGTGCGTTCTAACAGGGCAAATACACAAGTGCTGGCACGTTTTTGTGCCGATCTTAACTATAGAGCACAAGTGTTTGATGCAAGTGATGATCGCGGCATCGCGATTTATCATACCAATGTGTTGATGTGTATAGCCACAGACTTTGTGTTGATTGGGGCTAGCATGATTCGCTGTTCACAACAGCGTGCGCAGATTATTAGTCAGTTGCAGTTATCTGGGCGTACAGTGATTGAACTGACGGAGGGGCAAATATCCAATTTTTGCGCCAATGCGCTTGAATTACAGGGGGGAAATTCTGCCTTTCTGGCTCTGTCACAGAATGCCTATGATGCATTGAGCGTACAGCAACGTGGCATAATAGAGAGTTTTGTCAGTTTGTTACCCTTGCAGATATCAGCAATTGAGGCGGCAGGTGGGTCTTTAAGGTGTATGTTGGCAGATATACACTTGGCTGCTAAGTAAAATAGGAGGAAGCAAAGATACGCTATCTATGAGATAGCGTATCTTAAAAATTACTTCTGGTACCAGTTACCGGCAGCATTTCTGATGAAAGCACCGGATGCGGCGCGCTCAACCTGGCGCTGGGCAACTCTTTTTGCCACTACGTCAATACCGACACCGGCGTTGGCTGCAGATTTTGCATAGGCAGCTTTTCGAGCCTGATTGATCGAGTTGATCAAGGCGCTAATTTCGGCGCTGGGGCTGCCTTTGACGCTGGCCAGATATCCCTGGCTGGTTTCACCGATCAGGCCTTGGGCTTTGGCCTGGTCTTTGTTGATGGCATAACTTGCTGTGCTGAAAGAAACTAACAGCAGGGCGATTGAGAAAAATGAAAGTAGTCTGTTCACGCTGTGTTCCTCCTAGAAAAGGTCGCTTTGTTGGTTAAACAGGTCATCGATTTCTTTATCGACTTTGATCAGAATTTGATGCTCGATTTTAACGTTTAAATTAATAGTGATAGGTTCTTTAGGCGCTTCTATGGCAATTCTTGGTGAGCAGGCAGCCAGTAGTATTGCGACAGCGACCATAGAACAGCCAAAAATGCCGCGCTGCAGCTTGGCTGAAAAAGCTTGAAACATGGAACTCTCCTTGTCTAACCAATGACTTGATGTCAAAGATAGAAAATATAGCTAGATCCTAGCGATATCCTGATACTAGGTCAATAATAGCATTAAGATTTAGTTGCGTTGACTAAGTTCCATCTACTGAGTGGATTTTTGTATTTGTTTCTGTAACTTTTTTTCCAGGTCACTACTAAATTGCAAGGTTTTTAGCAGTGCCAACAAATTTTCTTCGACGTTGATGCTAAATTTGATCGGGTGGCCCTGCTGCCAATTGGGGTTGTTACCCGCCAATTGGTTTTCTAATAAAAGTCTGCCATCCGGGTAATAATTTAGTTTGATTGACAGTACTTCATAATAAAAATCTTCCAGTATGCTCAAGGCGATTTTCAGGCCGCTATTAGTGTCGGCCATGGCTCTGATTTTATCGTTGGCGCTGTAGCGAATATAGCCTTTGTCCATGGCTTTGACCTGGCCGTCGACAATGTAAAGCTGATCGTTAGAAAGCCGAAACGGCAATTTTCCCTCCAGTGAGCCACTGCCTGTTAAGCTGGGATTTTGTTCCAGTGCCAGTATATTATTAAGCGGTAAATTACTGAAGTTTATCTGCGAGTTGCCCTGTAGTGGATCTAAAGTAGTTGAAAACCGCTGCAGAGTGAAATCACCCTGTAACATTTTTCCTTGGGTATTATCTAATTGCATTGAGCGATTTGTATCTAAGAGGTTGCTCAGGTTGAAGTTAGTGCTGATATCTGTGATAGCTATACCGCTATTAACCTCGGCAATATCTAGTCTGCCACTTTCACTTAAGCGCTTGTTTTTGTACTGGCTCTCACTGCTTATATTAATGCCACGGGCGACAGTATCGGCTATTTTAAGCGCTAACTCAGTTATTTTATGTTGTACTTTAGCCTCTAGCTTATCTCTGTTCAGTTCAAACTGACCGCTGTGCAGGTAATTACCCTGAGTGATCTGCAATTCGGCAGGCCAGGGCAAGTTTAATAAATCAGCCACTTCTTTTGCGGTACTCTCCAAAGCGAACTTGCTCAACTGCCAGTCACCCACGATGCGGCGAAACTTAACATCACTGTGGATCTTTCCTTTGAGGAGCAGTGGTAAATGGCTGTGGTTAACCTGGTAGCTGGCGCGGTAGTGTCTGTTCGATATTCTGGCAGTGCTGCTAATAGTAATGTTTTTAAATAGATTGTTATTGCGCAAGCTCAAGCCACGCACTTTAGTCTGCAGTTGTAGTCGCAGGGGTGCCAGTTGCAGGTTCTTCAGAGTTAAGCTAATTGAACGATAGCTGAGTTTCTGCTTAGCTGCAGTCACAGCGGAGCCTGAAAGATGCAAGTGTACGGGGGAGAGTTGCAACTTAGCTAAATTAGCACCAGCTGTTAGTAAAGGTATGGTCAATTGTATCGCTTTACTGCTGCCAATGTTTAATGCATTACTGCTAATTTGCGCCGTGGAGAACTTTTTAAGCTGCAGCTTGAGCTTTTTTTTCAGGCTTACATCGATACGCTCGGGGGAGAGTTGCAGCGAACCTGCGGTCGTTAAGAGGGCTTGTTTAAACGGTAGGCCAGTTGCCTGCAGCTGTAAGTGGTTAGCATCAAAGTTCAGTCGAGCACTTTTTCTGGCAAGGTCTATCTTGCTAAGTTGGATACCTATCGCTTTATGGGTAATGACCCCGACAGGGCTGTGCCACTGTCCGGGTTGCAAGGTCAAAGCTGTATCTGCAATTTTAAGGGCGTTGTCAGTTAAGTTCAAAGAGATATTGAGTTCGGAATCGGTAATGATTTTCAGTTGTTCAGTAAAATAAAGATCCTTCCCCCCGCTGGGGCTAGCGGGGCTTTTAACAGTTAAGGCTGCGCTGCTCAACTGGTTTATCTCCAGGCTCAGACCTTTATTAAGTCGCAGTTGGGCACTGTTTTGCAGCAGCGAGAAGTGGCCGCTTAAGTCGGTTTTTAGTCTCTGCAAAGGTAGTGCTAGCTGGGCATCAGAGTTGTCCAGGTTCAGGTTAGCCAGCTGAAATTCGACAGCTAAGTGACGTTTTTGTAAATCTGCATGTTGTACCTGAATGAGCAAAGGCTGGTGGGTGAGCTCTCCTACTGGGGTGCTCCAGGGCGCGGCATCAATAGTGGCGGCGAAAGCGGCAACCTTATTAATTTGGTATCGATTGTCGAAAGCTAATCTCAATGCTGATTGCAATTTCACCCTGAGCTGAGCAGAGTGTGCATCGGGGCTAGTAAAATCACTGAGCAGAATGTTACTTGATGGTTGCAACGCAATCGCTAACTGCTGCTTATCCCAACTGAGTGTACCGCTAGTGTTTAACGCTAATGCGCTGGCACTCAGTGTCTGTTGTGCAAGGGGAAAGCTGGGTTGGCTCTGTGTTATTTGTATGTCGAATTGGCTATTGAGCTGCAGTTGCGACAGCCAGTTATCGATATCAGCGGCGCTGTGCGGCATGTCCAGTTGATGTTCGAGCTGCAGTTGCGCATCGAGGGTGCCAATTTGTTGCATTTGACTCAGGTTTAACTGTTTTGACAACCAAAGTGAACGCAGTTTGAACTGCTTGAAATCTATTTTTTGACTGGCCTTGATCTGCAGTTTGTCTGCATTGGTCTGAATCTCGCCTTGGAGTTGAACATTAAAATACGACTCTGAGTTGCCTTGCTGCAGCGCGCCTGGCGGGGCTGTTAGGTTAGCGCTAATAGTAAATTGGTTCTGGGTATTGAGTGACATTTGTAGTTTCGCCAGCGGTACCCCATTTTCAAAATAATCTCCTTGCAAGTCGATTTGTTCTGGGGTCAGTAGTAATTCGCCGTTAACAGAAATTTGCTGCTGCGGTTGTTTATCCCAGGTCAGCTGTAGTTTTGCTACTTTTAACTCATCGATGGCTACTTTGCTCAGCAATGCTGCTGGTAGCATGTTGAAAAGCTGCATCTGTGTCGACTCTTTGAGTGCTGGTGGCTCAGCAGTGCTGATAAGCTGCGCATTTAACTTGTCTATATAGATAGCCGTGACTTTTTGCCGAAGCAGTAAATCTAATAAATTGTATTCAACCCTTAGGTCTGTAACCCTGATTTGTGCGTCTAGTTGGCCAGTATCTATTTTGAAAAACGCAGTGCTAAGTTGCAGCCTGTTATTGCTGGGGTATTCGATCTGGCTGCTACTGGAAATTCCGTAATTGCTCAGTTGGCGCTCCAACAGCAGACCGATCAGATGCGGACTGATGGCATACACTAGCCCTGAAAATAGTAGTATCAGGCTACAGCTAAGGGCGAATTTACTTTTTTTAGTGTACAAAAGTGCAGTAGTTTTAGTCATATAGCTATCATAGTAACTAAGGGTCAGACGAACAAGTATACAATAGGTTGTTAACCACAGAAGCAGCGAAATTCCTCAACCTTTTGAGAATGATCTGTATGAGTGTATTAGAGAGGATTCATCTGGTGCTTTTACAGATAAATAGTTAGAAGTAATGAACCAGCTTGCGTAGCTAATATTTATCATACTGTTAAAATGGCTCCCTTTTAGAACCTGGTAGCCGGGCATCGCTCATAAGCGCTGATGGCTCTGTACTTATTTACTTTTTGAGGCTTTTTTCTGGTGAATCCAATCATACTTTTCATAATTTCTGGTTTTGTGTCTATGGCGACAGCTCTCAGTGCTGGGGCATTAAACAAATTACCTAAAGATCAAAGAGAGGGCTTCTTATCTAGCAACAACGGTGCTTTATTAGTAGTCATGGCTGGTAATCTGGCCGCCTTGACCTTAGTCGGCGCTATGGCATACGGCTTTGCTAACTTGCATTGGGCTATTCCTCTTTCCTGTATTTTTATCAGCTTTCCAGGGGCGCACGTATTGGTCACGCAGAAGCTATTAGGTGATAAATGGAGTTTGCTATTAATGTTGCCTGCTACTTTAGTGAGTGCAGTTTTGTTGTACTTGTATTGGTAGTGAGCAGAGCGTCAGGCAGGCTGTTGCTCCAATAGTGGCAATGGCAAGATCCACTGCTCTCATAGAGCGACGAAAAAACTAATCTATTTGTACATAGATTAGTTATGATCAAAGTTGACGGCTGTGATCCATATAACTGCCTGCTCATATTCCTAATTGTTACTGTTGGAAATAATCTATGTTCTTCGATGAGTTGAATCTACAAAGTGCTGTGATAGGTGCGGTATTGGCTTTTGCGATTAGTCTGGTGCTGCTGCTGTGGTCTTTGTATCACACAGCCAGACAGCGCCAGCAATTAAATTTTCAATTGCAGTTACAAATGGATCGTGAAAAAAATATCAACAGCCAGCTGGATATTCAACGTCAACAAAATCAGAAGCTACAACAGCGCAATATCTCAGTAGAGCAGTTGCTGCATGCTGAGCAAGTGATGAATGCACAGTTCCAGGAGAAAGTGTCTGTTTTTGAATTGTCAGAGCTGGAAAAGAAAAAAATCCAGGCTGAGCTGGAGGAGTATCGACAGTTATTGGTTAGAGCCAACAGCCAGATTACCGAGCTGCAAGTGCGCTTAAGTAGTGAACGGAAGGTGAGTGAGGAGAAATCTCAGCTATTTAATCAGGCCCGAGATCAGTTAAAACAAGATTTTCAGCATTTAGCGAATCAGATTTTTGAAGATAAGAGCAGCAAATTTAGCATCAGCAGCAAAGAGTCTATTGGCCAGATATTAAACCCGTTGCGCGAGCAGTTGGGTGATTTTAAGCGCAAAGTGGAAGATGTATACGACAAAGAAACCCGTGATCGCCAAGCTCTGTACCAGCAGATAGAACATTTAAAGCAGCTTAATCAACAGATGAGTCAGGATGCCATCAATCTGACTCAGGCACTTAAAGGTGACAGTAAAATCCAGGGTAACTGGGGCGAAGTCATCCTCGAGAGGGTGCTTGAAGAGTCTGGGTTGCGCAAAGGTTATGAATACGAGACCCAGGTATCTTTGACTCAACAGGGCAAAAGGTACCAGCCTGATGTGATCGTCAGACTCCCTGAAGAGAAAGACATGATCATTGATGCCAAAGTTTCACTGACCGGTTATGAGCGCTATTGCAGTGGCAGTGGACAAGATAACCGCGAACAATATTTAATTGAACATGTGCAATCGATTCGCAATCATATTCGCGGTCTCAGCCAAAAAGCCTACGAAAAATTAGACAATATCCGCACCTTAGATTTTGTGCTGTTGTTTATTCCCGTTGAAGGTGCCTTTTTATTAGCCTTAGAACATGATCAAAGTTTGTTTCGCTATGCTTTTCAGCGCAACATCATTCTAGTTAGCCCTACTACCTTGCTGGTGACTTTGCGCACAGTGCAAAACATTTGGCGTTTCGAACAGCAAAATCAAAATGCCAAGGCTATCGCCGGACGCGGGGCAGAGCTGTACGACAAGTTTGTCAATTTTGTTGAATCTATGGACGATCTGGGCAAACACTTAGACAGGGCACAAAATGCTTACGACGATAGTTACAAACGACTCTCGACCGGAAAAGGCAACTTAGTCAACCAGGCGATGGCTCTGACCAAGCTGGGAGTTAACGGCAAAAAGAAGCTGTCGACTGAATTAACCGCTGCTAGCGATTCTGATTCTGCCAGTGACACAGCGCTGCAGGATAAAGGACAAGAATTTACCACGGTATAGCTTTTTATAATCCGTTGCATCTAATTACACTGCTCTGCTGATCCTCAGCAACGCTCTTGGCTCGTTTATCAATCAGTGACCAAGGTGTTGAGCAATTTTATGGCCAGATCCTCTGTGCATAAAAAACAATCATAAGCGTTCGTGGATCAATATGTAGTGCTATATTGAATATATACCACTATATGTTGCGATCATGGTTTCGCTTATAGTTTTACTTATAGCTGCTTGCTATTTAAACAGTGATAGTTTTTTTATAAATTTAATAGAAATGTGTCAAAGTTTGAGCAGTTATTATAATCAACATCTAATATTGATTATATAAAAAACATCAATATTGAATTTTGATGTTTTAGTATAAATCAAAATCTAATATTGATTTTATATGGTAAATCAATATCGAATTTTGATTTTATAGTGTTAATTATAAATATGTTTTATTTCATAAAGATATTAATAAAAAAAGCACAAATAAAAGTGCCATCATTGTAAGACCTTTGTTCATGAGGGTTTGCGATATTTTACTTAAAGAAATTACTTAGAAAAAAGCTGGTATGTTCTGGTGGATTTTTGTACATTAGCTATATTATTATTTTTAATGTTTTACTGATTTATATTAAAGTCTGGCGTATAATTCTGAAAATATATATTTATTAGTTTAGTTTTTTTTATTTCAAACGGTTTAGAACATGGATATTGAGCACAATATGATCGTAGCTTTAGATATCGGGACCTCAAAAGTAGTTTGTCTGGTGGGTGAAATATCCGCTGATGGACAAATTGAGGTGATTGGTATCGGCTCACATCCTTCAAAGGGTTTGAAAAAAGGGGTAGTTGTTAACATTGAATCGACGGTAAGTTCGATTCAACGCGCCGTCGAAGAAGCTGAATTGATGGCTGGCTGTAAGATACACTCAGTTACTGTAGGCATCGCCGGCAGCCATATAAGCAGCCAGAATTCTCACGGTATTGTGGCAGTGCGCGAAGGTGAAGTGACAGAGTATGACCTGGAGCGGGTAATAGATGCGGCGAGTGCTGTGGCTATTCCTGCAGACAGGCGCATTATTCATATACTGCCTCAGGAATATCTTATCGACCACCAGGAGGGCATTAAAGAGCCATTGGGAATGTCCGGTGTTCGACTAGAAGCGAAAGTGCATTTAGTCACAGGTGCGGCCAATGCGATCCAGAACATTGAAAAATGTGTAAGACGCTGCGGTTTAGAAGTAGATGGTGTCGTACTAGAGCAATTGGCATCTGCTTATGCAGTGTTGACAGGCGATGAAAAAGATTTGGGTGTTTGCATGGTAGATATAGGTGGTGGCACTACCGATATCGCTATATTTACTCAGGGCTCTATTCGGCACACGGGCGTTATTCCGGTCGCTGGTGATCAAGTCACTAATGACATTGCGATGGCCTTGCGCACACCTAGCTTTCACGCTGATCAACTGAAAGTAAAGTACGCTTGTTGTCTGGCACAGTTGGCCAGCGCAGATGAAACGATTAAAGTACCTAGTGTCGGCGACAGGCCACCGAGAGATCTAAATCGTCAGGCCCTGGCTGAAGTTGTAGAGCCTAGATATGACGAGTTGTTTACGTTAGTACAAGATGAATTGCGTCGCAGTGGCTATGATAATTTAGTAGCAGCTGGGGTGGTACTTACCGGCGGCACTTCGAAAATGGAAGGTGCAGTTGAGTTAGCGGAAGAGATTTTCCATATGCCAGTGCGTCTGGCGATGCCCAAAGGGGTAAATGGAATGGGAGATATATTGGAAAACCCGATATTCTCCACCAGTATAGGTTTGTTGCACTATGCGCGCGAAGATCAACCGCAAAGTAGTAGTGCTTCACCCACCAGGCCAACGGTAGAAATAAATAAACCTATTTCACCTGAAGTTATTAAAGCACCAGTGATGGCGCGACAGCACAAAGATCAGCCAAGTGTCATCAATCGTTTTAAAACTTGGTTGAGTGGAAATTTTTAGTCTATTGCAGTTGTGTTAATGCAGGTGCAATAGAGCATATTAGATAAATACAGATTGGCAAAAAGTCGCTAATCATCAGATTGAGAAAATACTGGGCAACTGTGGTATAAGCGGTATGTTGCCAGAGGTTTTGTTAGCTGATAATTGCGATTTGCTAGCTTGATAAAAATAAGGGCTGAGCCCGAAGGAGAAAAATCATGTTTGAACTGGCAGATAGTCTTCCAGAAAACGCTATCATTAAAGTTATCGGTGTAGGTGGCGGTGGCGGGAATGCTGTTCAGCACATGCTTACAACAGATATTGAAGGGGTGGAGTTTATCTGCGCCAATACAGACGCTCAGGCATTACACAATATGTCTACTGGCTCTGTGATTCAAATCGGTGGTGAGCTGACAAAAGGTTTAGGCGCAGGCGCCAACCCTGAAGTAGGGCGTCAGGCGGCGCTTGAAGATCGCCAGCAAATTGCTGAGATGATCGAAGGTGCAGATATGATCTTCATCACTGCAGGCATGGGTGGAGGTACCGGAACAGGTGCGGCGCCAATAGTTGCTGAAGTGGCTAAAGAGTTAGGCATTTTGACCGTAGCAGTGGTCACTAAGCCGTTCCCATTCGAAGGTCGCAAGAGATTGCGTATCGCCGATGAAGGGATCAACGAGCTAAAAGATAATGTCGATTCACTGATCATTATTCCAAACGAAAAACTATTGCAGGTAATGGGCAAAAATTGTTCATTGATCAATGCTTTCAATGCGGCAAACGATGTATTGAGTAACGCGGTACGCGGTATCGCCGATCTTATTACCCGCCCGGGTATGATCAATGTCGATTTCGCAGATGTACGCGCGGTGATGTCTTCAATGGGCATGGCGATGATGGGCAGTGGTAGTGCCAGTGGCGATGATCGCGCTATTGAAGCGACCGAATCAGCAATTAAGAGTCCGCTACTTGAAGATGTTGATTTAAAAGGTGCCAGCGGAATCTTGGTTAACATTACTGCAGGTTTAGATCTTAGCTTAGGTGAGTTCACCGAAGTGGGTCAAATCATCGAAGAGTACGCCTCGGAGAATGCAACTGTAGTAGTAGGTACAGTAATAGATCCAGACATGACCGATGAGTTGAGAGTGACTGTTGTCGCAACAGGCCTGGTGGCAGTTGCAGCTGAGGAAATTACAGTTGAAACAGCACAGGTAAAGGTCGCCGCCAGTGGCGGGTCATCAGTACGTGCCGGTGCTTCAACCAATTACTCACAACATCAGATGGATTTACCGGTAAAAACCAAAACACGTAATCACAGTGGTCGTACTCACTTACAAGAGCACGTAGAAGTACCGCCAGAGCCGGTGCAGCAACCGTTGCAGAAAACGGGTACAGGTGATTTAGACTTTTTAGATATTCCCGCTTTTTTACGCCGCCAAGCTGACTAACAGTTTGGTCTCTCTTTGTTAGGCCGCTGCAAAGCGGCTTTTTTTTGTCTGCAATTTAGTCGCTGTAACCGGGCGTTCTTTTGTGCCTCCAATGCTTGAGTGCACTGTCAGTGACTTGCTTAATTGCGCTATACGTTGGGTTTGCCTATTAGCTTTGGTGGAGTTGCTGTCTGAGTATTAGCATCAAGCTATCGGCCCACTTAGCCACACTTATGCTTATCTGAGTATTCATACTGGAAACTACCGCCCGATGAAATTTTATTGTCGCTGCATTGGTCAAAAATACCTCATAGTCGATGAGCTGCTGCTCACTCAGGTCTTTATAAGAGTAGACAAATGACAATATAATCACTTGCTCAATGGCTGCTCTGAGCTGTTTTCGAGAGGCGTTTAAATAGGTGTTGTACTGGGTAATGCTAGCGCGGTTGGAGGGGTGCAGAGCGGTCATCACGACCATGTATATACCGGCACCACTTATGTTCTGCATATCCATGGTAGAGTCGGTGACAGCGTATAAGGTATCGATACGTTTGGCAAAGTTAACCAGTTTGGTATTGAGCAATAAGTTTTTACTCTCTTTGAGGATTTGCCTAAAAGCAGATTTGGATGAAGCATTTAACTCTGCCAGTGTAATCTTAGTGCCAAGCTCAGACTCGTACCACTGTTGTACCTGTCGGGCCTGGTCTTGAGTCAGTGAGTCTTTAATGGACAGTTTAATGGCCTCAAGTATTTCGCTGGCCAAAATAGAGTCGTCGACAGTGCTGGTCATAAAGTTGATCACCGACTCGGGAATTTGATGATTAGGTCTGGTGGCTGTGTTCAGGCCCTGTTTGATCAAATCCGGAAACTGGTTCACTTGGGTGGTGATGCCTGAGGAAATAAGAATCTGGTTCAGTGTTTGCTGATTGATTTCTGCCCAGCTCAGGTTGCTGAGGCTCAATGTCATGCATAATATGAAGAGTTTAATTGGCTTTAGCATAGTGACTCCGTTCTCTGGGGTAAGTGCTGATAGGCAAAGTTACCTTGGTTAGAATGGGAGGTGGCGTATACGACAATTGTGCCGTGCTTAACGAGACCCAATATTTTGAGTGTCATCGTCGCATAACATTTTTCTTTACAGGCAGGGCTTTATCGTTTTACACGAGCCGCGCGTATCTATTAATGTTAGCAAGCAGAAAAATAATTGTGAACTTAATCGGGGTAATTACGATTTATGCCTAAGCCTTGTTTCTAGAGGGCTGGGAGCGGGTCGGTAGATGTTTCAAGGGGCTGTGCTCAGTGCTGGTTTGGGCTGAAGGTTATTGGCTCGCAGACAATAAAAAAGCCTCTTAAAAGAGGCTTTGTTTATAATGATACCGTTTTAATAGGTATTTTTAGCTGTGGGTAAACTTGGCCGCTGTATAAATAGCAAAAGCTTTTTCCCAAACCGGACCTATTTTTCCGTCGGCGACATCGATGCCATCAATCTTAACGATCGGGGCTATTTCTTTAGACGAACTGCTGATCCATACTTCATCGGCGTCGCGAACTTCTTGCATCGTCACAGTGCGCTCTTCAATGGCAATAGAGCCATCGGCTAGAATGCTGTCAATAATGATACGACGGGTAATGCCCGGCAGGATTTGGTTATCCTGGATCGGCGTAATCACTACCCCGTCTTTGACGATATAGGCGTTAACCGAGCTGCCTTCAGTCAGTTCATCGTTATCATTGTAAAGTAGGCATTCACTGTTGCCGCTGGCGTGTCCCTGTTGAAAGTGCATCACGTTGCCCAGTAGCGCGGTAGATTTAATGTGGCAGCGCTTCCAGCGTAAATCCGCACTGGTGGTGACGGTGTAGCTGGCGGCAGTGTCACGATCTACAGGCTCTGGCTCTTTAATGGCAAAGGTGAAGCAAAAGATTGTCGGTGCCACGTTTTCAGGGTAGGCGTGGTATCTTTTAGTATCAGTGCCGCGAGAGACATGAACGTAGACGCCTAAATTGCTGTTGGCGCCATCATTTTTGGCAATCAAATCATCCAGTAATAGGATCCAGTCATCTAAGCTCTTATCGCACTGGATCTCAATAGATGCCAGGCCGTTAATCATTCGCTGGATGTGTGGAATCAGGCCTACGGATTTACCTTGGTAGTAGGGGATTACTTCGTAGATGCCATCGCCAAATAAAAAGCCGCGATCTAGTGGAGAAATTCTAGCCTGGTCTAAAGGTAAATATTCGCCGTTCAGGTATGCTGTATCCATTGTTTGCCTCTCTGATTGATGAACTAGTCGTAGGACAAACAGTTATACTCTTTTCTACGACAGTAATAGTTGGGCGAACATATTTGACCAAAAGTGATATATTTGCAAGCATCGGATTAACAAAATAAAAAACACCTAGTTATTTTTATAATGAAGTATAAAATCTTGTGTTTTGTTGCATTTGCGGTAAATATTACTAGCAACATGGTTGCTGTACCAACTATTTGTAGGGGGCCGTCAGATTAATCCTGTAACAGCACTTATTTTTGCCATAAGAGAGCCGAGATTTATCTATGCGCATACGTAATTTATCTTCCTTTGTGAAAGTTGCCAGACTCGGCAGTTTTCGCGCTGCTTCGGCGCAGCTGCACATTAGTCAACCGGCTCTTTCTGCGCGCATTAATACCCTGGAAGATGAGCTTGGGGTCAGTTTGTTCAGGCGCGGTAAAAGTGGCACAGATCTCACAGAGAAGGGTAGCGAGTTGTTGCCTTATGCAGAGAAGTTGTTGGCCATAGCCCAGGAAATGCAGCTGCAAGCGGGGCAGAGGCAACAGCAAAAAGGTGTGCTTAAAATAGGCATCGCCGATACCCTAGCGCATTTGTGGTTAACACCTCTGCTGCAACTGTGGCAGCAGCAGCACCCGCAAATCTCCTTTGAATTGACCAGCGATGTCAGCCCGGTGCTGATTAAGCAATTACAACAGCACCAGATAGATTTAACCTTGATGGTTGCAGAGCCGACCAACACTCATACAGTGGTCTCTCAGTCCCTTTGCAGCTATCAGCAGGTGTGGGTGATTAAAGCAGCTAAGGGCTTAAAAACAGATTGTTGGAGTATCAGTGAGATGGCCAAGAGGCCGATTTTGAGCTTTCCCAGAGACACATCCCCCTGGCATTACCTGCAACAACTGTTTAAAAGTGAGGCCAGTGCAGCGGTGATCCATACCTGCAGCTCGGTGGCCAGTTTGATTAGTTTAGCCGAACAGGGGCTGGGGATAGCACTGTTGCCATTGCCGTTGGTAGAAAAGCAATTGGCCAGTGGCTCGCTGGTGCGCATTAATACTGAAATAGAGCCATTAATGTTGGAGTTTTGCTGCTGTTGGCGCGCTGATGAAGAGAGTGCTCTGCCTAAATTATTGGCGGATTCTGCCACTGAAATCATGGCTAGTAGTGATTAAACGGATAGAGGCTTGGGCTGCTTGACTTGCGGCCCAAGGTATCAGGGTTAGGCCCTGCCTATAAGTTTACGCAATCCTAGAATAACTGCTTCGCCTTCAGAAAAATCTAAGCCATCTTCCGTCAGTTCGTTGATCCTGGTGACACCGTCGACACTGCCCTGCTCCGAGAGGAAAGTGAGAATCTCTTCTAAGTTAACCGCCGCTAACAGGTCAATGTCGTTCCACAAGCTGAGTATCGCCATTATGCCGTAGGCTCCCCAGTTGGAAACATCAGCTATCAGTAACTCATCGACTTTAGTGCTGGAAGTGATGATGTTTAAATCTTGCAGCGCCGCAGTGATGTTACCCATGCCTATCTCATTACCACCATCGCCTATGCCGATAGTGGGGCACTTGGCATTGTTGATAAAGGTATCAAAGCAAGCCGTGCGTGCACTGATGCTCTCACCGCGCATATTATAGTAACCACCGTCGGCCGCCTGGCCGGGTCGCTCAATGGAGAGTACTGCATCCGGCTGGTAGTGATACAGTGCCTGAAAAGCTTCCAGAGTTCGCTCCTGGTGCTCACCAACGCGGATCTCATGGACCCGAAAATCTTTCATCAGAGCCTGGGATACGGGTGGGCCGCAGACAATAATCGGTGTGGCGCCTAAGGTTTCCAGTGCATTGTACAGCGCGATAGCGCCCACCGGGCCGTCAGTCTCGAAAGTGTCGACGACCGGAAAGCCGGTGCCTATTAACACGTGTCCTTTGCATTTATTTAAAATGCGCGCAGCTCTTAAGTAGTAGCCTGTTTGCAGTGCGCTCTGCACATCCTGCATACCGCGCAAGTTGCGCTGTACTAATAGGTCTTCAATTTGCTTGCTCAGCGCAGCTTCATCTATAACTGTATTTGTCATTTTCTCTCCGCACTGAATCTCAGGCAATGTTGACCATTGCAACATTTTGGTAACGTTGTCTGGCTAAATGATTAATGTTGTGGGCGCGCTCCATGCTTATTTGTTCAAATGCCACTTTATTACCGGGCATTAGCTGTGACAGTTTCGCGGTATCCTGGGCGATCACTGAGCCGATTTTGGGGTAACCACCAATGGTTTGTCTGTCATTCATTAACACTATTGGCTGACCATCGGCGGGTATTTGGATGGCTCCATGGCAGATGCCCTCGGACAAAATTCCGTTCAGCGAGGATTTAATCTGTTGCCCTTGGAGCCTGAAGCCCATACGATCTACTTTGTCGCTCAACTGATAGTCACTGCTAAAAAATAGTCGCTGTTGCACCGCATCAAAGGATTGTTGCTGATACCCAAGAATGACCTGTACCACTATTTCGCTGGGGTAGTTGGGAATTTCTGCTTCAGGTACAGCCAGTGCACTGGCCTGGGTGATTCTGTTACAAGCTAATAAATCACCGACGACTAATTTGCCACCATTGATACCGCCAATGTTCTCTCTGACGACTGTGGAAGAGCTAGTGAATGATGCTGCGAAATTAAAGCCGTCTTTAACCGCTAAATAGGCGCGGGCGCCTGAGCTGGCAAAGCCAAATTCTATTTTGTCGCCTTCACTGATTTTGTGCGTTTGCCAAAAACGGCAGTCTCTGCCATTGATTTTCATCGGTATGCTGGCGCCAGTGGCAGCGATATAAGTGTCTGTCTGTGCGGCCAATACCAAGCCGCCAATGCTGATTTCCAGAGTGCTGGAATTAACCGGGTTCTCACACAGACGGTTAGCCCAGTTAAAGGCGAGGGCGTCCAGCGGTCCCCCATTGGTCAGGCCTATACGGTGTTGCCCGTAGCGACCGGCATCTTGTATCAGGGTTAGCAGGCCAGGCTGTATCACTTTAAAAGCGCTCATCTGCACACTCCAAAAACGGCTTGTTGGCGCTGGTTTATAAATGTCACAGCTCACCTCCCAGTGCCAGATACTGATCGCGATCTATGGCTTTGAATTTGATACTGTCACCGACCTGCACTGGCATACATGGCGTAGCAGTAGCATCGAACATACGGGTCGGGCAGCGGCCAATTAAGTTCCAGCCACCAGGAGACTGCGCCGGGTAGACTGCTGTTTGGCGGTCGGCGATGGCCACGGCTCCACGGGGTACTTTTAGTCTTGGGGTGGTTAGGCGTGGCGCGGCAATACGTGGGTCTACTTCGCCTAAAAAGGCGAACCCTGGGGCAAAACCAATGGCGTAGACTCGATATTCCATAGCGCTGTGAATAGCAATGACTTCTTCGACGCTGAGCTTGGCATTGTCGGCTAACATCTGCAAATCAGGACCGGATTCAGTGCTGTAGTAGGAAGGTAGCTCTACCACTTTGCCCTGCTGTTGCTGGGCACTGCTAAGGTTTTGCAGTGCTTGTGTGATGCAGGCGCTTACAAAATAGTGATCGGTACTGAATTGATTATAGATCACCAACAGTGAGGCGTATGAGGGCACCATGTCAATCAGATGTCCAGCCAGTGAGCTCTCAAGCTGCAACATGGCGTGCTGTACCTGAGCCGAAACCATTGGGTCGGTAACCTCGGCAAAATAAATTATCAGCGAGTTCTCGCCCGCAATTTCGACATGCATGGCTATCAGCTTTCCTGAATCAGTTGACGAATTTCAGCGATGGCATTAACACCTTCCATATTATCGCCATGCACACACAAAGTATTAGCGTGCAGTTGAATCTCTTTGCCGCTAGCACTGATCACAGTGCCAGTGTCGCAAAGCATTTGCACTTGCGCTAACATCTTATCTCTAGAGTGCACAGCACCTGCTTTGGTACGAGACATCAGGCGGCCATCGTCTTCGTAGCAGCGATCGGCAAAAGCCTCAAACCAGATCTGCAGTCCATACTGATCGGCCTCTTCGCGATGCTGCTGCGCATCGGGAGTGCCCTGTAACATTAATACGACAGGGCGATGATAGTTGGCCACCGCCTGCATAATACTGGCACGCACGTTATCTTTAGACATCATATCGTTGTACAAGGCGCCATGGGGTTTTACGTATTCCATGATCAATCCCTGATTGGCAGCCATGCCGTCCAGTGCCGCCATCTGGTATTGCACCATGCTTTGAATCTCAGCATCACTGGCGTTAATTGAGCGACGGCCAAAACCGACCAGATCTGGGTAGCCAGGGTGAGCACCGACACAGACGTCATATTTTTTTGCCAGTGTTAGCGTCTTTTGCATGACCAGTGGATCACCGGCATGAAAACCACAGGCGATATTAGCCTGGTCTACGTGCGGCATTACCGCCTCATCCATACCCACTTTCCAGGAGCCGAAGCTTTCGCCCAGATCACAATTTAATTTTAACTTGTTCGTTTGAGTCATGCTTAATCTCCGTGTTACATGATCGCCAGTGAGCTGTTGCGAATATCTGTGACTAACATATAGCCCGGGCTATGGGTAATGCACAAAGGGGGCCTGGCGTTTTCGATAGCCACTTGTGGAGTCACACCACAGGCCCAAAATACCGGTACTTCACCCTCTTTAATAGTCACAGCGTCACCAAAATCAGGCTGGCTGATGTCGCTGATGCCAATATCTTGCGGGTTGCCAAAGTGCAATGGAGCACCGTGTACTGAAGGGAACCGGGTGCAAATTTGAATAGCGCGAATGGCATCTTTGGGTTTCATCGGACGCATACTGACCACAGTAGTGCCGCTAAAGCGACCAGCGGGTTTACAGTCGATGTTAGTACGGTACATAGGCACATTGACTTGTTCAGTGATGTTGCGCACTTCCAGGCCATCTGCCAGCAGGGATTCTTCGAAAGAGAAAGAGCAGCCGAGCACAAATGTCACTAAATCATCGCGCCATACTTGTTTAACATCGGACACTTCTTTTACCAGCTCGCCATGCTCATATATACGATAGAGAGGAATATCTGTGCGTATGTCTAAATCAGCTCCCAGATCAGGCAGTAAAAAATCACCGGGGTTAGAGGACATACCTATAATAGGGCAGGGCTTGGGGTTTAACTGGCAAAACTGCAAAAACTCATTGGCCCACTCTTTTGGCATAATGGCCAGATTGCCTTGCACATAGCCCTGGGAAAACCCGGAAGTATTACGGGTAAACTCGCCTTTGCGGATCAATTGGCGAAGATCGTAAGGGGAAATATTAGTATCCATTAAACTGCCTCTGCGCTGCACTAGTTACAGGCTTAATTATTATCTGCGAAAAATCTATACTTAGAAACAACAACTGTTATACCCGGACGAAAAGAGCATTGCTAAAAACAGTAATCAACAGCTGGCTGATAGAGTGAATGTCTATGATAGAAACTGCTATCAGCCATCAGTTCAATAGTAAAACTCTAGCCCTACGATTGTCGCTAAATCGGAGCATAAGTCTAATTAAAAATAATTTCTACAGCTGATAGCTTTTATTTATCACAGCTAGGCTGTTGGTATTAAAATATCGTTAATTCAGCAGCTTATTCAAAGATAAGAAGTTTTGCGCTGCAAATAATAATCTAATCCGCTGCGGCTGTTAAGACAGATAATGACGCTTACAGACATTTGCTAAATAAATCGCTAAAGCAGCCATTAACCCTTGCCGTTTCGATTATTTCTGGTAGGATACGCAGCTCTTGATTCAGGCACTTGCTGCCCGTATTTAAGCCGTCCCAACTTACAGTTAAATGTAACAGCGACGTTAAACATTGTCAGAGCATAGAACTGACATAAAACAAAGCTCTATGAGAGTGGTGAGGTGTCCGAGTGGCCGAAGGAGCACGCCTGGAAAGTGTGTATAGGGCAACCTATCGAGGGTTCGAATCCCTCCCTCACCGCCATTAAATTCTAGTACTAAAGAAGCCTTGGTTTATCACCAGGGCTTTTTTGTATCTAAACGCTTATGTAGGGAGGGTGAGCGGGATTTTGTTCCCGACAAATCCTAAGTACCTACATCCTGTAGGCAATCCCTCGCAGGGTTCGAGCCGAGCGAAGCGAGCCCATATCGGAGCCTGCGACGATAATCCCAAAGGGGCGAAGAGCGTAGCGATGAGTAATCCCGACCGCATTCTCACCGCCAAAATTTTCCTACCTAAATCAAATGCTTGCTGTTTTTGTCCGTTATTTTGGGGCACCAGTGGGGCATTCTGAATCAAAACTACATAATTATATATCAGTAACGTCGATACCCTTTTGTCGATGACTTCAGTCTTTATCACTCCCAAACTTTATTATATCAAAAATCCTTCGTATAACTGCGTACAAATTATGCCGTCTCATTGTTGCTTTAATAGAAATAATGAACTTTACTATCGGCCAGCTCCGGATTTCTTTCAGCGGTACATGAGGCAGGTCGCGGTCAATTGCAGATATTTCTGCCATAAAACGATGCGGATCGTAGGCGTGAAAAATTATCACAATTAGATGGATATTTATAGGTATAGATTTAATTGCAATTCATATACAAAAAAACACTTTAATCTTTGTGTCAGCTTCGTTCGTGATGCTCTTTAAGGCAACTTCGGTACCCAATGAATCAGCGAAAAGGTACTGACTTGAATACAAAATCGTGGCCAGTTTTATGTACCACTACAGTGCGGCCCCGCATCAAGGATGTTGTGGGTGTAGGGGTAGAGCCATCAGTACCCGATTAGATTATTGTTCTACATTCTCAAGCCAGTCCAATGCAGTTTTACGCTCTTTGAATATTTCTATGTTCCATGGCATAGCTCTGGGAATGGAGATAAGACTATTTGAAGAGTGTTCAGCAATAGAATTATATGCGACTACAGCTATTGAATTAATTTCGGAGAGTGCATATGCATGTTGCTGAGCTTCGAAAGTATAAGAGTACTTATGGGTTTTATTGATTAACAGATTAAAAGGATACTCTAGATGAGTTAGCAAAAATTCATGGAGTTCGTTAACCCTTTCCAGATCCATTTCAACATCACTACCAATTATGACCTCAGCTAGATTAGGTTTGAGTATATTTATTTCACCGAATGACAACTCATGTATCGTCATTAGGTACCTCCCTTTTATTAAAGCAATCTAACAGCTTAAAAATGCACGAGCTCATTTACTCGAAAGTGACCCAACTGACTTTTATTTTACTCTAAGTGCTCATTTTCAGTTAGTTTGTTAGGGAAATAACGATTAAGTTACAAGAGCTCCCATGTACCACGTAAAGGAGTCTATACGGAGATACTAAACGTGTAACTCTGTTAGATCGAAATCCCTGCAGTTGGCCGTTTCCGACGATTGCTAATCTCCCACGATCAAGGTAACCCTGACACATAGAAGCCGTTTTAAGCTACTTGATAACAGGCACTTTGATAACGCAAATATGCGTCTAGAAAATTAGTAACTTACCACTCTCCATGTGTCTGCAATCCCTTTGAGCACTTCCATGTGCCTGAAAATCCCTTTGAGCACTCTCCATGTACCTGACAGTCTCTTTTGTGTCTGCTTTCTTGAGTCACATAAAGTAGTTTATACGGAGATACTAAGCTTGTAACTCATGCAAATAGATGATTTTTTAAACTAATTCAAATGAGAATCAATCTATTTATTGATGGAAAACTCTGCTAGAGTGAAAAATGATTAGTATTACTCACCGCTTCCTTATAATCAGAAAATGTCCCTATGACAGCTCCAAATAACAAGCATATTAAACTGACAAGTAGACAGTTGTCGGCATTAATTGGCGAAATCTATGAAGCAGCATTGACTGGTGACTGGTCCCAGGTACTGGATCTGATTATTCATGCCACTCAATCAAATAAAGCTTTTTTATTTTTACAAAAAGTATCCGAACCGCAACCCCTGCTGTTGGAATTTAAAAGTAACTTTGATTATTCAGCTGAAATATTGAAAGATTATCAAAACAGGATGTTTGAAGATCCCTTTTATCAAATTTCTAAGAATGCGACAGAAGGCGAGTCCCTCAATCTCAATGACCACATAGATATCAGCCAACATAAGGGTACCTATTTTTACGACAACATTATCGAACCCATGAAATCACATCGAGTACTGGCTGGGATATTGGTCAGGGATGGAGAACATGAATCGGCATACGCTGTCAATCGAGGCTTGAGCGATCCTGATTATGATCAGCAAGATTTTAATTTAATCCAGTTACTCACTCCCCATATGATGCGCGCAATTAAAACGTTCAATGCTTTAGAACTTTATAAAAACTACGTGAATATTGTAAAAAGTATCTTAGATCAAACAGACAAAGGTATCATCGTTTGTAATCAAGAAGGAACTATATTGCTTAGTAACAAGTTTGCTAAAGAAAACTTGGCTTCAAGTGCGGTACTTGACCTGACGAGTGGCAAGTTAATACTAACAGAGCGAACTGATAATAAACGCCTCCAGAGCTACATCAAGCAATGCTCTGTTCTTGCGTTTAGTGGAATAGGCGGCCAAGTGGCCATAATAAAAAACACTGCAGAACAAGACATGGTCGTCATTTCTGTCTCGCCACTCAAGCACAATAACTATTATAGTGAATTTGAACAAGCCTGTTGTTTGGTTACGATAACCCTTCAACAGACATTTAATTGGAATATATTTTCAACAGAATACCGTTTAACCAAACGAGAGAGTCAGCTGGTGCAGGCTATCTATTCAAAGAAAAAATTAAGTGATTTGACCGGGGTCTTTAACATTTCTTATAACACCTTGAGAACCCACTTACAGTCGGTATTTCGCAAAGTTGAAGTAAACTCTCAAACCGAACTTATGATTAAAATTAATATGTTTAAAAATTAATTGAGTCAATGCCTAGTATCGTATTGGAATCACAAACTGTCTAGTTAAAGTAGGGAAGTCAACGGTCCCGTGCAATGATAAGTCCCCTGTACTCTAGATGCATATTTAGCTCTCGAAGTGCCTTTATCG
>MABF01000215.1 GCA_002163025.1 'Osedax' symbiont bacterium Rs2_46_30_T18
AGTGGCTAGGAATACAAAACCGACTAAAATACACGACCAAATGATCAGAGAAAGTTTTTTAGGTAGTCTAAATTTTGTTTTTGCCATCTGCTGCAACCTGGGATTAAGTCCCGCTGAGTAAAGCCTGCGAGTTTGAGCCTTAGTACTTAATAATAAACCCAATTTGCAACTTTGCAACTTTGTCAGTGACTAGGGACAAAAGATCGACGTTCTCGCGTATACAGTCTTCCTTAACTACTCACCAGAAATACTGATTCTAACTGCAAATAGGCAGATTCATAATTGGCTATCATCGACTTGCACGGATCCCACCCGGCTAAAATCAGCTACATTGATTGGCTTAAAGGAAGTGGCCGTTTCATGCCAAGATTTCCTGATCAGCGTGTATGGCCAACTTCAATTGGCTAGCATCGACACTTAGTGCAGTTAACGCCCTGGAGGCGATCCCGTATTCCATTGAGGCAATCACTTCAATCACATGTTACCGGTAAGTGCTGTTTTTATGCAAAGCGTATAACTGCTGCATTAGCGCCTGCCCTGATGGTTGTGTAACATACAGTTTGTCGTTGCTAGGTACTGTTTAAACAGGGTCTAAGATCAATTTTACACTCTGCTGACTAATACCAATACTGGCTAATGCCTCTCATCGCTGTCTGTAAACAGCCACTTAATTGACGATTCCAACAGCTTTGCACCATGTCCCAATTTGTGACCTTGAGTACCAAACTCAAATTGATGTTCATAACCTTTAAAAGCCAGAGCCGACTGCATTTGCTTATTACCCAGTGCCCAGTCACCGTAGCGGGTATTTAAATCTTGTTCGCCACTTTGAAAAAACATCTTAATAGGCTTGGCCGCTTGATTGCGAATCAGATAAGGGTATTTACCACCACCGCGAATATCGACAAAGCTGCCGCAGTGGCTAAGCACTTTACCAAACAAGTCAGAGCGGTACCAAGCCATCGTCCAAGCGCAAATCCCCCCTGAACTAAAGCCTACAGTAGCTCTGTTACTCGGATTCAGGCTGATGTTGAGCCCCTCTAGTGCTTGTGGTAACAGCTCGTTGACGATAAATCGAGTATATTGATCGCTGAGTGTATCGTACTCAAAACTGCGCTGTGAATCGGGATGATGCTCCGCTTTAATCGGCGATTCAACGATTCCTGGGTTCACAAACACACAGACAGTCGCCGGGATATTCCCCTGCTCTATCAGCCGATCAATAACTTCAGGCAGGCGCATTGGCCTCTCATCATCTAAGTACCAAAATCCATCTTGGATCACCATTAAATTGGCAGGCGTTTCAGGGTCGTATTGGTTTGGGACATACAACCAGTAATCTCTGGTTGTGCCCGTGTATATGTCACTGTGAAATGTATTTTTAGTCAGTACACCTGTATGCATCGTTATTACTGCTCCACTATTATTTTACACATTACTCGAATGCCTGAGCTAGCCCTGCCGCTTATTCTGATGTTGCTTATATTCATCAGTTGAACTGTACTTTTACCATTCACGCCACTGCTCAGTTATATCTTCTTCAATTTTGTGACCCGCGTTTTGCATGACTAAATCTATTAAGGCGCAAATATCTTCTCGCTGGTCTGTTTCGATCAGTTGGCCTGCGTGCTTCGCATTCAAAACATTTAACTCTTTCACTACAGCTTCAACTTGAGAGACAACCCAGGCATAGTCTGTGTGTGAGGACGACTCACTAAGAGTATCAATAAAATCAGTCAAAACCTTGTCACATTCTAAAACATCACTTGCCAAATAAGCGGGCTCGTCATCGTCTTCTATAAAGTCGTACATCCAGTGCAAAAGGTAGGTTTTTTTCTCTAATATTTCTGATTTCATCTGTCTGTCATTCTCTTTAGGAAAGTTTGTTAAGTCATGATTAGTGGATAGCCGGTGCGAAGCTAAGGCTTAAGTGTAGAAAATACCAGATTAATCATCTGCTAAATCGAATTAGTCTCTATCTGCAGTCGAGATGCTGGGTATATGCATTATTATTAATTTCATGATTATTTATAATCACTGTCGATGTAATATAATGACACAATTTTACCCGAGCATGATTACAATCAATTTTACCTGAATCAGGTTTGGTTCCAATCACATCAGCAGATATTTTCTTTAACATGGGATACTTTGCAGCGCCATCTAAAATTGAATTTCTTGTCAGTCAACATAGGCTTACTAAATAGTGAAATGCAATCACTGATGGGTTTCGACGTTACATTTCATCAGGCGTCAATAATTTTACTCCTGAACAATATATAGCGTGGTTTAGCTACCCTCTAAAAACGTGTGACAACCCATCTCTTTTAGGATCAAGCAATTATTGCTCGGTGATCCCTAGACAAACCAGTTAACAAGGCACTCAGACTCACCTCCTACACGTTGCACTTTTGCTTCGGCTAGTCCAACTTAGGTATCATCTCCCACGTCAAATAAAGTGTATTCAGCCTTGCTCATAGATTATAAGACAGTATCTCATCAGGGATGATTAATATGGCTATCGACATTCTCTATCAGCCCAATAATGTTCAGTTAGGTGCTAGGGAAAATGTTAAGGACTACACTGCGATTGGAGTTGTCCTGGCGGATACATAGAAGCTGAAGAGGACCTAGTGCAAGCGGCTAAATCTGAAGTTAACTCATTGCAGGCGCTCGGTACTTAGGCTTGAACAGCAAACCCTCGCACATTCGTTCTATGATCGGGAATAACAACAATCATTGAAGGAATACTTATCGAAATACTGAAACTGTAATTTATCATATTTCAAAATAATTCTGGGCTGATACTCTACTCAACACATTCCCAATCCGCCCTGATATTTTCCTATCAAGATGTCATTTCGACACGATAAAAGTCACCTTTTAACATCTCAATTCAAATATGAAATGTATTACAACGAAGGTTTAAAATTTCGACCAATCATATCTTCGATTATTCGTTTAACCTCTCCAGATGCTTTCATCTGTCGTAGGACTTTAGTTAATTCTGGTATTAATGATTTATTGGCTTTATGCAAGTAATGAAAAACATCAAATATTTCTATTGGCGGCTCAAGAGGTTTAATCTCAAAGTGAAACAGAGGGTCTAGGGAGTGCTTACCTCCCAGACGAGACTCGACAACCAGGTCTATACGGCCTTTCGAAAGTAGCAAAAATAGTGAAGATATTTGCTCCGCAAAGTAAACTTTCATACCCAGTGTATTGACTTCTGCTTTTTTAAATCCCCTTAAAAACCCGATTTTATAAGGTTTTAAGCTGGCCCAACCATTAATAACAATGTCATTACGCTTTGCATAGGCTATGGTTTCTAGCTTCATGATAACAACAGGAATAGGTATCAGGTTATGGAATTCATTTTCAATGCCTTTTATACGAAATAGCTCACCATCGGCATGCCCTGAATTGGAATAGTGCAATGAACGCTTTCCAGGAAGGTAGCGGATTTCTACTTCCATCCCCAGTTTTCTGTAGGCTCTTTTAATAATTTCTGCCATCGTCAAACTGAGAGGATACTTTTTAAATGTTGATATTATTACAATATGTTT
>MABF01000093.1 GCA_002163025.1 'Osedax' symbiont bacterium Rs2_46_30_T18
GACGATAAGTTGCCAAATAACACCATTGAAGCAACCTTGTTAGGTGAAATTTGATAGCGCTCAGCAAACAGGTAATTCATCACTGCCGGAGGCAACATAGTAAACAGCACCATCATCTGCATTTCCTGTAACTCTAGTGGTATCAACCAATAGATCACTGTAAATGCCACTGCCCCGGTAGCAACACTGAGAAGGCTGCAGATAATGCCTATCTTCAAGCCGGACTTTTTGATTCCACACATCTGTGAGCCCAGCGAGATCAACATCACCGGGATAGCTGCCTGCCCCATTAAACTAAGACCATTAAACAGCGGCTGATAGAGTTCAATATTAAACAGTCCCAGAGCCACCGCCAACATAGCAGAGAGAAAAATAGGGGTGCAAAACGAGCGCCAGATTTTCACTCCCGGTGTGTTACTTAGAAATAAGCTGACAAATACAATATGTACGACAGTAGAGACCACAAAAAGCAGTACCGCCGATTCTGAAGCAGATTGACCAAAAGCGTAACCAAACAGCGGTATTGCCAGATTGCCACTGTTGCGAAACATTTGTGGCGGTGCCCATGCCTTTAACTGCTTACCTTTTATGCCCACTAAAAATAGCAATATCCCTGGTAGTAATATGCCGATAAGTGCAGCGGTCATTAAGGGAAGTTGCGAAAAACTTGGTTTCATTGATAACAGTGAAGTGAAAATAAGCGCCGGAACAAAGATATCCATGTTTAAACGGTTGATAGGTGAAAAATTGGTTTTCAGGGTTTTACCCACCACAAAACCAATCCCGACCACTAAAAATACCGGTAGTAAAATCTGTACAACTTGATTAAGCAAACCGACTCCCTGCTAGTTATGCGCTCTTTTAAAGCAAGTGACTGGATAATTGAAATACAAAAAACGCTACTCGGGATGGTTTGATACCTTAAATTAACGGCTTAATTAAACCCTGAGCGCTATCTGCGTTGCACTGAAATTAACCAGCACTGTTATAGCAGCTAAGGATCATACGGACAAGAGCGCTACCAGTATCAATAAACGTGATACCGATATAGCCCTGCGGATGTTTCGACCGACCCAGCCGGACTTAATTGCTAAAAAACTAAAGAATATCAATTTGCATTTCAGCGCCAGCAAAGAATATCTGGGACACTCTGGCGAACCTTATTGTATTGATGATCTCAGCCATCATCGGCTGATAGGTTTCGACCGCGATTTGGCCATGTTCAAAGCGCTGTAAAAAACCGGCTGGCAGATCACCCCGGCAAATTTTAAAAACCGCACTGACTCGCTGGCGATGCAAATTGAGCTGGCCAGACAAAGCGCGGGCATATGCGTGACTCACCTGCCTATCATCAAGCGTTTTCCTGAGTTACAAATCATCCTGGCCGATGTGCCTATCCCAGAACTGGAGTTTTGGCTAGTATGCCATGGGGATGTACAGCACAATCGAAAAATACGGCTGATGATGGATTTCCTCAGCAGTCGTTTCTAACGGCTAGCTATCTGCAATCACTAAAGCCACCATTTTGCCAACCACGGGCGTGATAGCCAAAATGACAGGAAAGGCGATTACAAACGAGAACCCCCAAGCGCTGAGCCAAATTTGCAAAATATCGGCCACCAGCCCTACATTAAATACACTGATCACTAAAGACATAATCGCCGACATCAAGGCGGACATAAAGAGTGAAAAAACCAAACGCTGATATTTTTTGTTGATCATAGCTAAAACTCCTAACGGGTTGTGATATAACGTTGTTAGTTATCCACAAACTGCCAATTGCTGGCAGTTGTGAATCAATGGGCTAACACTTGCTAAGTTATGAAACATTACGCGTATTAAATATTAGGCCTTGGACACTACCGTTAAGTGCAAGTCTTCACTGGTTACCGTCAAATGCAAATTTTCACCGCGGATCAGGTCTCCATCTACTACTTTAACGCCCTCAATTTCTGCCTCACCATTAGTGATGTAAGCGAGATATTCGCCCGGTTGCTGTACGCTCTTACCTTTTTGTAACAAACCTATGTCAATCAGCGTATGGCTATCAAAAGTGTCTGACTGGGACTTTTCACCGCCGTAAATACGTATTAGCTTATTCTCTGGCAAGTCGTAAAGCTTATAGGCAGCTGGTTCACCGGCAGTTTCAGGCAGTGCCCAGATTTGCAATAAACGGGTACTGCCCTGATCCGGGTTGACCTCATTGTGGGAGAATCCCTCACCACCAGCGCGCTGTACCTGCACTTGATTAGCGACCATAGACTGACCGTCTTTCATCGAGCCCTCGTGAGTCAGGCGCCCCGCTATCATCACAGTAATTACATCAATTTCACGGTGCGAGTGCATTTTAGTTTCACCGTAAGGCAGGTAATTTGCATCGGCCAAGTAGACAAAATCACCCAGGCCATCCCAAGTACTGCTATCGCCACCGGCTTTTTGGTCTCTGACTAAACGCTTTTCGCTCAAGCCTTCAAAGCCGCCTAAAGGTAGTGAATCTCTGTGTAATATTTGCATTGTCTGTCTCCTGAAGGTATTTTGTGAACCAACAAATTTTTGCTAATTGTTGTGTTGCTTCGAATATGTAGCCATTATAAACAGGTGGTTTTAAATAAAAATCGGAACATATTGACTATTATGTTCGAAATTTTCGAACAATTATATTATCTGGAAACTCTCTCGATGAAACTGACCTTAGAGGCACTGCAAGTGCTGGATGCAATCGACCGACAAGGCAGCTTTGCCGCAGCGGCAGCGGCACTGTACCGGGTGCCGTCCACTGTCACTTACACAGTGCAAAAGCTTGAGGACGATTTGGGATTTGTCATTTTCAGGCGCGAGGGCCGACGCTCAATGTTAACCCCGGCAGGTAGTTTACTGCTGGAGCGCGGTAGAGAACTGTTATTAGCCGCAGAGCAAATTGTCGAGTCGGCTCATCAGGTAAACAGTGGCTGGGAATCTACCCTGAATATTGCCATTGATACTGTTTGGGACATCAATCAGTTCTACCCTACACTGGCCCAATTCCAACGGCTTAATAGCGGCGTGCAAGTCAATTTGAGTTCAGAGGTGATGGGAGGAAGTCTAGAGGCACTTATCGAAGGACGCGCCGACCTGGTGATTGGCGGCCCGCCACCGGTCAGTGGTAATCAGGGAATTAAGTTTAAGCAGATTTTTACCGCCCAGTGGCTGTTTGTAGTCGCCAGAAATCACCCACTGACCAAGGTGCAACTACCACTCAGTGAAACCGACATCAAAGCTTATACTTCCGTGACGATTAAAGACTCCTCAAAAAACGCCCCTATCATGGCGCATCGGATTTTCGACAAGCAAGACACCTTGCGAGTCGCCAGCCTGGATCATAAAATAATGGCGCTGGTTCAAGGCATTGGGGTAGGGTTCTGCCCCAAACATCGCATCCAACAACAGTTGGACAGCGGCCAACTAGTGGCCCTGGAAATAGCTAAGCCGGCGACAGATTCACCGCATTACTGCTCCTGGCGCACCAACAACAAAGGCAAAGCCATGCGCTGGTTTGTCGACAAAATTTTGCAA
>MABF01000005.1 GCA_002163025.1 'Osedax' symbiont bacterium Rs2_46_30_T18
CCCCTCTTTAAGTACTGTTGTATATCAACTTGATCTATTTGTTCAGGTGAGAGAAATTGGTGTGCATAGGTCAAATATATTCCGCTACTAAGAAAAAGGTCAAATAGGGCACCATCAATATGCTGATCCTTTTTCATGTAATTCATAATATTAATAGCTTCACTGAGTTTCTTGGCTTTTTTGTATGGCCGATCACTGGCTGTTAAGGCTTCAAAGATGTCGGCAATTGCCATCATTTTTGCAGCGGTTGACATCTCCTCTCCACGAAGCCTTTTTGGATATCCAGTGCCATCCATTTTCTCATGGTGCCCACCGGCTATCTCCAATACATTAGACAGGTGTTTTGGAAACTTGAGTCCATCTAACATAATAATGGTCTGGATGATGTGTTCATTAATTTTATAACGCTCCTCCGCACTTAACGTACCTTTGGCAATACACAGGTTATATAGCTCACCTCTATTGTACAAATGCGCCGGGGTCTGCATGTTAAAGCCCCATTTATTATTCGTCGCCAATACGTCTTTTGGGTGCCTTTCAATAATATGTTCAACCTTGTCATCCAGGAGTTTTTCAGTAACGGGTAACGTTTGTTGGCTGATTTTCTCCTTACGCAGTTGCTCTTCCCAGGAAATACCAATGCGGTCATCGATCGTTCTTTGCCAGGTGATATTGGCCAGTTCTATAAGTTTCTGTTGTGCAGTGTGCGGCATAAATTCGCTGCCTAAATTGCACTGTGCAACAAAGGCAAAGTCTTGATCCAGCTTCAATTCTTGAGCCAACAATGTATTTTTTAACAGCGCGACATCGCCACCACCGTTGAGTTGTTTCCAATAATCGATTTGCGCATCGCGTTTAAGTACTTCGAAGCGCATCCTCACCTCGTGAATTCGATCGTAAATTGTCTCGAGTTTAGTCGCCTTATCAACGACATATTCTGGGGTAGTGACTTTTCCACAGTCATGTAGCCAGGCGGCAATATCCAGCTCTTCCCATTGATCTTTTGACAACGAGAAATCTTTAAACTCTCCACTGGTCTGCTCCACTGCTGCCTCGGCAATCATCTTAGTTAATTCCGGTACTCTCAGACAGTGTCCCGCTGTGTGACGAGACTTGGCATCAATAGCTTTTGCGATTAATTTAATAAAGGACGATAGCAGCTCTTTTTGGGTCTTTAATAAATGCCGGCTCTCCATAGAGACAGCGGCAAACCCGGACAGCGTTTCTATAAAACCAATTCTCTCTTCATTATCTAAATCTTCACTTTCTTTATGATCAATATCGTTGATAACACATAGGATTCCGGTCGTTTCTCCGGAACGGTTATTGAGTGGAAAAGTCAGAATTTGTAAATTTTGCGTATCCAATTTATCAAAGAAAGGGGTTAATACATCCCTTTTATCTTCGTCGGCGCCGCGACATTTAAATCTATATACTTTTGCAACACGCTGCTTTAAAGAGTCAATTATGAAATTGCTACTGCTGGCCATTTTAAAACTACTCAGTTTAATGTCAGTACTGACAGTGTTCGCCAGCTTTACGCTCATAGGGGCGAGAACGGTCTCCTGCTCATCTAACAAGTACAGAACGGTTGCATCGGCACGGCTAATATCTAAAGTTTGTTTGGTAATCGTCTCTAACAGTGAATCTAAGTTTTTTTCCCCCGATAACGTTTTGATCATACTTAAGAAGTGGCCAATGGTGTCCATCATAGCCGCCATATCTTTGGCCAATATATCTATTTCTTTTACTGATGACGAGGGAAACGGCTGCGACGTGAAGTCGAATTTACGAATTTTACGAGCATTCATGGTTAAATGTCGCAGAGGTTTTGAAATCATATAGGCGCAATAGGCTGAGATAAATAACGCTATCACTATCAGTGAAAATGCAATCAGGCTGGATTGCCAGCGTATAGCAATGGCTTTGGAAAAAAGTTCGTGGTTAGGCGCCAGGAAAGAGAAGTACAATATAAAGTTATCGTTTATTTCGAACTTTTTAACCGCTCCCCCCCATACATCTCCAGCATATTCAAACTGCAACAGCTGTTCTTTGGGTTCAATTTTCTGCGCATTTTCAGACAGTACCGGACTCTGCAACTCGTCTAAACGGGCAATATGACTACTACCATTGCTTCTTTCTACTATCAATTTATCCGGTTCTTTGTAGGCAATAACTTTGCCTTGCGTATCAAAGGCGACTAATTCAGAAGAGGGGGTGATGATGTTGTTTTTCAAAATGCTAGAAATATCATCCAGTGAGATGTCTGCAGCAATGACTGTGCCTGGATACTTCGACTCTAAGGTTACAGTGATCCCGACTTTCTTAACAAAAAAATACAAGTATGGGGGAGTTGTAGTAGGACCTTGCGACTTTATGGCCAATTTATACCAAGGCCGGGTTCGGGGGTCATAGTCTATATTATCTAAGGGAATACGGGCCGTTTCATTGAGGGTCTTATCGAGGTAGATTCGCTGGGCATATTTCTCTCCCTCAGGCAATCTCTGTATATTATCTACCATATATACAGTGCCTATGGGGGCTTTAAATTGCTCACGCAGATAATTGTTGGATACCGCGCGCAGTATAAAAAAATCACCGCTGGCATAACCTACCTCAAAGCCGCTTACTGACTTGTTGGCCTGTAGTATTTTACTCAAAACAGGCAGGTAGCTAAGCCTTTCTTCAAGTGTGTGCGCGTTGGCTATTTCGCCATGAGCCATTATTTCTAAGCTATTAGTCGCCAGATTGTGTACCGCTTTTAGATCCATAAATGCGTTTTGCATGACTTTCTCATACAGCACCTTAGAGTTCTCAGCGATTAATTCAGTATTTTTTTGATAGTTAAACCAAATTTGGGCGCCCCCTAAAACTAGCGTTATAAGCGTAAACATGGTCGCTGTATGGATATGCAGTGGTAGTTTATATGAGGCTTTAACGAAACCCACGACTTGTTGCAGCATGCTTTCTCATCCTTGAGTAAATGACTTTCCAAAAACAATTATGTGACTTAAGAATAGCTATCAATAGTTTTTATGTTACTTATTGCCCAAAACTTCTGATTAACATCCATTATTGGGATATGCGCTAGAACCACGTGCACCGGCTCACTCAATTCAAAAGAGTAATTTACATATCCGCGGTTTGCTATCAAACTTATGTATGAGTAAGAACAGATTTCCTAAGCAACCCCTTCTTTATACATTATGGATAATTTGATCTGGTAACATAACAAACTGATTAACTTGATTATTTATTAAACTAGCTAGGGAATTATGTAGCTCAAAAGGTTAAGTTAAACTGAACAGAGGGTGTTAATAGTATACAAGCTGTATCTTTCGAAAATTGCGCCGATTTGCCCATGCTAATACAGCAGCCATAATGACTGAAGAAACTGACCCATTTGAACATGACTGATATCATTATCGAGATTTGTCACTGTGTGTGCAAAAACGAGGCTAAATCCGGAAAAACAACCCCGCAATTGAGTATGTTAAGTCATCTATACAGTGAAGAGGTTCATGAAATACTTCTATTTAGGAGGCCAAATTTACCGTATCGAGTTGAAAACGCTTAATTTATTCATTGATCAAACAAAAGCCATTGCCAAAAGGGTCAGCACAGTGAGCAATGGCTCCCCATTCAGCACTTTCTCCCCCCTCGTGTGAGCCACCCAATTTTAATATTTTTTCCACTACCTCATCGACATTTTCGCAGAGGAAATCTAAGTGGATAGGTGTCCAATGGCGCCCATAATCACGCACAACACTGTCCGATTTCAGAGGTTTAGTTCCCGCTGCTTTTTCTTGTAGATAAATATCACAGTTTTCTACACTCAAAACAGCCATAGAACCTTGGTCGCGCAGTTTCTTGCAGCCAAGTGCTTCAATATAAAAAATCTCTGCTTGTTTCAAATTTGAGACATCAATACTTACTGATATTTTTATCATAAATTTATTCCTTTAAACGCGGTTAGTTGTTTGTTTCGTTACTTTTGAAATTATGCTGGCCAGAAATAAATCACCAGCAATGATTGAACGATTTTTAGCCCGGGCCGGAGCAGTTAAGCAACTCTGATTATCCAAGAGTG
>MABF01000277.1 GCA_002163025.1 'Osedax' symbiont bacterium Rs2_46_30_T18
CTTTTAACTTGCCAGTTGCCAACATGCCTGCGCTTTTGAGTGCTAAATTATCTATGCTAACGGTGTTAGCAGCCAGATCAGCATCGATATCGGCATTAAACTCAAAGGCATAGTTTTTGTCGCTGCTCAGGCTTATTTGACTAGCAAAATCGCCAATTTGGTAGCGCTGCGCCGTGGGGTCAATGATGAAGTTGGCGCTAAAATTAACTTTGCTGCTCAGCTGCTTCTTGCCTTGTTTTATAACATCGGCAACAAAATTTAACTCGGCGTTAAAAGCTTGGCCCAAAACAACCCTGTCGGTGCTTAAGTTCAGATCACTGATAGTGGTGACATCGCCGGTTTGAGTATCGCTGTAAGTCACTTTGGCATTGACGATAGAGATCTTGTCGATTTCTAGGCTGCGTTTAGTGGCAGTGGATTTTGTCTGTGGTTCAGCAGAGTCATTACCGGCAGTACTGTTAGTGGTGACAGAAGTATCTGCACTGATTTTGGGCTGCCAATTATTGTCCTGAGCAGATTTGATCAGGTTTAGCTCTAAACCTTCAACAGTGATCGCTTTCATTTTGATGTCACCGGACAGCAGTGGCATGACCATGACTGACACTTGAGCGCTTTGCAGTGAGGCCAAGTTTTGCTGGCCAGGGTAAGCCACTTTGATCGAAGCTATTTCCAGCCCCAACCAGGGAAATACCGACCAATCAATATCACCGTCTATTTGCAACTCAATAGCGGCATTATCCAGTGCTGCTTTTTCTATCTCCGCTTTATAGTCATTGGGGTCGACAAACAGTCCTAGCAAAGTGCCGCCGGCCACCGCCAGTACTAACACTACCAGTATTAACGTGGCGAATATTTTTATTAGTTTCTTCATGCTTCCAAATCCTTGGGTTGTCTGTCGTTTTTTAAAAACGCTATTGTGCCACGAGTGCCTATAAATTGCGCGCTGATAAGCGTTTGCTGAATATAAAAAAACCTATAAAAGGGGCAAATTTTAATCGCTAATTGGCTGTCACCTAAGCCTGCTTGG
Source organism: 'Osedax' symbiont bacterium Rs2_46_30_T18 (assembly GCA_002163025.1). GTDB lineage: Bacteria > Pseudomonadota > Gammaproteobacteria > Pseudomonadales > Balneatricaceae > Rs1. Next base: position 1,028 of record MABF01000277.1, read on the forward strand.
ATATATACTTGAGCCGCATAATTATTCTTACTTAAACCGTGTAACAGAAGGAAAGGCCAGCATGTCTGAGCGCAAGGCGACAATCAACAGAGAGACCAATGAAACTCAAATTACAGTTACTATTAATTTAGACGGCACAGGTAAGTTCGTCGCTGATACTGGAGTTCCATTCCTTGAGCATATGATGGATCAGATTGCCCGCCACGGTTTAATTGATATGGAAATTGACGCCAACGGCGATGTCTACATCGACGATCACCATACCGTGGAAGATATCGGCATAACATTGGGGCAGGCTTTTAAAGAAGCTGTCGGTGATAAAACTGGAATCGTCCGCTACGGCCACGCCTATGTGCCTTTAGATGAAGCATTGTCACGGGTTGTGATCGACTTTTCCGGCCGTCCGGGGCTGGAATTTAACTGCGAATTCACCCGCGGCAGCATCGGCAGTTTAGATACTCAATTATTTTGGGAGTTCTTCCAGGGGTTTGTCAATCACGCCGGAGTCACTCTGCACATAGATAACCTAAAAGGTTTTAACGCTCACCACCAGGCTGAGACGATCTTCAAAGCTTTTGGCCGCGCATTGCGCATGGCATTGACAGTTGATAGCAGGGCACCAGATTTAATGCCTTCGACTAAGGGAAGTTTATAGTCATGAGTACAGTTGCCGTTATTGATTACGGTATGGGTAACCTGCATTCAGTGGCTAAAGCGCTGGAGCATGTACAGCCCAATGTTGAGGTACGAGTGACCAACGATCCGGCGATAATAGCCGACAGCGACAGAGTGATACTGCCAGGTGTCGGAGCAATCCGCGATTGCGTAGCACAAATGTTAGCTCAGGGAGTCGATCGGGAAGTGGCCGATACATTAGCTAGCGGCAAACCATTTTTAGGTATCTGTGTCGGCTATCAGGCACTGATGCAGTTTTCCGAGGAAAACCAGGGCACGCAATGCCTGGACGTATATCCCGGTCAGGTAAAGCAGTTTGCCGATGGTATGGTTGAAAACGGCGAACGCTTAAAAGTGCCACATATGGGCTGGAATCAAGTCTCGCAAACACTCGATCATCCACTGTGGCAGGGCATAGCCGACAACAGCCGCTTCTATTTTGTGCACAGCTATTATGTGGCAGCAGAAAACCTTGCACAAGTTGCCGGTCGCTGTCACTACGGTGTCGACTTCGATGTCGCCTTAAGCGACAAAAATGGCTTTTGCGTGCAGTTTCACCCGGAGAAAAGCCATACGGCAGGTTTGCAACTGCTAACTAACTTTCTCAACTGGGATGGCAAACTCTAGCTGCACTAACATTGAGCCCGGAGCAAAATGTCCGGGCTACTTATCCTCATTCAGTAACAAGCGAAAAAATCATGGCATTAGCAAAACGCATTATTCCCTGTCTCGATGTAGAAAATGGCCGAGTGGTTAAAGGTGTGCAATTTTTAGACATTCGCGATGCAGGTGACCCGGTCGAAGTGGCCAAGCGCTACGACGAGCAAGGTGCCGATGAAATTACTTTTCTCGATATTACCGCCACCCATGAAGGGCGCGATACTATGGTGCACACAGTAGAAAAAATGGCATCTCAAGTTTTTATCCCGCTGACAGTGGGTGGTGGCATTCGCAGCTGTGATGATATCCGCACTATGCTCAATGCCGGAGCCGATAAGGTCTCTATTAACAGTGCCGCTATTTACAACCCGGAATTTGTCCGCGAGGCATCCGAGCGCTTTGGCTCGCAGTGCATTGTTGTGGCTATAGATGCCAAGAAAGTCTCTACAGCGGATGAAACCAATCGCTGGGAGATATTTACCCACGGTGGGCGCAAAGCGACCGGCATAGATGCAGTTGCCTGGGCGGTCAAAATGGCCGAGTACGGTGCCGGCGAAATTCTGCTGACTTCAATGGATCAGGACGGGGTGAAAAACGGCTATGATCTGGGGGTGACTAAAGCGATTTCCGATGCGGTTAATATCCCTATTATTGCCTCGGGCGGAGTCGGTAATCTGCAGCACTTAGTCGATGGTGTCAAACTCGGCGGTGCCGATGCGGTACTGGCTGCCTCAATATTCCACTTCGGTGAATACAGCGTACCTCAGGCCAAGCAGTTTATGCGTGAGCAGGGAATTGAAGTGCGTCTCTAGCTCTGGGCCCGCAAAAAATAACCGAAAACCAGCGCCAGCTGGTTTTCTACTGCATTTTTAATTACTTCTATATAATTGCGGAATTTCCGCGCTAAAGTGCACAAAAAATCAATATAAAGCCTGCTGCTGCCAAACTGCGCGGATTTTCCTTGTTACGGCCCTCTATAATTTTAGTGACTAAATCTTTATTGTCGTCAATTATCAACAGCGGGTTTTGGCTGCTGTGGTTGTGCATAAGACAATATACATTACTTACCAAAGAGAGCTGCTATGTTGAATATCCCAGGTAC
>MABF01000014.1 GCA_002163025.1 'Osedax' symbiont bacterium Rs2_46_30_T18
TCTTTAGCGCCTCCAAGCAGGGCAGGGACTCAGCCAAAACATACTCCAGGTCGACAAATTCGATATCGTGCAGCAAGAATATATCTAATTCATCGACGCCTAAACGCTGCAAACTCTCATCTAAACTGGCGCGAATACGCGTTGGCGACATATCGAAATCAGCCTGTTCGGGCCCGTAGCGGCCAGCCTTACTGGAGAGTATATAGCGATCCCTGGAAATGCCTTTTAGCGCTTTTCCCAGTACAGTTTCGGCTTTGGTTAAACCGTAGTAGGGGGAGCAGTCTATATAGTTAATCCCCCAATCTAATGCGCTGTGTACGGTGCGAATGCCTGTCGACTGATCTACATCCGCAAATACATTGCCCAGTGGCGATGCTCCATACCCCAGTCGCGATAGTTCAAGGTCGGTATTACCTAATTGGTTATATTGCATATTGTTTCTCTTAAAAAAGCCAGTAGTACTGGGACTGACTGTTTGCATTGGGTTTAGCTGTGTAGGCGATTGGCTGCACTAAGGATTAAGTACATAAAATTCAGCGGCATTTCCACCCATGACTGCCGCTAACTGCTCGGGGCACTCTCGGGAGATAAATTGTTCCACCAGTGCCAGACTTTCACTGTAGCTTGCCGCCACATGGCAGACCGGCCAATCCGAGCCGAACATCAGTCGCTCTGCACCAAATACTTGCAGCACATGGGCCAGATAAGGTTCGATATCACCAGCACTCCATCTCTTCCAGTTAGCCTCTGTCACTAACCCCGAAACCTTACAGTAAAGGTGTTGGTACTGACCCAGTTCAAGCATATGCTCCGCCCAGCCCTGCCACTGTCCCCCCGCGATATTTGGCTTGGCGATGTGATCTATCACCAGCTGCATTTTTGGCAACTTTTGCACTAGCTTACAGACCTGTGGTAACTGACCGGCGTGGACCAGAATGTCATAGCTATAACCTTGCTCTGCCAGGCATTCAATGCCACGAATAAAGGCGGGTTGCAGCATAAACTCCAGCTCAGCCTCACCTTGCAGCACGTGGCGAAAACCTTTCAACCAGGGGTTGCCCTGCAGGGAACTCAATTGACTTTGCAATTGTCCGCTAGTCAGATCAATCCAGCCGACCACCCCGAGAATCTGTTTGTGCTGCTGAGCCAGCGATAACAACCAGCGGGTCTCCTCCAGGGATTGGCGCGCCTGCACCGCAACACAGCCATTGATATTATTTTCGTGCAGTAACGGCTGCAGATCTGCAGGTAAAAAATCGCGACGCAACAGCGACATCTGTTCATCTATCCAATCGTATTCTGCGCTGTTGTACTGCCAAAAATGTTGGTGGGCATCGATACGCATACCTGGCTCCTTGAATAGTTACTGGCCGGACAGCTGAAAACAACAGTCCATCGCTACCCACTTAACGTCAGCGGGTGCCCCGACAATGCGCTGCTGAAACTTATCCATTAATTTTTCCCACTGTTGTGATTTGGCATCGCTCTGGAAATACTCTGCCGCCCGTTGCGGATCGTAGTCATCGCTAGTTTCCATCAACATAAACATCCGATTACCCGTGCGGAAAATCTTCATTTCCAGAACGCCTACATGGCGGATTGCAGCCAGCACTTCTGGCCAAACTTGTTGGTGGTAATGCTCATACTCAACAATCAATTGCGGATCATCTTTTAAATCCAGTGTCAGTGCATATTGCTGCATTTCATTACCTTTAAATTTCGCTTGGATACTCTTAGATATCATCGGATCAATAACATCACCAGCTTCGCTGGCTACTCGCTATTTTTTTTAAAGCGATACTCCCCTTTTCCAGGGTATAAAATCGTCCTGCCCTAGCTGCTGCGCCTTGCAGGTATTGTCACCGGAAGCTGTCTCTATACACAGTTCCATCAACTGATCTGCCAGCGTATCTACGCTTTTTTGACCACTGATAATGGCCCCTGCGTCGAAGTCGATGATATCGTGCATCCGCTCGGCGGTGCCGCTGTTACTGGAGATTTTCAATACAGGAACTATCGGGTTACCGGTGGGTGTGCCCGAACCAGTAGAAAATAATATCAGGTTGGCACCAGTGGCTGCCAGCGCTGTGGTCGACTCCACATCGTTGCCGGGTGTGCAGAGTAAGTTCAAACCGCTCTGGGTCAGCACTTGGGTATAGTCGAGCACGTCACTGATCGGTGCACTGCCGCCTTTAAGTGCGGCACCCGCAGACTTCATGGCATCAGTGATCAGGCCATCGCGAATATTACCAGGGGAGGGATTCATATCAAAACTGGCACCAACTGCCTGCGCATGGCGCTGGTAGCCTTTCATTAAATCCGAGAATCTGCCGCGCAGCGCATCACTCTTACAGCGATCCAGGATATTTTGCTCAACTCCGCAGAGCTCGGGGAACTCACCTAAAATGGCACTACCGCCTAGGGCGACAGTCTTGTCTGCCACTCGGCCTATCAGCGGATTGGCGGAGAGACCCGAGAAACCGTCGGAGCCACCACATTCTACTCCTATGCGCAGATGCGATAGGGGAACAGCTTCGCGCTGGCAAAGATTGGCCACTGCAAGCCCTTGCAGCGTCTGGTCGATAGCATCCTCAAGCATCGGTCGCTCCTGACCATATTGCTGCTGCTCGAACCAGAGCACCGGTGTATTGTGTTGCGGATCCAGCTTCGACAATTCCTGCTGCAATAAGGATATCTGGGCGTTTTGACAGCCCAGGCTCAAGATCGTCGCACCTGCCACGTTGGGGTGATATATATAGCCGGCCAACAACTTACACAGTGCCAGGGCGTCTTCTCTGGTGCCGCCGCAACCTGCGCTATGAGTGATAAACTTGACCCCGTCGACGTTGGGGAATACTTTCTTCCCTACACCATGACGAGTAGCTGGCACAGGGGTAGTGTCTGATTGATAAGCCCTGACCAAATTACGCGCATAATCTATGTAGTGTGCTTCGCTGCTATAACCTAAAGCGTCCTGCAGCGCGTTGCGCATCATTTCTATGTTGCGGTTCTGACAGAACACCAGCGGTACTACCAACCAGTAATTTGCGGTGCCCACTTGGCCGTCGGCTCTGCGAAAACCCTGAAAACTGCGCTGCTGTAACTGAGTAACATCTGGTGCCTGCCACTGATATTCAATGCTGTTAGCCTGATAAGCTTGCGAGCTATGCCGTGCATTGCCTAGCTTAATCGCTGTGCCTGCGGGGATGTCACACAGCGCTTCACCTACGGTTATTCCATACTGAGTCAGCAATTCACCCTTGTAAAAATCACGGCCGGCAAACTTATGCTTTGCTCTGATTGGCTCTATTACCTGATAATTTTTTCCCCCCAGGCTGACCTGCTGGCCTGCGCAAATATCGGCAAGCGCCACAATAAGGTCGTCATTTGGGTGTATTTGTAGCGCTACGCTGTGCATAATCGTCATCTTACAATCCCTCTGTCAAAGCGTTACGCGCCAAACACTGACGCAATTTAGGCATAGCTAATTCCGGCAGTAACTGGGCGGCCTGTTGAACTAAAGGCAAGATCCGACGCTCGATTTTAGACTGATGATTTTGTGCGATATCTTCAAGCTTGTGAGCCAGGAAGGGGTTCAGGAAACGCTCGATAACGCTCGCCACATAGGCCTCTATATCTTCTCCCAGTTGCATGGCCCGCAACACTGGTAATACTTCGTTATGCAGCACTTGCTCCAATTGCCCTCGCAGATAGGGATCTTGCATCGCCTGCACGACAGTCTGCACTTGGCTATGATCTTGCTGCTGCCACAAATCAACCATAAAGCTGTGTGATAAATTCAGCACCGATAACTTTAAAGTTTCCAGTGGCAGTAAGTCATCGACCAGCCGTATCGCCGGGTGCTGGCAGGGGAGAACCAACCCATTCTGATTCTCTATCGCCCAGAGAGCATAGGGCTCGGCCACCGCACCCAGAGGCTCAATCGACTCTGAAACTATTCTATCCACCAGCGAATTCACCCACAGGCAGCAATCTGCCAACCAGAGCATAAATTTTTCATCCAGCTGCCAGTCCACGGCCAGTGACAGCACCAGCGCTTTCAATACATCACCATTATTGGCAACCAACTCGCAGGGCATAATAGTCACAGGTTCAGCGCTGTGCCTATATCTGGCTTCGAGTAACACTAGCAATTTCGCCGGAAAACTTTTCGGCAACTGCGAGTCAAGGCTATCGTTGTCATTTAATAAATAGCCTTGGTCGGCGGTGTTGGAGACCACATGAGTCACTTGATCACAAAAAAAATCGACTATTTTTGACCAATCTGAATTCGCCTGTAAAGCACCGAAAATCGCACTGATCTGCTCTTGTGTATCTATTACAGCACCGTCTTTTATGCCCTGAATTCGCACCGGGTAGCTAGTACAGCTATTCATAGCTACCACCCTGGCACTCCCCGCGGGACTATTTGAACTCTGCACTACCAGTACCGGCGCATCAGACTTGCCTTGCGCCAGCGAGTGACTAACAAAATAATCAACGTGTGCCTGTAAAAAACGGCTGGTACCAAACTGCATGATCAACGCTTTGTTTGCATCAATACTTGCAGTAACAGTCTCTGACTGATTCATCTCAGACCTCCACCACCGCCTTGATTACGCCGCTTTCTGCCTTGCTCCAGCTCGCTAGCAATTGCGGTAATTCTAATAACGCCCCCCGATGAGTTATCATCGCATTCACCTTGACCGAGCCGTTTTCCAAGCAGCTTACTACCTGTTCAAAATCAGCTCTGGTGGCGTTACGGCTGCCCATCAAGGTCATCTCACGCTTGTGAAATTCGGGGTCTGCGAAGCTGATATCCCCCTTAACTACACTGACTAACACATAACTTCCGCCGTGAGCCACTAGCTGGAATCCCGCTTCCATCGCCTTTGGGTTACCGGTCGCGTCAAACACTGTATCGATAAAATCACCGTTAGTCAGAGTATCAATCTGCTCGCGGGCAGACGACCCCGCCTGAATAATCTGGTCGGCTCCAAGCTCATCTCTACAGAAGGCCAGGCGCTCTGGATTCATATCCATAACAAAAACGGTGGCACCTGCTACTTTGGCGAATTGCAATATACCCATACCTATTGGCCCTGCACCTACCACTAACACTGTAGATCCCACAACCAGGTTAGCGCGGCGCACCGCGTGGGCACCAATCGCCAGACACTCAACTACTGCCAACTGGTCTAAATCCATCCCCTTAGTGCTTATTACATACTGTTCTGGCACTTGCAGATACTCACACATGCCGCCGTCCACATGCACACCCAGCACTTGAATATCGGTGCAGCAATTGGTTTTGCCACGCCGACAGGCAATACAGTCACCACAAGACATATAGGGAACTATATATACATCTTGCCCAGCGCTCAGCGCTACCCCTGCACCTACAGATTCAATTTCACCGGAAAGCTCGTGCCCCAGTACTCTTGGATACTGGAAAAATGGTTGGTTGCCACTGAAGGCGTGTATATCTGTACCACAGATACCTATACGCTTAATTTTTACTATTACCTGACCTGGCTTATCTACTGGACGCGCCACATCTTGCACCAACAGCGAACCTGGCTCACTGCAAACCACCGACTTCATCATGCTTTACCCTTTAGATCTTTATGGTTAATCACTACGACTGACTGCTAAAAACGTACACCCGAACCCAGCTATTTATATCAAGCAGTTTTTCGCAGCTATGGACATACAACTTTATAGCGTCGGCCTAGAGATCATTAAATGTGAGAGGGTTGCCGGAATGCACCGGCAATTTTAAGTTAAGCCCCTGATTTACTATGCTTTTGCATGTTTGTTGGATGCACTATGAAACAGAGTTATAAAAACACGGCCGCCTGTTAGCGGCGACCGCAGAAGATGATTAACGGTAATCGTTAACATTTCCAGAAGTGATCAAGATGCCGTCAATCGGAGTGAAGGCGGCGACTTTCTCACCTTTGATTAATCCAATCAAATTAGCGACACTCATAGCACCCATGCTGGTATTATCTTGTTTAATGTCAGCACTCTGCTCGCCTGCAGCAATGGATTCAAGATTGCCTGGATTGCCATCAAAACCGACGATAACAACATCATCTATACGGCCTAATTCTTTAGCTGCAGACACAGCCGCAAGAGCCATCGGATCAGATGCGGCAAAAATTGCCTTGATGCTCGGGTTTGATTGCAGGCGGTTAATTGTCGTTTCGTAACCACATGCTTCTGCCCAATCACAAATTACAAAAATCACTTCAAGCCCGGCAGCTTCAGCTGCATTTTTCACGCCGTCTCGTCGTGCATTCCCGGTCTGGTGCCCTGCCGATCCGCCAAGAATCAACACTGACCCCTCTGCTACTTGGCTGACAATATAGTCACCAGCAACAGTGGCTGCAGCAAGATTGTCAGTTTGTACCAGACTACCCACATGCTGGTGTTCGATACCGGTATCGACGGTCACAACAGGAATACCCTTTTTGGCAGCCATATCCAGCGATGTACCAAAAGCGCGGTTGTCCACAGATCCGATAATAATTCCGTCTACACCCATATTGATTGCCCGATCAACGGCGTCTTTCTGCGCCGCTGCATCCGCCTGGGTTGCAGTAAGGTCAATGAACTCTACCCCTAATTCAGCGGCTTTATTCTTGGCCGCTTCACCAACACCTACCCAAAATGGCTGGTCAGTAGAATATCCGGTATAGGCAATGCGAATACTGTCCGCGTAGGCAACTGTAGACATCATTGTTGCTGTCATTGCCGCCGCGGCAACGATCCCTTTAAGTGCTTTGCTCGTTGTAAGTTTCATTATTTTTATCCTTAGTAACTCGAAATTTACCCATTTGGGCGTTTTGTACCACAGAGCAACAAGCCCCGTGGCGAATTTTTTATCTTGCCTGGCGCCGCCAGACATCCCAATAAACCGCTAATATGATGATTGCACCTATGGCGATGCGCTGGAATGAGGTACCCACACCCAGATAGGCTAAGCCGACGATAATGGTTTGCATGATCAACATACCGATAATTGTCTTACCGACTCCACCACGTCCGCCAAACAAACTGGTCCCACCGATCACAACTGCAGCGATGGCAAAAAGCTCATAGCTGACCCCACGTGAGCTCTGTGCAAAATTCAGCTTCGATACTTCTAATATGGCGGCTGTTGCCGCAAACATACCGCCAATCATGTAGTAATAGATTCTGCTGCGCGCCACTTTGACGCCAGATAGACGCGCAACTTCTGCGTTACCCCCTATTGCAAAAGCATGATTACCTAAGCGGGTTTTTGTCAAAAACAAACCGGTCAGTAGCGCCGCTCCAAACATAATGCATATAGGTGCGAAGTAGCCGGAGCCCAGCATCTGAAAACCGTCCGGGAATCGCGATAGATCTTTGCCACTACCGAGTAATTCAGCCAAGCCTTTGTAGGCTGTTAACCCACCGAGTGTGACAATAAAGGCAGGGACTTTAGTGACAACTTGAATGACGCCATTTAACGCCCCCAAACAAGTTCCCGCGACCAGCGCCCCAATTATTGCAACTGGGTATGCCAACTGATATTCCTTGATCAAAACACCGACTACCACACCGACGACTGCGAAGATCGACCCTACTGACAAATCTAATCCACCTGAGATTAAAACCACGGTGGTGCCACAGGCCAAAATAGCCAGAATAGCTGCCTGGGAAAAAATTGAGAGCAAGGTATCTATATTGCGAAAAGCAGGAGATAGTATGAAAAACACGGCATATATTAGAACCAGGGCCGCCAGCACCTGCCATATTTGCATAAATTGATACTGCAGTATTTGCCAACCACTGGTCTTTGCCTGCGGCACAGAAACAAATTCAGAACTTTTTTTATTTATCATTATCTACCCACCTTTTTCTCTATAGCACCAGTGATCAGCCCGACCAGTGTATCCCCGTCAACGTCTGCCACATCACACACCGCTGCCACCTTGCCCAGACGCATTACCATCACCCGATCACAGTAATTGAGCACATGTTGCATGTTATGGGTAATCATGATCACCGAAAGTCCGTGATCTTTTAAGGAGCGAACCAGGTCCATCGCCATCTTACTTTCGCGTACTCCAAGGGCAGCGGTTGGCTCATCTAAAATTGCGATTCGCTTGCCGAACATCACTGTTTTAGAGAGAGCAACGGCCTGGCGCTGTCCGCCGGAAAAGGCCTCGGCATCGCGATAAATATCTGAGATGCGAATATCTAATTTTTCAAATAAGTCGCGAATTTTTGCATCCATTTTCACAAAATCCAGCACACCAAACAAACGACCGAGAACATTGTCTTTGATGATTTCCCGACCGAGAAACATGTTTTTTGTGATTGAAATCTCATTCACTAATGCGAGGTCTTGATAAACTGTTTCCATACCGGCGGCCTTAGCGTCCGTCGGGTTATCAATGCGCGTTTCCCTGCCATCGATCAATACGCTGCCAGAGGTTTTGGCAATGGCCCCTGTCAGCGCCTTTACCAAAGTTGATTTTCCAGCCCCATTGTCACCGACAATGGCTAGCACCTCGCCTTCTCTTAGCTCCAAATCGACAGAATCTAAGGCAACGACACCACCGTAGTGTTTACTGAGTCCGCGTGCCTGCAAAATCATTTTGGCACTTTCTAGATGTTCCATTTCTTATCTCCACCAGTTTCTCTATTACGCTGTAAAGAAACTTTTTGGCTTTTATTATGTTTGTTTTTTATTAATTAAAAACAAATTAATTCATCATGTCAATTATTTTCAAATATTTTTTCTATACCCCGTGACTTTCACTTAATATCGACCAGACAGGAGACTCATTAAAACGTAAACAAAGACCTCCCCTGTCTGCTGCCTCTTCTAGCCATTGCTGAAATTCTTAATCACAGAAAGCCCTCACTTAGTGTTGTTGAATATCAAACAATATAGAACAGGGCTCTTACAGAACGACACTTCTCCGGTATTTTACTGCTCGCAAAGCAATAAAAATGTGCCTGACTCTTACGCTTTCCGCTAGATTAAGCATCAGTACGGAGAAAAACAAGCATGTAAAACAACAGACAAAACTGTTTTTTAATATTAAATATATATTATTCAGTTTTATATAATTTAACAGTATGTTACAGTCCTCAGAACTGAAATAAGGGGGGGATCATGAGTCGTCAGAATGATTTATTTAAAAGAACAGTCAATCGATTACTGGGCGACATCGAGGGCAATGTATCGGTAGGCGAAATCTTAAAAAGTGATTCAGTTATTGCAAAAGAGCTGCAGGTAAGCCGCTCTACAGTGCGCAAGGCCTTGGATCAGTTAGAACAATTTGATGTCATTAAAAAACAAGGTACGCAACGGACAGTACTTGAGATACCCTCTCGCGAAATGTATTTCGATCTACAGGGACTGGGCCCACCAAAAGAGCAACAAGTTGAGCAACATTTTTTGGCAGCGATACTCTCCGGCCAAATAAAACCCGGCGACAAATTCTCCGAACTTGAGCTCGCCCGTCAATCCGATTGCAACACAGTAGCTGTCAGGGAATTTTTGATTCGCTTTTCACGTTTTGGATTAATCGAAAAGAAGCCGCGCTCGCAATGGCAAATGAAAACCTTTGATCAGACCTTTGTCGATCAGTTGTTTGAGGTGAGACACTTATTCGAGATGCACTCCATGGCCCGCTTTATGACCTTGGCGGATGACAGCACTTACTGGCAACAACTAGAGCTGTTACTGACGGACCACAAAGCCTTAAAAAGTCAACTGGACGAGCGCTTTCAGGAATTCTCTAAGCTAGATCAACGTTTTCATACTTTGTTGCAAGAGGCGCACCCCAACCAATTTATCAGTCAGTTCTACGAGATCATCAGCTTTGTCTTTCACTATCACTATCAATGGGATAAAAGCGACGAAAAACAGCGCAACAGAGTCGCTATCGAAGAACATATTGATATCATGGAAAAAATGCTGCTCAAAGATTTCAGAGGCGCCACCATCAGCCTGGAAAACCACTTGAGCACCGCCAAAAGCTCACTGATAAAAACCGCCATTTATTCGCAGCAGAGCACCGCATAGCCAAATAGCAACAACCGCTGCAAAACGCAGACCCGAGCAACGTAATGTCGGGCCTACAGTTATCTGTTTACAGTGAGGCAACTTCTCTGGAGGCCTGATCGTAGAGCCCGGCCAGAGAGCGCATTTTACCGGCAAAAGATGCCAGCTCCTCTGGGCTCAAACTCAAGTTCTGCAGTGATTCTACCAGGCAATCCTCGCGAATTTTTCTGTAGTTCACGCAAAATTTGCGTCCTTCGCGGCTAGTTTTATAGCGCACTTCCTTACCTTTTTTCTCCCCTTCAATTAGCCCTTTTTTCAGCAGTTTCTTCAGCGAGTAGTTAACGGTATGGGTATCTTCCATATTTAGCATAAAACAAATTTCCGAAAGGGTTTTAGCCCGCTCCCGGTGGTTTATGTGATGCACAATCAACACATCCAATGGCGCCATATCCGACGCCCCGCCGGCTTTTGCACAGTGCAACATCCAGCGACTAAATGCGTTATTGGCAATGGTTAAGGCAAATTCGAACTCGCTCAGCGAAGTACCATTTTCCGATGCCAAATGCGCCGATGATAGTATAGGTCGGGTGGACATAATTTACCTTTGGGTCATTGACGTTGGAAGATAAGTGACGATTTCCGGGAACTGCGAGATCAATAAGATGGCGACCAATATCAACAAAAAGAATGGGAACGCTGCGCGTGCCACATAGAGAATGTCTTTACCGGTTAATGCCTGGATCACAAATAGATTGAAACCCACCGGCGGTGTAATTTGCGACATCTCGACCACTAGCACTATGTAGATACCGAACCACAATAGATCGATTCCCGCCTGCTGTACCATTGGTAAAACAATTGCCGTGGTCAGGACTACCACAGAAATACCATCCAAAAAGCAGCCTAAAATGACAAATAAAGCCGTCAGATAAACCAGTAATTCAAAAGGCGACAATCCCATCTGACTAATGTTTTCGGCCAGTGCTCTGGGTATGCCCAAAAAGCCCATGGAGATCGTTAAAAAGTGCGCGCCTACTAATATCAGACCTATCATACAGGAGCTTTTAACCGCACCTAACAAGCTCTCTTTAAAACTTGTAAAATCCAGAGATCCAGTCACACCCGCCAGAAATAACGCACCTACTACACCCAGTGCAGCAGCTTCAGTTGGCGTGGTTAAACCACCGTAAATTGAGCCCAGGACAAAACCAATTAAACCGACAATTGGCAGCAACTGCTTAAGTGATTTAAGCTTTTCGCGCAGCGGAATTTTCTGTGCATCGCGCTTAGGCAAACTGTCGGGATTGAGCTTGGCCCAGATAATGGTGTAACCCATAAACAAGCTGATCAGTAGTAATCCCGGTAGTGCACCGGCGATGAACAAACGGCCTATGGAAACTTCTGCGGCGACACCGTAGACAATCAAGATGATTGACGGGGGAATTAACAAACCCAAAGTGCCGGAGCCCGCCAAGGTGCCTATAGCCATTTTTTCGCTGTAGCCGCGCGCTTTAAGCTCGGGTAACGTCATGCGGCCAATAGTGGCGGCAGTGGCGGCTGAAGACCCGGAAACTGCAGCGAAAATACCGCAGCTGAGTACGTTAACGTGTAACAGCTGACCCGGTAGAGCATTCAGCCAGGGCGACAACCCTTTAAACAAATCCTCCGACAGGCGGGTGCGAAACAGCACTTCTCCCATCCAGATAAACAATGGCAGTGCCGTTAGCGACCAACTAGTGGTAGAACCCCAGGTAGATGTAGCAAACAGCAAACCTATTTGCTCGTTGCCAGCCAGTAACATGCCGATCACTCCGACACCCACCAGTGCTAACGCCACCCACAGACCGCAAGCCAACATTAGCACCATGCAAATAACTAAGATAACTGATAAAAGACCCGCTTCCATTAGATCTCCTCCAAATTCAAGTCATCTTCATGTTTTATATAACCCGGTGTTTTACCGCGCAACTTATCGATTAAGGCATCTAAAACTGCCAGGTTTAACGCAAACATGCCGATAGCCACAGGTAATTGCGGGATCCAGATCGGCACTGGGATGTAACCATAAGATACTTCTTCAAACACATAGGACTCCCAGACCATATAAGCACAGTAATACGCCATGTAGCTGCTCATCACTATAGCGACAAACAAAATAATAATTTCTTGATAGTGTCGAACTTTTTTCGGTAGCCTGCTAATGGCTAAGCTGACTCGGATATGTCCCCCTTCTCTGAAGGTATAAGCTAAACCAAAAAAAGTGGCCGCGGCCAGCGCGTAGCCGGAAAAATCTTCGGCGGATGGCACTATAAAACCGAGCAGGCGACCGACTATTTGGGCGACGATAATAAGGGTAATCAAAATGATGCACAGGCCAGCTAGATAGCCTGAGGTCAGGTAGAACTTATCGCGGATGGAATTCATGATTGTGGTCCTAAAACAAATGAGCCCACACTGGGAAAACACAATTTATTTTGCATTTTCCTGGATATGGGCTCATAAATGCGCTCTTGTAGACGCTCTGAGGAAAACGCTAGTCTTAACTAACATCTTCCCAGCTTATTACTTGCTGTAATTAGTTAAAATAGTATCTATTTCAGCGCCAGACTCATCCTGCCACTCTTTAACCATTACCTTGCCAATTTTACTTAGCTCTTTAAGCAAGTCGGCAGATGGCTGTACGACCTTGATGCCATTATCGACTAACGTTTGAGTGTCTTTCTTCGCTTGTGCACGTACGCCTTCCCAGCCCTTCTTCTCGGCGTTTGCGGCAGCGTCCATGATCACTTTTTGTGATTTTTCATCTAAACGCTTAAATGCTTTAGCGTTAACAACTACCACGTTTTTCGGAATCCAAGCCTTCACGTCTGTGTAATCTGTGATGTAATCCCAAGCCTGACCGTTAACACCAGTAGAGGGGGAAGTAATCATCGCCTCGACAATACCTGTGCTAAATGCCTGTGGAATTTCAGGAACTTGTACTGTTGTAGGAGTCGTTCCCATCAACACAGCCACTCTGGAAGTCGACGGGCTGTAAGCGCGCATTTTTAAACCTTTCAGATCAGCCAAAGTGTTAACCGGTGCTTTGGTGTACAAGCTCTGTGCAGGCCATGCAACAACGTACAAAAGTTTCATGCCCTCTTTTGCCAGCTGTTTAGAAACTTCAGGTTTAGCCGCTGTCCATAACTTTTCAGCATCTTCATAAGTAGAAGCTAAAAATGGAATGTTGTCGTGCTTAAAGACTGGATGAGTATTACCCATAATGCCGAGGAAAATTTCGCCCATCTGTACCTGGCCAGTTTTTACTGCGCGCGGTATTTCCGGATGCTTAATCAAAGAAGCACCTGAGTGTACTGTGATATCTAAATCACCGGCAGTGCCTTCATTGATTTCTTTGGCGAAAGCATGAGCAATTTTTGTCGGTAAGTTAGCATCGCCGTAAGGCGTAGGCATATGCCATTTTGCAGCGAAGGCAGAAGTGGCTACTAAGCTGCTGATAAGCGCAGCAGCGCAGAATGTCTTTTTAATCATCGAAGGGCTCCAACTGTATAATTAGTTTTTTAGTGTCGGTTAAATTTCTTGGTGAATCTTCGGCAAAAGTATCACTACGCCAATCAAACATCAACTTTTTGTCGGTGTTTTATCAACGTTATTTTCTGGTAAATAGGTGACTATTTTTGCTCTATCACTGATAAACATTGAATTGTTAGCTAAAAGCATAGCTCGGCAACAAACAGAACTTAAGCCCAAGAAAGCTCATATTATTAATATTTTTTGTTGTTTTTATGAGTATTACCAAAGAAAAGCCGAGATACTCTGTAACAGATAGGGTATTTTATGTTTTTTTATACTTGCGCTGAAAACCGAATATTTTCTCTATTAATCTGCAGTTCACACATTATTTACGCAGCTTTAGGAAATTTTTCAACAAAAAACAGCGGTTAAACTATCGCGCTTAATTGCTTATTTCAGCCAGTGTTCGAGCAACGCTAGCTTGCCGGACAAGGAGTGCGTTAAATTTTCCTGCAGCTATAATAAGCAAATGTTCGGCAAAAAAAAATAGAGGGAAATGGATTGAGAGAAGGCACACAGATATTCATTGAGCCTAACAGCGGCAATAGACGGATGTTAATAGAATTAAGCTAGCAATGCTTGCTACTTTAACTATGCAGCAAGAGCCAAAACAGACAATGATGCTCAGAGATATAATCTATGCAGTTAATTAGCCAACTATTACCTGCAGAGTAAATATCTGCACCTAACCAGCAGCCATATCATCTGTAGAGAACTTCAGCAGGGTGAATGAGCTCCAGCTGTAGCCTCTCAGCCTTTTTCAACTTCTTAACGACCATCGAATAAGACCTATCTACTAAGCGAATTATTTCACTCTCGGGCATAGATTCCTTAAGCACAATACTGATCCAATGTATCTTTGACATATGATAAGCGGGGAGCACTTCCGGGAAGATATCTCTAATCATAAACGACTCTTCAGGGTCACATTTTAGATTCAAAAAATAGTAACCAGCATTCTCTGGGCCCAACTCTTTGCCAGTCTCACCACACTGACCTAGTAACCCAAACATCTTACCCTTCACCTTAAAAACCGGAACAGTTGCGTCAAAGGGGTAGTCTAATGTTGCTTCAGGCTTAGATAGGCAATATTGGGTAGCTTTTTTGTAGTCCATAACATTATCCAACGAGTAGGTAGCTGGCATACTATCAGAACTGACTAATAGATTGGAGGTTACAGTTGGAAGTTGGAAGTTGGAAGTTGGAAGTAGGAAGTAGGAAGTAGGAAGTTGGAAGCTGGAAGCTGGAAGCTGGAAGCCGACTTGAAAACATTATATCTCTGCAGAAAAACGAACATCCCCGGCGATTAATACCGGGGATCTTTACTGCTACCAGGCGTTACCTTGCGCTTTTAATCCGCGCTCAATACTGACGGAAGCAGAGCCTCTTTTAGGCGCCTTGGCATAGTAATCAGCGCTGTCAGTTATCGCTTCAGAGCTTTCTTTACTGTCGCTGTTTAGAATTTTTTTGTCGGCCAACTTGAAACTGTTGAATAAATCCTGCAGAGTCTCATTGAACGCCGCTGTTAGGTTATTTAATCTTAAGTCAACATTGATATAAGTCATCATGATTCTCCGTTTTTTACAGTTTTCGTGTTTGATGTAGCTATTTTCGTCGATTTAACTGATACTGACAAACGATTAAAACTTTCATCACTTAAGATATAGTTAACCGAAATGAAACCTCACATCCCCCTTACCGCCCTCAAGTTTTTCCGCCAGGCCGCTGAATCTATGAGCTTTAAACTGGCCGCAGAACAGCTTTTTGTCACTCAGGCTGCGGTCAGCCAGCAGATAAAGTCACTGGAGAACAGTTTAAATATTAAGTTATTTACCCGACTCAATCGCGAAGTGCTATTAACCGAACAGGGAAAAAAACTCCTACCTTATGTCGTGCAAGGTTTTAGTGCCTTTGAGGAAGGCTTTGCCATGCTCGGGGATGATCCACACCCAGATTTATTAACGATCACTACTTTGCCCTCGTTCGCCAGTCGCTGGCTGATGCCCAAACTGATTAATTTTCAAGAGCGCAATGATGGCATCAGCATCCGCATTTCCCCCTCATTACAAGTCGAGTCTTTCAGCGATGGTAAACTGGATTTGGCGATCAGGTACGGTTTAGGCAACTACCCGGGCTATGAGACACACTTGCTGCACCGCGACTACATACTGCCGGTATGCCATCCTGATTTGATTGACACTACTAAAGAGATAGCGCCACAGCTTGCAGATATTCCATTGCTGACGGATGAAGGAGTGGACATAGACAAGGCCTGGCGACCTTTTATGAAAAAAGTAGGCATCCCGCTAAATACTAAGCCTTCTAAACTGCACGTCGGTGATTCAACCATGTTGATCGAGCCACTGTTGTGTAAACAGGGGATGTCACTGCTAAGGTACAGCCTAATTTATGAGCTGCTGAAAAACGGCCAGCTTATTTGCCCACTGCCGTTTTATTTTCAATCGCGTTTCTCATACTATTTAGTGGCTCCAGAAAGCCACTTCCAATACCAGAAAATCATCAATTTTCACCAGTGGATCCGCGAGGAGATGAGCGACATAGACAAACATTGGCTGGAGTTTAGTGAGGGAAAAATGCAGGGACTAGCGGTGGATTTAGCCGGGAAAAGCGAGGTCTGAGGGATTAAAATTCAGAAGTTGGAAGTCGTACTTTAGTGTTCTGACAGCAGTAGTAACAGAAAAATAATGACTAGAAACCCCCGGCGGTAATACCGGGGATTTTTACCACTACCACGCGTTGCCTTGAGCTTTTAATTCGCGCTCAATACTGACTGATTCAGAGCCTCTTTTAGGGGCCTTGGTATAGTAATCTTCGCTGTTATTGATAGTTTCAGCATATTCTTTACTGTTGCTGGCTACTGCTTTTGTATCGCTCAAATTGAAGCTGTTAAGCAAATCATCCAGAGTCGCATTGAACGCCGCTGTTAGGTTATTTAATCTTAAGTCAACATTTATAAAAGTCATCATGATTCTCCGTTTTTTACAGTTTTCGTGTTTGATGTAGCTATTTTCGTCCATTTAGCTGATACTGACAAACGATTAAAACTTTCGCCACTTAAGATATGGTTAACCGAAATGAAACGTCATATCCCCCTCACTGCCCTCAAATTTTTTCGCCAGGCCGCCGAGGCAATGAGCTTTAAACTGGCCGCCGAACAGCTTTTTGTCACTCAGGCTGCTGTCAGCCAGCAAATTAAATCGCTTGAGAATAGTTTAAACGTTAAGTTATTTACCCGACTTAATCGTGAAGTGGTATTAACTGAGCAGGGGAAAAAATTACTGCCCTATGTAGTACAAGGCTTTAGCGCCTTTGAAGAAGGATTTGCGATGCTCGGTGATGATCCGCATCCGGATTTATTAACTATCACTACTTTGCCCTCATTCGCCAGTCGCTGGCTAATGCCTAAACTGGTCAACTTCCAGGAGCGCAACGAGGGCATCAGTATCCGAATATCCCCCTCATTACAAGTCGAGTCTTTTAGTGATGGCAAACTGGATCTGGCGATCAGATACGGTTTAGGTAATTACCCGGGATACGAGTCGCACTTGTTACACCACGATTACTTACTGCCTGTTTGTCACCCGGATTTGATAGATCCAAACAAAGCAATAGCGCAGCAATTGACTGAGATCCCACTGCTGACAGATGAAGGAGTAGACATAGAACAGGCCTGGCGGCCTTTTATGAAAAAAGCGGGTATTCCCCTTAATACCAAGCCTTCTAAGCTACACGTTGGCGATTCAACTATGCTGATAGAACCGCTATTGTGCAAACAGGGAATGTCGCTGCTAAGGTTCAGCTTGATTTATGAGTTGCTAAAAAATGGCCAGCTAATTTGCCCGCTGTCGATGTATTTTCAGTCCGGTTATTCTTACTATTTAGTCGCACCAGAAAGCCACTTCCAATACCAGAAGATCATTAACTTCCATCATTGGATTCGCGAGGAAATGAGCGACATAGACAAGCACTGGCAGGCATTCAGCGAGGGAAAAATGCAGGAGGTCGCGGTGAATTTGAAGGGGTGATTACAGTCGGAAGTCGGAAGTATAAATACTCAAGACTAACGACTCACTACCTTTTACCTTTTTGCTCACGACTTCTCTTTCACAGACTGTCGACAACTTGTTGAGTCTGATGACCTAAACCTGCTATTCCCAGCTGCATACAGTCACCGGCTTTCAGGTATACGGACGGCGTTTGCCCCATGCCTACGCCCGGAGGGGTGCCAGTAGAGATTATATCGCCAGGTTGCAGACTCATAAACTGCGACAGATAAGCGACTACATGGGCAACACCGTAAACCATAGTGCTGGTATTACCGTCCTGGTAGCGATGCTCATTGACCTCGAGATACATAGCCAATGTCTGCGGATCCGGAATTTCATCACGGGTCACTAACCAGGGACCTATAGGACCAAAGGTGTCGCAAGACTTACCTTTTACCCATTGCCCCGCACGCTCTAACTGAAAATCCCGCTCAGACAAGTCATTGATCACGCAGTAACCGGCAACGTAATCCAACGCCTCGCTCTGATCTATGTACTTAGCTTCTTTACCAATAACCACCCCCAATTCCACTTCCCAATCTGTGGCCTTGGAATGGCGGGGAATTTCTACCTGATCATTGGGACCAGTGATGGCCGAGGTCGCTTTAAAAAACACCACTGGCTCAGGGGGGACTTGCATCCCCGCCTCTGCAGCGTGATCGGAGTAGTTCAGTCCGATGCAAATAAATTTTCCTACGTTGGCGACACATGGACCCAACCGCGTTCCCGATGCCACTATTGGCAGATCACCAACATCTATCGCCGCTAACTTAGCTAGCACTTTATCCGCTAAATTCTCTGCCGATAGATCTTCAATATGTGCAGACAAATCACGGATATTTCCTTGATCATCCAATAACCCGGGCTTTTCACTGCCCTTTTCGCCAAAACGTAATAATTTCATAACACATCCTAGAATAATTAAATTTCTACATCGTAATTTGTAACATCGACAGCGGCTGCTGTTATAAAGCCATACCACCATCAATGACATGAACCTGCCCGGTAGTATAGGCACTTTCACTACCCGCTAAGTAAGTGGCTAATGCCGCGATTTCATCGGCCTGGCCAATACGCCCCATAGGCTGCCTGGCAACAAAGGCAGTCATTGCACTTTCATAATCCCCGGTATCTCGCAATCTCTGATGCAGCGACGGACTATCGACAGTCCCCGGACATATGGCATTACAACGGATTCCCTGGGAGATGTAGTCAGCCGCTACCGCTTTTGTCAATCCAACAACTGCCGCTTTGCTGAGGGTATAAGAAAACCGATTCGGCACTCCCATTACACTGGAGGCCACTGACGCCATATTAATGATTGAACCGCCGCCGGTAGCCAGCATCCCAGGTAAAAAAGCGCGGATCATGTGGTACATTGATTTAACATTTAACTCCAGAGCAAAATCTAAATCTTCCTGTGGACAGTTTAGAATATCCCCTGCGTGCACAATACCTGCGCAATTAAACAACACATCAATATTGCCAGTGGTTGCAGAAAATTCTTTGATCGCCTGACTATCAGTCACATCCAATACGGCAGTTTCGATACCCTGCAAGCCTGAGAGCGCTTGCGCATTGATATCAGTGGCGATAACACGCGCGCCTTCAGCGGCATATTGTATAGCCGTAGCTCTCCCTATACCTTGCCCGGCGGCGGTGATGACACAAGTTTTCCCGGTTAATCTACTCAAAATTAATCCTCTCAACATACATTAATATAACCACTAGTATTTGGATCGATCCAAGCGGATCGTCCGCAGCAGATAATCTGCTGCGGATAAACACTAGCTACAATCGGTAAAATTTCATGGCATTTAGGCCGAGAACTGCAGCGCGCTCCGCATCGTTTAGACGACTCAATAATCTATCGGTCAGTTCACACCAACGCGAGTAATCTGCAGCTAAGTTAAGTACCGGCCAATCGCTGCCCCAAAGTAAACGATAGGGACCAAAGCAAGCTAACAAGTGATCTACGTAAGGTTTAATACTGGCCAGAGACCAATCATCCCCAGCTTCAGTCAGCAACCCTGATAGTTTGCAATAGGTCTTACCATCAGCAGCTATGGCACTGATACCTTCAGCCCAAGCTGTAAATGCGCCACTGCCGATATTCGGTTTAGCACCGTGATCTATGACCACTACCAATTCGGGGTTCTGCTGAATAAACTGCTTTAAATTGGCCAGATGCCGCGGCTCAACCAAGGCCTCAAAACAAAGCTTTTGTTGTGCCATAAAAGTCAGCGCAGATTGTAATTGGGGCTGTAACATCCAATCGTCATCGGTAATATCCTGCAGCATCGGCCGCAACCCTTTTAACATTCTCTGCTGCGAATCACCTGCACCGTATTCTTCTCCGGGCAGCGCACCTGCACGGTTAGCTTGGCCGCTATAGCCACAGAGAGTCTGTATTTGCTTTACGGCGTCAACAGCGCTCAGATCAACCCAGCCAACAACGCCACCAATAGTTTTTTGCGCAGCGGCTAAGTCGAGTAAATATACTGTCTCGGCTACGGTTGGTGCTGCTTGCACTACAATAGTGTGTTGGATATTGTGAGTTGATAACAGCACTGCCAGATCATCAGGCATATAATCACGATAGAGTTCCGTGAGTTGGGGAGTTAGCCAGCCATAATCACCACGGCTCAGTTGCCAATAGTGCTGATGGGCGTCAACTCGCATCACCGAGCACCCCTTTTTTCAATATGATATTGCCGTATAAGCGCATTTCACTGCTACTAACCACCAAATAGGCCTGTTTTACTCTCTCATAAAACGCAAAGCGTTCAATCTGCTCTAAGGCGATATCCCGACCTTCATGAAAGTTCAGCAGCTGTGAGAACTCGCAGCAGATCTGCGGCTGTTGTTCCGGGTGATCTACAACTTGCATCCTATGAGCGGGACAGCTGACATATTGATCCAAGGGCAGTACTGACAGCACTGCATCCAAGACTGTGGTTGCATCATTACCTGGCAGGGCTATATGCCTCTGCGCCATGCTGGCAGCTGGAAAGTGCGCGTCGACTATCACCATCTCATCACCGTGCCCCATCGCCCTTAAGTGATAAAGCAAATCTGCGGATAACAGAGGTGCAATATTTTTTAACATGTTTTTTTCCTTTCAATCCATAACCTACAGACTGTTAAGGGGTAGGTGCATCCATGCGTAACAGCCCCTGTTCTTTTAAATCCACCCACAGTTGCTTTGGAATGGGCACTTGAAATGTATCTAAGTTACTCAGTACTTCAGAGCTGCTCTGTCCACCAGGTATCACTGAGACCACTGCGGGATGACCGAGAGGAAAGTTCAGTGCCGCCTGGATCAGCGAAACTCCTTGCGCCAGGCACAGCTGTTCTATTTTTCTGACCCGATGCAGGATTTCAGAAGAGGCGGGAGCATAGTTATATTTGGCCCCGGGAATAGCGCCTGTGGCTAAGATACCACTGTTATAAGGTCCGCCCAGGATGATGCCACTGCCCTGGCGCTGGCACAGCGGCAGCAGTGAATCCAGCGAGTCCTGCTCCAATAAGGTATAGCGACCCGCCAACAAAAACAGGTCAAATTCACCCAGTCGAGCCATAGTTTCACAGACCTGCCACTCGTTAACCCCGACGCCAATAGCATCGATATCGCCGTTGTCGCGCAGCTCACAAAGGGCCCGATAACCGCCCTCCATAACCTCTGTAATGCGCCGATCAGATGCCTCACGAGACCCGTGGGTAAATGCATCAACATCGTGGATATAAAGAATATCAATGCGCTCTAATCCCAGGCGCTGCAGACTTTGTTCATAGGATCGCATCACCCCATCATAGGAGTAATCATAGACAATGGCATTGTCAGGCACATCGACAAAAGCCCCTGAATTACTTTCCCCGGGTGCGCAAGGTTGCAACAGCCGGCCTACTTTGCTGGAGACTATGTATTCATCTCTGGGGAGCTGGGAAAAAAAGCTGCCCAGACGCATTTCACTAAGGCCGTGACCATACTGGGGAGCGGTATCGAAGTAACGTATACCGCCGTTCCAGCCGGTTTCTAATGCCTGCTGCGCTTGAGCGTCGGAGCGTGCGCGGTACAAATTGCCCAGTGGTGCTGCGCCAAACCCCAGCTGGGTAAAGGCTATTTCCCGACCTTTTAAGGTTTTAAATAGACTGTTCTTCACTACAGTGCCCGTGCCGTTTGTGGCTCACTGTCTAAACGTTGGCCAGACTCTTCATCGAAAAAATATACCCGCTCACCGGTTATTTTAATCTTCA
>MABF01000229.1 GCA_002163025.1 'Osedax' symbiont bacterium Rs2_46_30_T18
AGCCATTAATTGACCTGTTGCGGTAGCTGTTCCCTATCGCCTACAGCTGTTATGCCGTTGCTATTATTGTATTAATGCTCCACGGCGCAGCAATTAGGTCCTTTATTTTCCAGCACTTTATACTATTCTTTATATAAGCTTATGACTCTGCCTCACATTCATAACGAGTGGCAGAGCAGTCAGACAATTAAATTAACTAATAATGGGGTTTACATGAGGAAAATACTGGCGTTTTTATTCACTAGCATAGCGTTGTGTTTCAGCGGCCCGACGATGGCCACTGGGGAAACAATCCTCATCTACAGTTATCACAACCACCCGCCTTTTGTAACAGGCTCATATACAGGTCTGACCTATGATTTGGCTGATGCATTGAACAAACAAGCAGCGGGTCGCTATAATTTCCAAGTCAGTATAGTTCCGCGCAGCCGACTCAATTATTACCTGAAAAATTGGATTGATGGTAAGTGCCCAAATGATGTCTGTGAGCAGAATTGGATCGTTCCCTGGGTAAACCCCAATTGGGGCTTTATTAGAGGAGATCGCGACAACTACCTGTGGCACCCGCTGTTTACTGACAGCAATGTCATCGTCTCGCTGGTCACTGACTCTTTCATCTACAACAACCCGGAATCATTAAAGGGCCGAGTATTAGCTGGCATGCGCGGTCATCGATACGTAGGGATAGATGAATTAGTAACCAGTGGCGACATTACTCGCATCGATGGCAACCGCGAGCGCGACAATATTATGAAGGTATTAGTCAATCGAGTCACTGCTACATTACTACCGAACTCAACCATGCAGTATTTGTTAGAAAACGATAAGGAAATAAAAGCCAAGGCAGAGCAATTAAAGCTTGGAGATGAAAAACACCAAATTTACGTCCGGCATTTAATGCTCCCTGAAACCCGCACAGATTTAATGCAACTGATTGAAAATATTCCAGTGCAACAGCTGGTCAATATAAAACTAAATAATTAATAGATTATGGACTATCAAAAAGTACCTCTGACTCAATCCATTGGGGTTGAACTGCTGAAAAAAATATTTGGCGTCTATTGTATTGCCGCCATTGTTATAACAGCTTACCAGGGCTGGCTTGAATACTCTCAGACCAAACAGCGAGTAGTGCAAACCATGATTGAGCACCAGCCATTAGTTGAAGATGGGCTGGCCAATGCGCTATGGCATTTAGATCAGCCGTTAATGGACAGTTTGATCAAAGGCATCTTATCCCAGAGCACCATAATAGGTGTCAGTGTCATTAATGAGAGGGGCGCTATTTTGGCACAAGGTGGTGAAACTCGAAATGTTACTAATCCTAAGATATCCCTTGAAAAACCACCCAAACAGACTAGTACTGACCAATATAGACACCAGTTTGCGTTATTTGATCCTAACAAGTTGACCGCTAGCCCTATAGGACAGGCGGTCTTTTATACGGGTAATGATGTTGTTATAGAAGAGGTCAAACCGACCTTAATTTCTCTATTGAGCGCTGCTGTGTTGAAAACAATGATACTCTGGATGGTTTTCATCTACTTCGGACAAAAGCTGTTAAGTCGGCCACTCAATCAATTAATGGCTCTGGTACGCAAATTGCCTATGGATGGCGATGGCAAAAGCGACGGGGTAAAAAAACATAAACTCAATGAATTGCAACTGTTTGAATTTGCCTTAACAGATATCACACAGAAGTTACGTCACACCTTGCGCTCACTACGATCCTCGAATGATCAGTTAAGCAAAATCAATTTACATTTGCTGCGTGCTGTAGAGCAGAGCCCTACTCTCTCTACCATTCTTTCAGCTGAAGGCAAAGTGATTTATGCAACACCTAGCCTGGCGGAATTAACCGGTTTTGACCCACAGGAGATTCAAACATTATTTGATCAGAATTTTGTTAAAGCTGTGCCTTTTCAATCGCTGGTCAACAGGTCCGCTAATAAAAATGCTAAAACACGAAAGTGGATCGGTGAAGTTCAAATAAGCGACAAGGATGGACAGAGCATATATTTGCAGGCCAGTTTGTCCCCGGTATATTCAGAACAGGGGCAAATCGAAGACTATCTGTTTTCAGCCAACAACATCACTGAGTTGAAGAAGCTGGAACTGGAATTAATGGAAAAGAACATTGAACAACAACAGAACATAATTCGACTGCAAGACACTAAGAACCAACTGTTACAATCTGAGAAAATGGCCTCTATCGGCCAATTGGCTGCAGGTGTAGCCCATGAAATAAATAACCCGGTTGGGTTTATTAATGCCAATGTTCATACTCTTGATAACTACCTACAAGATCTGTTTAGATTAATAGAACTGTACCAACAGCAATTTGCATCTTCCCAAATTGATCGCCAGTGCATAACTGATCTAAGCGCGGACATCGATCTGGAATTCCTGCGCTCTGATATACCAGAAATGATAAATGAAACTCAGGAAGGATTGCAGAGGGTCAAAAAAATTGTTACCGACTTAATGCTTTTTTCTCGTACCAATGAATCTGGATTTGAGAGTTTCGATGTTCGTTTAGGTCTGGAAAGTACCTTGAATATTGCCTGGCATGAACTCAAATATAAGGCTGAAATTAATAACCAATTAAGTGATATTCCGCAAATCGAATGCATCCCTTCACAATTAAACCAAGTTTTTATGAATTTACTGATCAACGCCAGTCAGGCAATATCAGAACGCGGCACTATCACGTTACGGACTCAAAGGGATGGCGATTGGGTCATTATTGAAATTGAAGACAATGGCTGCGGTATCGCCGCTGAAGATATCAGCCGTTTGTTCGATCCCTTCTACACCACTAAAGAGGTAGGTTTTGGTACAGGTTTAGGGCTTTCAGTGTCTTATAGCATTATTCAAAAGCATTCAGGGCAGATTACTGTTCAGAGTAAGCTTGGCAGCGGTAGCTGTTTTTCTATCAGGCTGCCAATAAAACAACCTGAGAGCGTTCAACAGCCGCTGGACAGCGATACATAATCTTCCTAGATTTAGTCTACCAGTTCAATGTCGAATCCCTCTAATAACCTAACCGCTTCAAAGCGGCTAAATTTGGCGCCTTTTATATTATTATTCTCAATATCTATCCGATAGTTGCTGGCTTCACTAAAATCAACGCCGCTGAGGTTGGTTCTGCTAAAGAGGCTGCCGCTGAGATCTGAGTGACTAAAACTACCTGCATTAAAGTCTCCTTGAGTAAAATCTACATCCTTGCAGCGACACTCAATAATTTTTAAACCCTGCAATTGCAACGCAAAAAAACTACTATCGTTAAGTACTGATTGCTCAAACACCACTTGCGAATCTAGTGCAATACTCGGCCAACGCACCCTCGTCCAGTCGATACCCAACAATTTACACTGTTTAAAAACAACCTCATTTAAACGACAGTCCTGCAGTGACACTAGGCTTAGATTACAATTTGAAAAGTCACATTCCAAAAAATGACAA
>MABF01000252.1 GCA_002163025.1 'Osedax' symbiont bacterium Rs2_46_30_T18
TGCGCTGTCAGGTTAGCTTACAGCGTCGAGGTTTTGCGTTTTACCGCTGTGATGTTACTGGTTTTTAAGCTTCGCTTGAAGGTAACTTTTGCATAGAGGTCTGCTTTTCTAGGTCTAGTTCTAAACAATCAGAGGAGTCTTATAGGTGTTGCCTTTTTTAGAACAATAAACATTATTTATGGGCTTTTACTTAACAGGCTAATTGGTAAAAATAGAGGGAAATGCAAAAACAAAAAATTAAAGAGGTGAGTATGACTGGGAAAGTTGTCGGCATTATTGGTTTGGGAAATATGGGTAATGGCATGGCTCAATCTCTGTTGCGTGCAGGGTATCAGGTTATCGGTACTGACTTAGGTGAAGCACAGCAAAAGGCGGCACGGGATCTGGGGGTCGATGTGGTCGCTGATATCAAGGCGCTGTGTGCCCAGACAACAGAGATTATTCTGTCACTGCCGATGGCTGTACATGTGCAAGCGGTGGTGCAAGGGCCAGGGGGTATTATTGAGCATGCTCAAGCGCACAGCTTGGTTATCGATACCTCAACTTCTGAGCCTGAAATAACCAGGGCACTGGCGGCACAGCTTGTCGAAAGGGGTCATCAGCTATTGGACGCCCCTGTCAGTGGAGGGCCTGCCGGGGCTGCAGCCGGTAGCATGGTAATGGTTGTCGGTGGTGAAGCAACGGCACTGTCACGTGCCCGGCCGTGCTTGGATGCCCTGAGTTCAAAGATTGTGCATTTGGGACAATCTGGCAATGGCCACGTGGCAAAGCTGATTAATAACTTGCTTTGTGCTGCGCATTTAGTCACCACTGCAGAGGCAATTGCCCTAGGTAAAAAGGCAGGACTTGATCCGGCGGCGTTGATCGAAGGATTAAATGCAGGTTCCGGACGAAGCGCTATAAGTGAAGTTAATTTCCCGCGTTGGATATTAAATCAAGAATTTGATTCTGGATTTAGTATGCAGCTAATGCGCAAGGATGTGCGCTTAGCAAAACAGTTAATTGACGACATGGAAATGGATCTATCTCTGAGTGAAAAAGCGGCAGCTATATGGGCAGAGAGTGAAAACGCGATTGCAGATGGCGAAGATTTTAATTGCATCGTAAAAAATCATCTTTAAGACATTGCGCAATTCTTAATCGATTACAGTGAGATAGAAAATGAAATTTACAGTAGAAAACAACGGCGAGCAGCAAGTCGCAGCCCTATTAACGCAGTTGTTAGGGAGTGATCAATTCGGCAGTTGGATCAATGGTGAGTTAGTTGCAGGGACAGGAGAGAGCATTGACTTAGTGAATGCCGCCACAGGCAAAGTCTTTATGCAATATCGGGATGCCGGTGTCAACAATGTCGAAAGCGCTGCGCAAGTGGCAAGTATTGCCCAGCGCCAGTGGTGGTCGATGACAGCAACGGCACGTGGCCGCGCCATGTACAACTGCGGAGCAAAAATACGTGAAGCTGCAGAAAACCTGGCAAGACTAGAATCTATATCCGCAGGTAAACCCCTGCGTGATTGTCGTGTAGAAGTTGCTAAAGTCGCTGAAATGTTTGAATATTACGCGGGTTGGTGCGATAAAATGACTGGCCAAGTGATCCCCGTACCTACCAGTCATATAAATTACACTCGTCACGAGCCCTACGGTGTCGTGGTGCAGATTACTCCCTGGAACGCCCCTGTATTTACCGGCGGCTGGCAAATCGCTCCCGCTATTTGTGCAGGTAATGCGGTGTTACTTAAACCATCAGAGTTAACCCCCCTAAGCAGCACTGTTTTAGCCAAACTGTTAGAAGATGCCGGTGTTCCCAAAGGACTAGTGAATGTTATTAATGGTTTTGGCCATACCACAGGCGCCACAGCCATCGCTAATAAAGCCAGCAAAAAAGTAGTTTTTGTCGGCTCACCTAAAACAGGAAGATTAATCGCTGCAGCCGCTGCACAAAGGTTGATTCCCTGTGTATTAGAACTCGGCGGAAAATCGGCAAATATAGTCTTTGCCGATGCAGATTTAGAGCGTGCTGTAGTAGGGGCGCAAGCTGCCATCTTCGCGGCAGCTGGACAGAGCTGTGTGTCGGGTTCTAGATTATTAGTGCAGGAAAATGTCTACGCACAAGTTATCGATAGACTGGCATCTGCTACGGCAAAAATTTCAGTGAACTTACCTTGGCTCGAAAACACTATGGTAGGACCTGTTAATAATATAAATCAGTTCAGGCATATCAAAGCACTGGTCGCAGAAGCTTCAGCACAAGGCGTAACAGTGGCCGCTGGTGGCTGTGCAGGGGAAGTAGCTGGAGGTGAAGGGGGGTATTTTTATAAACCTACGGTATTGGCAGATGTTGACAACAGTATGAGTGTTGCTCAAGAGGAAATTTTTGGCCCTGTGGTCTGCGTTATTCCCTTCGACGATGAAGAACATGCTGTAGCCATCGCCAACGATAGCCGTTTTGGTTTAGCAGGCGCGGTCTGGACTGCCGATGTAGGTAGAGCGCATCGGATGGCAGCGCAAGTTAATGCGGGCACATTCTGGGTCAACGGCTATAAAGCCATTAATGTGATGTCACCTTTTGGCGGTTTTGCTGAAAGTGGCTACGGTCGCTCCAGTGGTTACGAGGGGCTGCTTGAATACAGCCAAACTAAAAGTGTCTGGGTTGAAACTGCAAAAGATCCGGCCATTCAATTTGGCTACTCTGTAGAGTAAGTACAGTGTTGAACAGGTACAGTTCTGGATACAAAATGTTCTTAAAATAAGCGTGATTTAACGGAAGATGATAAATTATGTCAGATTATGTAAGAGTAATAGATGTGCTGAATTTGTGGTCCACGATTGTGCAAGAAACTCAGCTGGAGGCCGATAAAAGCCCACTATTACGCACTTTTTTACAGCGTAATATCTTGCAGCACGACAGTTTTGAAAAGGCCTTATGCCACATATTAGCTGAGAAAATAGCCGAAGATAAAAACACTGTGATCCAGTGGCAAGAGTACCTGTACTCAATACTTTGCACGCAGGCAGAGACTGACCAGAAAAGTGTTCAAAGTAGCATTAAAGAGGCAGCTTTGGCGGATTTACTCTGCCAGCTGCGCGCCAATGCCAGTATTAAAGACCACTACTCACCACTGCTATTTTTTGCCGGTTATCAGGCTTTACAGTGTTATCGTTTTGCGCACTTTTGTTGGCATCATCAGCAGCGCGCAATGGCCAGTTTCATACAGGCAAAAACGGTCTGCTTATTTGCTGTCGATATCCACCCCGCTGCGCGCATAGGTTCTGGTATATTCATGGATCACTCAGTGGGCGTCGTCATAGGAGAAACCGCAGTAGTGGAAGATCAGGTCACGATCTTTCAGGGCGTTACTTTAGGGGGGACAGGTAAAGGTAGCGGTGATCGCCACCCAAAGGTACGAGAAGGTGCTTTCATTGGTTCAGGTGCTGCGATCTACGGTAATATTGAAGTCGGAAAAAATGCCAAAGTGGCGGGGGGAGCTGTAGTGGTTAAAGATGTTGCCCAAAACAGCACAGTAGTGGGGCCTGTAGCACAAGCTAAAAGTAACCAAGTGTAAAAATTACTCGATCATTATATAGGTGAGAAATGGCGACTAAGAAAAGAAATCATTTAGGTATAGATCATCCGCTGGTCGCTATAGCCGACATGGATAAAGCAGCAGCGGATTTTGCGCGATTAGGTTTTTTTATCAACCCAAGGCACCATCATCCCTGGGGTACAGATAATCATTTGCTAATGTTCCCAGAGAACTTCATTGAGCTGATCAGTGTCTATGATCACAGTAAATTGGATATGACTAACGAAAAAGGTTTTGCTTTTGGTCGCTTTATTCAAAATTCTATAGAGCGTAAAGAGGGGATATCTCTTGTGGCATTGCATAGCGAAGATGCCAGAGCCGATCACCAATTATTGCAACAACGCCAGGTAGAAAACCAGGGAATTGTCGATTTTCGCCGTGTAGCCCATAGACCTGATGGAAGTGAGGAGGAAGCTGTTGTTTCACTGGTGATGCTAATAAATTCCCAGCAGCCGGCGATTTCAAATTTCTTCTGTCACCAGCACAAACCCGATTTAGTCTGGGTTAAAGATTGGATGACCCATGCCAATGGTGCTAATGGGATTAGCATGGTAAGTTATATCGCTGAAAACCCAACTGATTTTTATCAGCGCTTTGCAGGAATATACGGTGAACAAGCCGTTAGTGTCGAAGAGGGGCATTTAGTTGCCCATACCGATAGGGGGGATTTTGAAGTGCTCAGCCCGGAGCGTGCGCGAGCGCGTTTTGCAGGCGTAGCCATTCCCTGTAATGAGGCGCAGGTTCCCAGCGGTATTGCCATTCGTGTAACGAGCCACTCAATAGCACAGGCAAGAGCACATTTAGATGAAAATCAAGTCGCCTACACTTTGACCGATGAAGGTGGATTACGTATTGCTGCGAGCTATGCGGGTAATACTATTATTGAAATATACCCAGACAATAACTGAGGAATCACAATGGCATCGATTGCTAAAGACAGCGAGTTACACCACCAAATGCGGACATGGCGCCAAGATATTCACGCCCATCCAGAAACCGCCTACGAAGAGCACCGCACTGCCGCTAAAGTGGCGAAGTTGTTGCAAAGTTTTGATTTAGAGGTGCATACAGGATTAGCCGTTACTGGTGTCGTTGCCACTTTACAAGGTACTAAGCCGGGTAATGGTTGCATCGGTTTGCGCGCCGATCTTGACGCACTTAATATGCAGGAATTAAATAAATTTGCACACTGCTCGCGCCACGATGGCAAAATGCATGCCTGCGGTCACGATGGCCATACTGCAATGCTATTAGGGGCGGCTAAATATTTATCGCAAAACAGAGACTTCGCCGGAACGGTAGTCTTTATTTTTCAACCCGCTGAAGAGGGTGAAGCCGGCGCGAAAATGATGTGCGAGCAGGGATTATTTGAACAGTTTAATGTCGATGCTGTATACGGCATGCACAATTGGCCGGGGATGGAACAAGGTAAATTTGCGGTGCACACAGGTCCGGTGATGGCTTCTATGGATTTGTTTGATATCACGATCAGTGGTCAGGGGTGTCACGGTGGCATGCCGCATCTGGGTACTGACCCTATTATGGTGGCAGGTCAATTAATTGGGGCGCTGCAGAGTATTGTCAGCAGAGACCTCGATCCCTTGCATTCAGGTGTCGTCAGTATTACCCAGATCCACGCCGGTGAAGCTTATAACGTGATCCCCGATTCCGTCACCCTATCGGGAACTTGTCGGGCCTTCTCCATAGAGCAACAGCAGCAAATAGAGAGCTTAATGCGCCAGCGCGTAGCCAGTATTTGTGAAGCTTTTGGCGCTAAAGGTGAACTCGACTATCGTCGAGTAGCACCTTGTACAGAAAATCACCCGCAACATACCCAAATATGCACTCTGGTAACAACAGACCTAGTAGGAGAAGAAAATGTAATCCTGGATCAGGCGCCCAGTATGGGGTCTGAGGATTTTGCCTTTATGTTATTAGAAAAGCCCGGCGCTTATATTTGGATCGGCAACGGTACTATGCAAGGGGGCAAAGGGCTGCATAACCCACACTATGACTTTAATGATGAAGTACTCGCCTTAGGTGCCAGTTATTGGGTGGCTTTAACGCAGCAGCAGCTCGCTTAGAAATAGTCCGATACCCCTCGCCAGGGCGGATCCCCTGTCGTAATTCTATTAGCCCTCTAGGGATTAGCACGAGTGAAAGAGATCAGAGACAAAAGGGTTGCCTATCTCTACGAGGCGATAACGGCAGGCACTATCAGGGCGGCCGCCGATAGATTGAATGTGGCTCCCTCGGCTATTAGTCGTCATATCACACTGTTAGAAGAGGAGCTCTCCTGCCAGTTAATCGAGAGGCATCGCACGGGAGTCACTGTCACTCAGGCGGGTGAAATCGTACTGCGTTACTACCGTGAAACAAAAAATAGTGAAGAGAGCTGTCTTGCTAAATTATCGGCGTTACAAGGGTTGCAGTTAGGACATATAAAATTAGTCATAGGGGAGGGGTTTGTCAGCGATTTAATGCTCGGCCCACTCTCTGAGTTTGCTAAGCAATTCCCTAAGCTAACCTTATCAATCACTTTGGCAGGATCCAACGAAGTGATACGTCAAATAGAGACCGATGAGGCGCATATTGGATTATTGTTTCACCCGGCTAATCACCCCGGTATACGCTCCCATGTTATTAGTCAGCAGCCAATTTGCGCCGTGGTAAACCCCGGCCACCCTCTTACTCAGAGCACTGAGCCATTATTGTTGAACGCGTTATTAGGCTATCCTATCGCGTTGTCAGAGAGTAGTTTTGGGGTGCGCCAGCTATTGGCACTGGCCGAGTTTAAACAGCGATTACGATTTACGCCGACCCTTACCAGCAACTCCATTGCAGTACTGAAACAATTTGTACGCACCGACATGGGGATTACCTTGTTACCTGAGTTTGTCATTAGCAGCGAAATAATAGATCGGCAGTTAGTGGCATTGCCTCTGGCGGATGACATACTCAATTCCGGAGAAACACATATGGTAACGCGACTCGGGCGCCAGTTACCCAATGGTGCACAGCAGCTATTGAATCATTTAATGCAGTGGATGAAAGCGTTTCGAAAATAGCAGTGCCTGCAGTCGATTAGGGAACAGGTTATTTAGGTTTTCAGCACTGCAGAGTATAGATTATCAATCTGCACAGGCTCTATGAATCCGCGTTCTGTAAGCATCGGTTACTTAGACAAATAATTAATCGCCTTCGTCATCCCCTCAAGGGTCAGCGGGTACATCTGTCCGTCCAGTTGCTTGGCAATTGACTGAGTAGTCTGGGTATATTGCCAATGGCCCTCGGGTGTGGGGTTGAGCCAGATAACTTTGCTCCAAGTGTCCAGTATGCGCTGTAACCAAGTTTCTCCGGGCTCATCGTTCATGTGTTCGACACTGCCGTAGCGGCTGAAAAGCTCGTAGGGGGACATAGCAGCATCGCCGATAAAGATGACTTTGTAATCGCTGGGGTAAGAGTTAAGTACCTCCAAAGTGGCGACGGTATCGTCGAAGCGGCGCTGGTTGTCCTGCCAGAGTTTCTCGTAAATGCAGTTGTGGAAATAGTAGTATTCAAGGTGCTTAAATTCGCTGCGCGCGGCTGAGAACAACTGCTCACACAAGTGAATATAAGGGTCCATAGAACCGCCTATATCTAAAAACAACAGCACTTTGGCGGCGTTGTGGCGCTGAGGGACCATCTTGATATCCAGTAGCCCGGCGTTGTCGGCGGTACTGCGGATAGTCTCGTTAAGATCCAACTCCACATCTGAGCCGCTGCGGGCAAACTGGCGCAGTTTGCGCAGCGCCACTTTGATATTGCGGGTGCCCAATTCCACCTGGTCGTCGAGGTTCTTAAACTGACGCTTTTCCCATACTTTGATCGCGCGCTTGTGCACACTCTTCCCGCCGATGCGGATTCCTTCAGGGTTGTAACCACTGTGCCCAAAGGGGGACGTGCCGCCAGTGCCTATCCATTTATTGCCGCCGGCGTGACGTTTTTGCTGTTCTTTAAGGCGCTCATTAAGCATTTCCATTAATTTATCTAAACCGCCCGCCGCCTCTATCTGCGCCTTATCTTCATCGCTGAGGTTTTTCAAAAACTCAGCTTTTAACCAGTCCTCGGGGATCTCGGAACTGGGGAATAGCTCCAGAACTTCTATACCTTTAAAATAGTAGGCGAAGGCCTGATCGTAGCGGTCGAAGTATTTTTCATCTTTAACCAGGCAGACTCTGGCCAGCAGATAAAACTCATTCAGGTCGGCAAAAACTACTTTTTTCTGCAACGCCTCAAGCAGTACCAGCAACTCGTTGAGGGTCACTGGTATTGCGGCTTTGCGCAGTGTATTAAAAAAATCGATTAACATAACTAGCTTGGACGACGGCGCGACATAAAGGCCAGGCGCTCTAGCATATGTACGTCTTGCTCATTTTTTAGCAGGGCACCGTGCAGTGGAGGTATCGCCTTGTTGGAATCAGTATTTTGCAGCACTTCCAGGGAGATGCTGTCGGCCATTAATAATTTCAACCAGTCAATTAACTCGCTGGTGGAAGGTTTTTTCTTCAGACCGTTCACATTGCGCACCTGGAAGAAAATATCCAGTGCCTCTTTGACCAGCGCATTTTTTAAGTTCGGGTAGTGTACATCGACTATCTGCTGCATAGTCTCGCGATCCGGGAATTGAATGTAGTGAAAAAAGCAGCGACGTAGAAAAGCATCCGGTAGCTCTTTTTCGTTGTTAGAGGTGATGATAATAATTGGCCGGTGTTTAGCCACAATACGCTCGCCTGTCTCGTAGACACTGAATTCCATTTGATCCAGCTCTACCAGTAAGTCGTTGGGAAATTCAATATCGGCCTTGTCGATTTCATCTATCAGCAGTACGACTTGCTCTTCGCTGTCAAAGGCCTGCCAGAGCATGCCTTTTTTAATGTAGTTACCGATGTCGTGAACGCGCTCGTCACCCAATTGTGAGTCGCGCAACCGCGATACCGCATCGTATTCATACAAACCTTGCTGGGCCTTAGTGGTGGATTTAATGTGCCAGCGCAGCAACCGTTTCCCAGTGGCGGCGGCGACTTCTTCAGCCAGCATAGTTTTACCGGTACCGGGCTCTCCCTTGATCAGTAGCGGGCGCTGCAAAGTGATGGCCGCGTTGACGGCAATTTGTAATTCATCAGTGGCTACGTAACGCTCACTACCTTTAAATCCCATGATTTTATTCCTATAAATAAATAAGTTAGCTAAGATATGATCAGTTGTGTATCTTGGTATTAGCAAAAAGATAAAGAGTCACACAAAAGATATGGCGATAATCTTTGCTCAATAATGGCCGCAATAGTAGCAGATTGTGGCTGGGATAAGTGTTCGCTGAT
The DNA here is from genome assembly GCA_002163025.1 of 'Osedax' symbiont bacterium Rs2_46_30_T18. Taxonomy (GTDB): domain Bacteria; phylum Pseudomonadota; class Gammaproteobacteria; order Pseudomonadales; family Balneatricaceae; genus Rs1. The sequence goes on from MABF01000252.1 coordinate 8,945, forward strand.
AAAAAACCTGTGACTGTGCTATCCCAACTTTAATATTGATCTATTCTTATAGGATTAAATTTAGCATTGGAGGCTAGGATGAAAAGACTTTTAACAGCGCTGATGTTTAGTTGTATACCACTGAGTTGGGTGCAAGCAGGCGATATAATTACCATGAATATCTCGCCTTCCGGTTACCCTCCTTACATGATTAAGGCTGAACAGGGCCCGGCTAAAGGCATTATGGTAGAAGTGCTTAATTACATCGCCGATAAACATGGTTATCAGTTACAGACAGTGGGGATTCCCAAGAAAAGAGTGGCTATGACTTTGCTGGCCGGGAGTATCGATGCTACTGCCACCGCCAGGGAGTGGATAGCACAACCCGATCAATATGTGTTCTCTGATGTCATAGTAGTGGTCAAAGATGTACTTTTCTCACCTAAAAAAAGACCGGTGAAATTTGAGAAAGTCGATGATTTATTAGGTAAAACGTTGGGTACCCACTTAGGGTACAACTACCCGATGCTGGATGAATATTTTGCCGATCGACGAATTAATAAAACCGAGGCCAATACTGAACTTGCGATGCTGCAAATGACCTTGCGAAAACGCAATGATGCAACAATCGTTACGGACTTAGTAGGGCAGTGGATCATAAAAAATAATCCGGCGATGCAGGATAAGTTTGTTATCTCTTCCAAGACTCTCAACAGCTTTGATTATCGGTTGATGTTTAATAAAAAGTGGCAGGGTTTTGTACAAGTGTTTAATCGCGAGCTAGGCGCAATGCGCGTCAATGGTGAATTGGATAGGATATTGGATCAGTATTATTGAACAGTCGGAAGACGGAAGTTGGAAGTTGGAAGGCGTGAGGCGTGAGGCGTGAGGTGTGAGGTGTGAGGTTGGTAAGTCCTAACTTGTTGGTGTGGTTACAAGTTAGGTGTGGGTGTCATTGGTTTTTTTTATAGACCTGTTGGCCGTTGACCCAGGTTGCCTGGACGTTAAATTGTTGGTCGATAACACTGAAACATGCTTGTTTTCCGGTTTTAATACTGCCGTATTTATCATCTATTCCCAAGAGGGTTGCAGGGGTTAACGAAGCCATTTTTAAGGAGGTGTGCAAGTCGATATCAAACCAGCTGCAGGCATCGCGGACGGCGTGTAACAGTTGCAAAGTGCTGCCGGCTAACCCGCCCTCGGCGGTGCGTGCCACTCCTTGCTTGATGTTGATAGGCACGCTACCCAAAAAGTAATCACCGTCGGCCAGTCCACTGCTGGGCACAGAGTCGGTAATTAGGTTCAGATACTCGCTGCCTTTTAGCTGATAGCTCATTTTCATGATTGCCGGGTGCACGTGTTGGCCGTCGGCAATTAATTCGGTGTAACAGTGCGGGCAGCTAAGCGCTGCTCCCACTACTCCAGGTTCGCGGTGGTGCAAGCCGCGCATACCGTTAAAACAGTGTACTACACCGTCTGCACCTGCATCTAACGCCGCCAGTGTCTGGTCATAAGTGGCGTTAGTGTGGCCGAGCATCACCCGCAATCCCTGTTGCTTTAAATAGGGAATCAGCGATGGCGCTAATGCCTGCTCAGGGGCCAGTGCAATAGAGCTTAAACTGCCTTGGGCCGCCTGCAAAAAATCATCCAGGTCAGCGCGGTTGATATCCAGGAAATACTCTTCAGGCTGCGCGCCTTTATAAACTGGGTTAAAAAACGGTCCCTCTAGATAGCCGCCGAGGATTTCGGCGCCTTGCACTCCCTGTGTTTTAGAGCGGTGGATCTGTTGTAATGCCTCGCAGATATCAGTTTTATCTGCCGTCATAGTGGTCGGGAGAAAACCGGTAACGCCAAGACTGGCAAAATATTGCGACATTGTATTCAAGCTGTGATGGCTGGCATCCATTACATCACAGCCCATTGCGCCGTGAGCATGGGTATCAATCAGTCCGGGTATCAGCCAATAATCGGAGTAATCCAGTATTCCCGAATCGTCACCAGGCGCTGTTTTATCAAAACTCGAATCTGCCTTAATCTCTTCTATCTGCTGATTAAAGCTCAGTACGACGTTATCTAATACTTGGTTTTCAGTAAAAATTTTAGCGACTTTAATCTGCATTAATGCTGTTCCACCCTTTGCTTCAAGCATGCACAGTAACCGGGTGAATAGTCACCCCCTGAACGACGCGATTAACTTCGCCGCTAGGGCAAGGGTTATCCGGGCTCAAACCTAAGTTGATTGAAAGCTGAAAGCCTAACACTTGGGCAAACATAACCCAAGCCAACCCCTGGTAAACATCCGCCAGTTTGTCATCCCTTTGCACAACCTGCGGAATGCTTTGTACAAGGGGCTCGCTGGAAAGCACTAACACTTTAGCGACGCCGTCACGGCGCAGTTCGGCAATAATATCATCGTCATATTGCTGGGTGTAGGCGGCGTTTGAGCGCATTACTATCACTAAGGTTTTTTTGTTAACGATAAACTTAGGCCCGTGGCGAAAGCCCAGCGAAGAGTCATGTGTGGCCACTAACTTACCGGCCGTCAGCTCCATGCATTTCAGAGATGACTCCCGGGCATTGCCCTGTAAGCCACCACTGCCCAAAAAGACTAAACGCTGAAAATTCTGCGCCGCTAACTGCACCGAGTTATCAACAAAAGTATCTAGGCTCTGTTGGCAGTATTCGCTGAGTAATTGCCGTTGCTGGCTCTTTAGCTCTAGGCTTTGTTGATCTAAGCAGTGCAGTGCCGATAAATACATGCAAGAGTAGCTGGAAGTCATAGCAAAACTTTGATCGTTGGTCGCCTCGGGCATTAACAGGCAAAAACGTCTTGCATTTTGCTGTGCTGAAACGGCCAGTTGGCCATCCTGGTTGCAGGTGATAAATAAGTGATAACTCTCATCCACTAATTTATCGACAATATCAACCGCCGCGACACTCTCGGGGCTGTTGCCAGAGCGGGCGAATGAAACCAGTAATGTCGGGCGATCACCGCGCAAATACAGATGTGGATTACTGACTAAATCGGTACTGGCGACACTGTGAATATCCAACACATTTTGACTGCGCAGAGCCGGAACTACAGCTTCGCCAACAAAGGCCGAGGTACCGGCACCGGTGAGTATTATGCTCAGTCGTGGATGATTAAAAAGCGGCGTTAAAAACTGATCCAGTGGCGCTTGTACTTTAGCTAGATGCGTCGTTAAATCGGACCAGAGTTGCAGTTGCTGAGTTATCTCTTTGGCGGTGTGCTGTGCTTGTAAATGCTCCAGTTCACTGTGATTGCGCTGTAGGTATTGAGGTTGCTGATTACTCATAATCTGTTCCCATTGAGCAGGCACTGGCGTATTGTGCCGTGACTTGTTGAATATGGTGGTAAATAATTGCCTGTGGCGCGTTGTCCAGCTCGCCTTGCACTATTGCCTGATACTGTACGGGCAGGTATTGAGAGAGTAAGGCGATAGGAATTTGGCAGTGATTTAAGTTGCTGAGCAAAGTCTCAACGGCTTGTTGCACCTCCTGTTGCGGCCAGTAGTACCTGCATCTGTCACTTAAACTGTATTGCCTGGAAAATTTCTGCTCCCCAGCGCTTCCCTGATAGTAAGGTTGCCAATATTCAGGGTTGTCTAACATACTTTGCTCTAATACGTTTTTTAGATTGGCAGTTTCGATAGCCTGCCCGGTGCTATCTAGTATCGTCTGTTCGATATCGCTCAGGGAAAATAATACTTCGCGCAGAGCAAAAGTGAGTGCGGGGCCTACTTTTAGTATTGCAAAGTGATCGCTGACCAATGCTTTGTAGGCTGCTGCACTTTGATAATCCGTTGAGTGCGCTTCAAAGACCATATTAGGGTAAGTATCAAGCACAGTGCTGAGCGCTTGTGCCGCTTCAGATTGGTAACTGATGATCGATTGGTGGTCAAACTCAACCCCGGGTTGCACCACCAATGCTATAGTGCGCTGCCAGGCTGCTGGTAACTTCAGTTCACCAAAGGCATCACAATGTAGTTGTATGGTTTGTGCAGCCGAGGCTGTACTCGTTACTTCAAGCTCTGTGGCTAAATCTTCCTGTGCGCCACCAGGGACTGGCACTTCAGTGCCTATTACGTAAAGTGGTGGTCTTTGATCAGCTTTATCACTGGCTCTATTGGCATAAGTTGTCTCTGCTACGAGGCACAGCTGAGCTGCACGTTGAGCAATGATGCTGTCTTCTAATGGCAGAGTGTCATCGGCACAGGCCATAGAGCAATCTAAATGGATTTTTTCAAAGCCCGCTGCCACGTAAGCCTCAATCAGCTGCGCAGACTTTTGCATGGCAATCTCTGCACTGTCTAACTGCCAGCAATTGGGCCCCAAGTGGTCTCCACCGAGGATTAGTTGCTCAAGTGGAAAGTCTAATCGTGTCGCTATCTGCTGGATAAACTGGCGAAAATCTTCGGGCAACATGCCTGTGTAACCACCGTACTGGTTCACTTGATTAGAGGTCGCTTCAACCAGCAGCAATGAGTTGTGCTGCTTCGCCTGTAATATGGCAGCTTCTAAAACAAAAGAGTTAGCTGAACACACTGCATATATACCGCAGCGGGTTCCCGCTTTATGGCGTTCAATTAGCTCGAGTAACGGGCTCATAACATTTCCTTGAATAACAAATTTAAAGGCTGAAAAGTCTCAGGTTACTTCACCGCTCCAGAAGACAGGCCGGTCACCAGCTTCTTTTGTAGCCAGCTAAATAGAATGGCCGCAGGCAGTGAGGCGACCAACGCAGCGGCCATCACATGGTGCCACTCGATGGTGTAGCGCCCACCGACCAGAGAGTACACTTGTATCGGCAAGGTATAATTCTCTTCAGTACGCAGCACCGTCAACGCCAGCACGAATTCATTCCAACTGTTGATAAAAGTGAACATAGCGGTTACTGCGATCGCGGGTATGGCCATAGGTAAAAAGACTTTGGTCAGCCCCTGTAAAAAGCTGGCGCCCTCCATCCAGGCAGACTCCTCCAAATCTTTAGGGATAGTGTGAAAGTAGTTTTGCAGCATCCAGATGGCGAAGGCGATGTTAAACCCGGCATAAATCAGCACCAGTGAGTTTACCGAATCAATTAGCCCCAACCAGACGATCAGCCGAAACAAGCCGATCACCAATACTATAGGTGAGAGCATTTGCGTGATCAGCAAAAACAGCCGGTAGCTGCTCTTGGCTGCAAAATGGTAGCGGGCCAGTGCATAAGCGGCGGGTATTGCCACCAGTAAGGTTATGAATGTGGCACTGAAGCTGACATATAAACTGTTGATCAGGGCGTCGCTAAATTTAGTCGCCTGCCACATATCAATATAATTTTGCCAGACGAATTGTGAGGGCAACCAGGTTGGCGGAAAGCTAAACACTTCCTGGCGCGGTTTCACAGAAGTGAAAAACATTACTGCAAATGGAAAGACTATGACGCAAATGATCGGTGACAGCGCCAGCCAGCAGAAGATGCTGCGTTTGGTTTTTTTATTCATCTTGGTTAACATTTTGTATTTCTCACTTTCTATTTTTCATTCTTCATCACCATGCGTGCATAAAATATGGTGAAAATTAACAGCACAGTAAACATCGCAATAGAGACGGCTGAAGCTTGGCCAATGTGGCCAAAGCTGAATGCTTGCTTGTAGAGATAAGTCACTAAAATATCGGTTTCGTTATTTGGCCCACCTTGGGTCAATACCCAAATAATAGGAAAAGAGTTAAAGACGTAGATCACATTTAGTACGATCGCCATATTGATAAAAGGGCGTAGTAGCGGGTAGGTAATGCGCTTGAACTGCTGCCATGCATTCGCCCCATCCATTTTTGCCGCCTCGTATAAATCCAGGGGAATCGACGACAGGCCACCGAGAAAAATGGTGATTGTAAAAGGGATAGAGACCAATATACCCAAGCCAATTTGTACCGGAAATGCGGTGGCAGATTGTGCCAGCCAGACGATAGGTGAATCGATTAAACCGACATTCATCAGCGAGGCATTGAGCATGCCAAACTCACCGTTTAAGCTCCAGCGCCAGACGATGGCTGTCATCGGCAGTGATATCGCCCATGGCAGCATTAATATGGTGCGCGCTATGCCCCTGCCGTGAAACTCAGTATTGAGAATAACCGCTATAGGTATTGAAAATAATATGGTGCCGCCAACCACCGCCACTGTCCAAACTACAGTGCGCAGCGCTGCATCGATAAACAGCGGATCCTCAAAGATATAAGTAAAGTTTTCTAAACCTATATAACCTCTGACTTTACCGAAACGGTTTACATCACTGAGCGATAAATTGATCAGTTCGTACAGCGGATAAGAAATGACGAATAATGCGAGCAATAAACTTGGCAGAATTAAATATAGAGGAAGGTTTCTGTTCATATCGTTACCGTTATTACTGCTTTAAGTGCAATCAAAATGAGAGTCTAAACTGTCGAATTGTCAGTATTTTTGTTATTAAAAAGTGCGTCGTTGATGGCACGCATGTGCGGATAGTAAGTCACAAACAATGTAGACGCAGTGCATGAAATGCCAGTGTTGGATGAATCACTGGCTTGCTGTCAGTGACTCATCCGGTTCTGTAATACAGCTACAGGGAAGGCTTACAAGATATCGCCGCTTAAGTTTATTTACCTAATACGCGGTTCACACGTTTTTCGGCTTTAGCTAAAGTAGATTGTGCATCTGCACCGCCATAGATAGCTTGTACTGCGTTGCTGGTGATATCTGCAACTTCAGACCAACCGGCGATCGTCGGCGCAAATCTCGCCTGGGGCAGTAGGTTAACAAAGGTTTTAACCGCATCGTTTTGTGCAAACTCAGGCAGCTTAGAGACTGATTTCAATACCGGTAGGAAACCTTCGCCGGATGAGAATGCAGCGCGCTGTTCTGTCGTGAACATAAAGTCCATAAACTTAACTGCCGCTTTTTTGTGCTTAGAGTTTTTGAACAGTACGATTGAATCGGTTACGCCGTAAGTCGCGCTGCTAGCACCGCTGGGGATAGGGGCAATGCCATAGTTTAACTCAGGTGCTTCTTCTTTGATTTGGTTGACCAGGAATGGCGCGGTAATCATCATACCGACACGGCCTTGCTTAAATAAGTTCTGCACGTCTTCACGGTTGTAAGAGGTGACACCCGGTTGCGTTAAGCCATTATCAATCATGCTTTGCAGGCGTTTTGCGTTGGCTACAGATGCACTGCTAGCAAGGTTAGAGCTGCCATCTTTTTTCAGCAAACTGCCGCCTTCACTCCACATGCCGTAGTAGAAATACACATCGGTTTCTACTTCTTTGCCCTGCAAACCGAAACCATAACTCTTGTCTATTTTAGAAATCTTGGCAGCGCTGTCTGCCAGTTCATCCCAGGTTGTAGGGACGTTAGCACCGGCTTTTTGCATCAGGTCTTTGTTGTAGTACATGGCTCTTGCCGATGCCGCTACTGGCAGGCCGTAAACTTTACCGTTTAAAGTGCCGGGGTTTAAGAACGCGGGTACGAAACGCTCTTTTAAATCTTTGCTGATCAAGCCATCCAGAGGCTCCGCTACGTCTTCTTTTACGTAGTCAACTAACCAGCGGGTGCCGATGATTGCCATATCGGCATTTACATCTGAGCTGATGTCAGTGGTCAGCTTTTGGTTTAGTACATCCCAGTTAACAACTTCGATTTTAATATCAATATCTGGATTGCTCTGTTCAAATTTTTCAGCCAATGCCTCATAGTAAGGGCCTGTTTTTGCGCTGTAATAGGCAACAGTAAAACGCACTTCCTCTGCTGCTTGTGCCGATAGGGATAATGTTGTGCCCAATACTGCCAGTGACACGCCGGTTGCTATAGATTTTAAAGAAGTAGATAAATATTTCATTGTTACACCTATAATCTTTCGTTTTGTTTTTTTAGTGGGGTTATGGATGTTTCTAAGGCTGATGTAATCATATATCTTTCTTTATCGCAAGTTTAATGAAAGGAATATTGACAATTGTTTCAGTTATGTTATATTTTTCTTTCATTTTAATAAGAACGAAAGGTTTTGTATGTCGGTTTTGCAACTTAATAAGTTAGTTAAGCGTTACGACAGCGTCGAGGTATTACACGGGATTGACTTAACGGTTAACAAAGGTGAATTCCTGGTGCTTATAGGCCCGTCGGGTTGTGGTAAATCAACACTATTGCGCATGCTAGCGGGGCTTGAAGATATTAGTGCCGGGAGCTTAATGCTCAACGGTAAAGAGATTAATGATGTACCTTCGCAGAAACGTGATTTTTCCATGGTGTTTCAAAGTTATGCGTTGTATCCGCATTTAACGGTGTATGAAAACATAGCCTTTGGTTTAAAAATACGTAAGGCAGATCAGGCGCACATCGACAAAATGATCGACTGGGCGGCAAATGTTCTTAACTTAAGTGCACTGCTTGAACGTACACCTAAACAGTTATCCGGTGGTCAGTGTCAGCGAGTGGCAATGGGACGCGCGCTGGTACGTGAGCCTAAATTATTTTTGTTTGATGAACCACTGTCTAATTTAGATGCTAAATTGCGTATTCAGATGCGCGCAGAAATGAAAGCGCTACATTTAAAATTACAGACAACTACTGTTTATGTGACCCATGACCAGGTAGAGGCAATGACCTTGGCCGATCGCATTGTGGTGATGAACCATGGAGTGATTGAGCAGGTCGGCACCCCTTTAGAGCTGTACGATAATCCACATAACATATTTGTCGCAGGCTTTTTAGGTGCTCCCGCCATTTCATTTATTCGTGGAGTTGTGCAAAACCAGGGAAGTCAGCTGGGGGTTGCAGTGCATGACACCCAGGACAGCAGCTACAGCACATTTATCCCAGTGCAAAGCGCGATTGTTACAGTAGGACAGGAAATTGTTTTGGGTATCAGGCCGGAGTTTTTCCAGCTGCAAGCTTCCCAAGCTGATAGTCATACAGTAAAAGTCAAAGTAAAGTTTATCGAGGCTATGGGTGCGGAGTCATATATCCATGGACAATTGTGTGGCCAAGATATCGTTGCTAAAACAGTACTAAGGCTCGATCACAAACCCGGGCAGGTCATTGATGTCGGTGTTGATTTAGCGGCGCTACATGTTTTCGATGCTAACAGTGGTCTCAAGTTAAGCAATTGATATAATAATTCTTTTAAAAATGAAAAAAGTGATCTTAGACAGTGAAAGAAGCTAAAAAGAGCATGAGAAATACCCGAGAGCGCCGAGAGTTTATCCTAGTGCAGTTAGCTGAACTGGGCTCTGTGACTGTGGAAGATATCGCCCAGCGCTTTGCTGTATCTACTGTGACTGTCAGAGCAGATTTAAGATTATTAGAACAGCAGGGGAAGTTAGTACGTCACTACGGCGGTGCTATGTTAACTAAGCCGACAGAGCAGCAACATACTGGGACCGGAGAGTTATCAGATAACGCGCAAGTTAAAGCCAAGTTAGGCGCAGCGGCGGCAAAGCTAGTGCAAGCTGGAGAATCTATCATTATAGATTCAGGCACTACCACTAAGTGCATCGCCGAGCAACTTGGCGCTATTGCACCACTGCATGTAATGACCAACAGCTTGCCGGTATTGATCGAGCTCTCTGCTTTTAAGGGGATTACCACTATGGTGACAGGTGGACATTTTAGCCATAAAAGCCAATCATTTTGTGGTGCTCAGGCGGAGAAAAACCTTAAAGAGTTCCACTTTGACAAGTTGTTCCTGGGTGTTGATGGGTTCCATTTAGAAAAAGGAATCACCACCTATAGCGAAGATGAGGCCAGAGTAAACAGCATTATGGCTGATGTGGCAGAAAAAATTATAGTGGTCACTGACTCCAGTAAATTCTCTCAGTTGAGTTTGTACAAAATTTCAAATCTGGAAAAAATAGATACCATCATCACTGATGCTAATATTCCTGAGAGCTATCGCCTGGGAGTGCTCAATCGCGGCATCGAATTAATCATTGTCGATTAGCCGTCAAATTTTTAGTCTAAGCTTCCTAAAAATCCCGCTGCTGAATAGTTTGTTGTTCCAGCAGTTTAAGCAAATGACACAGCGGTAATCCGTGGCACCGCAATTCGGCTAATGATAGTTAAATGGAAAATTTTGTTAACGCTAAGAGCACTTTGCCCATCCTTAGGGCGCCAGGAACAAGCATAGAGGTAGAGCGGGTATGATAACTAAACTTGAAAATTCGAATCAACTGACTGCAAATAGAATTCATACTGTTTTTCAAAATTCTTATAAAATTGAAGCGCAACTTATTGGCGTTGAAAATTTTCCGCCACTGCAGCGAAGTGCTGTGGATATAGCCAATTCAAACACTGAGTTTTATGGTTTTAGTGAGAACAATTGTCTGGCTGCAATTATTGAAATAGTCATTCAAGATAAATATCTGGAAATTAACAGTTTAACTGTAGATCCAAAATATTTTAGAAAAGGCATAGCAGGTAAATTAATACGTTATGTTTTAGATACATTTGATTTTGCAGAGGCCATTGTAGAAACCGCTGTGGTGAATAGGCCGGCAATTAATTTATACAAGAAATATGGTTTTGTTGAATTTAAACGATGGACACCGTCACACGGTATTGAAAAACTGGCAATGTCGGTTGAACATTCTGCCTGTAAAATACAGTAAATGGAAATACGAACTTGGGTAATTCTGCTCATTTTAACTGAACTCAAAGTAGCTTTGGAGTTTCAATTGTCCAGTATAGGGCAGCTGCAAAATTCTCAAGCTGATAAATCAAGTGAACAATGTAAAGCAAGGTTTAGCTATGTATTACGGGTTTGATATCGGCGGTACAAAAATACAGTTAGCTGCTTTTGATCGACAGTTTCGGTTAGTAAAGCAGCAGCGCCAGGCGACTCCCATTGATGATTATTCGCAATTTCTCGACAAAATTCAATCTATGGTCCGCCAGTTTGATGCACAGTTGCAAACAATAGGTTCAGTGGGCATAGGTTTTCCCGGAATTCGTGATTATCACGATGGCGCTTTTATCTCGGTAAATATTCCCTGTGTCATAGGTCAGCAGTTAGAGCTAGATTTAAGTGATCTGCTACAGCGACCGGTGCGGATCGAAAATGACTGTAAATGTTTTGCCCTCTCGGAAGCTATTTTAGGCAGTGCTAAAGAATACCAAAATGTATTTGGTGCCATCATAGGTACCGGGGCAGGTGGCGGGCAAGTGTCTGCAGGAAAACTCTGTACCGGTATTCACGGCTTTGCCGGGGAGTGGGGGCATATCGGGATTAATGCCTATGTACTGGATAAGTACAAAATTCCAGTGTGGCCTTGTGCCTGTGGTTTAAAAGGCTGTGCAGAGCAATATATTTCCGGTAGTGGCCTGCAGAACCTCTATAAATATAAATATCAACAGGCGCATGCTGCCAGCTTGGAAAGTATCAGCGCCGAGAAAATAATGTCGCTGGTGGAGCGCGGTGATCAACTGGCCACTGAAGTGTTTGAGATCTATGTCGATATGCTGGCTTCCAGTTTGGCCACTATTCAATTGAGCTACGATACCGATGCGATTGTTTTAGGTGGCGGCATGAGCAATGTCAGCGCTTTGTATCAAAAGCTACCGGCATATATTAAGCAGCATTTGTTTGATCGCGCACAAGCACCCGTGGTACTGGCACCAGAGTTTGGTGATGCCAGTGGAGTGAGGGGAGCAGCGCTATTGCACCGAGCAGAAATTTAGTGAACGTTTAAGCATTAATGAAGCGAATATCTATCGAGCAATTTTTGCATAAAGTTGTGCACCATCACCGCTATTGAGTTGCCCTCTCAAGGCCCCAACAGAGAACATCGCATCAGCCATCTGTTCCTTGTCAGGCAATCCAGTCAATCATCTTCGTCATCGTCGTCCATCCAGCGCTCAAAATCCCGCTGTTTATTGTCGTCAACTAGGGCTTGTAACAGTGGCACTGCTTGCTCTGCCGCCAGTCGATAAGATCTTCTGCCGGAGTTGGCAATAGTCGTTTGATTGGCTTGTAAACCGGGTAGCCAGTTTAAAAAGTTACCATTGAGTACTGCTTTTACCTTGGGGCCATCGCGCATCTGCAGGCAGGCTTCACCAGCAAAGCTGATACCGCATAAGTGGGTTGGGTAAAAACCAGCACCTGGAGTGACGTAGTAGGCAGATATATTGGGGTTAGGTTTTAGCTGTGGGGTGCAGCCGACTAAGACCGCTAACAGTGGCGCACCCAGGATCAGTAGTTTGTTCATGATTTACATCCTGTGGCTGTTGGGGAGGTAATATTTACCCCCTGATGGTATTGGAGAAAATTAACTATCGCTTTCCCTAAATCACTTCAGGAAATTGACATTAACCGGGTTGCCCTCTTAAGGTCCTAGCAGGGAGCATCGAAGCGGATACTCCCTCGCTAGGTAATCTAGTCAATCATCATCTCCTTCACGACGGCGCATCATTCGCTCGTGTTCCCGTTGTTTGTTGTCACCAACCAAAGCTTGTAACAGCGGCACTGCCTGTTCTGCAGGCAGTAGATAAGAGCTTCGACCGGAGGTGGCAATGGTTGTTTCATTAGCTTTTAAGCTCAGCAGCCAATTTAAAAAGTAATCATTTATTTGCGTTTTAACCTGGGGCCCATCCTTCATCTGCAGGCAAGCCTCGCCCGAGGGGGTGAGGCCACATAATTGTGTTGGGTAAAAGCTGCTGCCAGGGGTGACGTAATAAGCAGAAATATCTGGATTAGGTTTTAGCGGGGGACTACAGCCGATTAAGGTCGCTAATAGGGGGGCGCCCAGGATTAGTAGTTTGTTCATCGCTCACTCCTGTGAGTATAGGCAGACCTGCTGAATTATCTGCTAGGCCTGTCTGTGGGCACTAAGCAAAAAGTCGGGCCGATCTGTTTTTACAGCTGCAGGGGTTATTGCACCTGCTTTAATACTCAGTTATTGATTGTCGGCTAAAAAGTGTTTGTAGTTGCATTGATAGATATGTATCCCTAGATACGTTCTATGATTAGTGCCGGATTCAGATAAATTGAACTTCGTAGCAATGGATATAGACCAGCAACTTATGCTTTTGTTCTATAGTCACAAGTCCTATTATTCACTGCGCATAGCCGGCGAGCTGCTTGTATAAAAAGCAGCTATCCAGTGCAGAACAAGCTATGATTTAACGGCAGAATTAAGCAATCATGCAAGTGTGGAGTTAATAGTGAAGCAAGTGTTAAAACTTTGTATAGGGCAGATGAACTCATCCAATAGCCGCTCGCAGAATATCGATACTCTGATCGAAATCGCCGCTGAGGCCGCGCGACAAAATTGCGATTTATTAGCTCTGCCAGAGGCGGCGGGGATGATGAATGCCAATTTAAACAATCCCAAGCAGCAGTTGTTCAGTGCTGAGCAGGATCCTTTTATCCGCAAGTGTGAAGAGTTGGCACAGCGCTACAAATTATGGTTGCACACAGGTTCAACCCCTATTTTAGGATTAACTGGCAAGTTGTTAAATCACAGTGATTTATTCGATAAAGAAGGGGTTGTGCGCTGCAGTTACGATAAAATTCACCTGTTTGATGTGCAGTTGCAGGGGCAAAAATCCATCGTCGAATCTGATCGCTATAGTCATGGATCAAAGGCAGTATTAGTAGATACTCCATGGGGGGCATGGGGGCAGAGCATCTGCTACGATTTACGTTTCCCGCAGTTGTATCGCCTGTATGCTCAAGCGGGTGCCACTGTTGTTTTTGTACCCTCCGCTTTTACCATGAAAACCGGCCGGGACCACTGGGAAACTCTGCTGCGCGCCCGGGCGATCGAAAACGGTCTGTGGATCATTGCCGCCGCTCAAGTCGGCACTCATGAAAATTCTCGCCAGAGCTGGGGGCACTCACTGGTGATTAATCCCTGGGGAGAAGTCTGTTGTGACTTAGGCGGTACGGAGCCTGGGCTGCAGATTCTCGAACTGGATATGGCACAAGTCGCTGTTGCACGCGCGCAAATCCCGTCGCTAGTTAACGAGCAAAGTTATTCTCTTCAGCACTGTTAAGTGAATTCCTAGGACGTTATTGCAATACTCTTAAGAGGAGCTGCTACTCTGGATAATAACGTCGACGATTTTGAGGGTAAAAAGAAGTAACTAATCTAAACAGCGGCTGCGTTTATCGATTGATTATCTAGTACAATAGCGCCAGTCAGGCGAGCCCGGTTGCTCTACGCTGCTTCTATTAATTCGTTTTTGAGTCGTAAACACTTATGTCAGAGTTATTTTCAACCCGTTTAAATAAATACATCAGTCAAAGCGGTCTCTGCTCCAGACGAGACGCGGACCGCTTTATAGAACAGGGCAATGTGTTTATAAACGGTAAAAAAGCGGAAGTTGGCGACAGGGTTATGCCCGGCAATAAAGTAGTAGTCAACGGCCAGCGCATAGAGCCGATGGATGAGGAATTACTGGTTTTTATTGCCTTGAATAAACCCGTGGGAGTAGTGAGCACCACTGAGGGCGATGAGCGCAACAATATTGTCGATTACGTCGGCCACAGCTCCAGGATTTTTCCTATAGGTCGTTTAGATAAAGACTCCCAAGGGCTGATTTTTATGACCAATAATGGCGACTTGGTCAATAAGATTTTGCGTGCTGGCAATAACCATGAAAAAGAATACATAGTGACAGTCAATCGACCTGTCACAGATCAGTTCATTCAGGGACTGAGCAACGGCGTTCCTATCCTTGGGGTGATGACTAAGAAATGTAAAGTCTTTAAAGAGTCACAGTACAGCTTTAGGATGACTTTAATACAGGGTCTAAACCGACAGATTCGGCGGATGTGTGAACACTTTAACTATGAGGTCAAACAGTTAGAGCGCACCCGTATTATGAATGTCAGTTTGAAAGGGCTGGCGACGGGGGACTGGCGCGATTTAACCGAGAAAGAACTGACTACTATTTTGGCACTCACCGAGGATTCCAGTGCCGATGGCGGCAGCGGCAAAAGTTCTAAATCCAATGCCAAGTCTAAATCTTTATCCGCTGCGATTGATAAATCTAACAATGATAACGGTGCTAAAAATAGCAAAGCGCGGCCCAAAGCTAAGCCTAAGGGGGCTTTTAAGGCTAAAACAGGCGCCAATACCAATACTAAGAGTAGTAACAAGAACAGCGCTAAAAGCACCAGCAGAAAAAAGCCAGTTAAACAGCCGTTGAAGAGCAAGCGGGTTAAACCTACTTTAACTAAGAAACAGAGAAGTAGAAAATAAAACGGTTAATTTTAAATTAATCCGGTGTTGGGAATCTTTCTTATTTAATTACTGACGCAACTGGGTATAATCCACTCGATTAAAGCACTAAGCTTTTAATTTAAATAATAAATATTGAGGGATTATGTAATGGATGTTGATCATACATCAAAAGCGGAAGTTCAATTTAATAAAGTGCCGGTAGAATTTAGCGGCAAAGGCACCGAGTTTTTTGGTATTTGGATAGTCAATGTATTGTTAAGCATTGTCACCCTGGGGATCTATTCCGCATGGGCGACAGTGCGTACCAAAAGCTATTTTTATGGCAACACTAAACTAGATTCGCACGCTTTTTCCTATTTAGCAAAACCTCTGCAAATCTTAAAAGGCAGGCTCATGGCTATTGCTTTTTTTGTCGCCTACTCACTAGTGACTAGTTTCTTTCCTATTGCGGGGCTGTTTTTTTCCATTGCGTTAGTCTTCCTTTTTCCCTGGATTATCGTTCAGGGCTTACGTTTTGATAGCCGCATGACCAGCTACCGCAACGTTCGTTTCAATTTTCATGGCACTTACGGCAAAGCATTTGTCACTTTTATATTATTACCTATAGTCGGGATGTTGACTGTTTATCTGGCGATGCCCTGGGTGATGAAGAAAATGAATGAATTTGTGCTCTCTAATACCAGCTACGGTGAACAGCGTCTGAGCACTTATATAGAGACCAAACAGTATTATCTGGCCGCATTGATGGTGCTTGTAGTAACTGTCATTGGAGTGGCGGCAATAATCGCTATTGTTTTTGCCGCAGTCGGTGGTTTAGATCCGGCGGCTTTTGTCGGGTTATCTACAGCCGCTCAGATAGCGGGTGGACTGGTGTATTTTTCTTTGATTTTTCTGGTCAGTGCTATCTTCAAAGTAAAGATTCGCAACCATGTATTCAACAGTAGTGAGTTTGAGGATCTGGCGAAGTTTAGATCAAACATGTCGGTACTGCCGTACTTTATGTTGATCTCAACCAATTTTCTGGCGATTATTTGTAGTCTCGGATTGGCCTACCCCTGGGCAGCCATTCGTACCGCGCGATATTTTGCCAACAGTACCCAGGCGAAGATTAGTAATAAAGCTGACGCTATCATTGATACAAATGGCGATCATAAATCTTCATTTGGTGATGAGGCCGCCGATGCGTTTGATATTGGCGTATCCGCAATTTAGTTAAAAGTTACTGATTAATCCGGGTATCCCAGCAAGTTAGTTTGTTGTGATATGCGGGTTTATGCATTCCCCAGCCGCACTGGAAACTTATTATGAAGCAACAACTATCCGGGACTTACTACTTCCCAAAAACCAGTCGGGCACAATCGGTCGAATTGCTGGTCAATGGAGAAGTGGTCAATCTTTATCAAAATCACAAATGTATCATGGCGACCAATACCTCGCAGTTGTCTGTCTCTAGTGCAATTCCCGGGGTTGCTTTAGAAGTTGAATTTTTGGACGGTGGTAAGTTTATTGCGGCTAATAGCAGTGACAGGTTGAGCTTGGCCAATGGCAAAATAGAACGATTGGAGAAGAGCGTTAAATGGGTATTGGCATCGGTATTAATGGTGCCCTTATTGATTTGGTTTGGCATCGCGGTACTAATGCCTAAGCTGGTAACAGAGAGTGTAAAGCACTTGCCGGATGTGGTTGCTCAAGAGATGGGTGAACAGACATTTTATGCTCTGAAAAAATCCATTTTAGATCCCAGTGAAGTCGCAAAAGCTGATCGTGAAAAAGTCATCAGTCAATGGCAGCAAGCGCTGGATCAACTGGGGCTCTCCAAAGACAAGTTTACACTGCATATCTTTAAAAGTGATTTTTTTGGCGCCAATGCTTTTGCTCTGCCAGACGGCACGGTAGTGATTACAGACGATTTGTTGATCAGTTTGCAAGACAAACCGGATGCCATACTGGCAATATTGCTGCATGAGATCGGTCATGTGCAGAGACAGCACAGCATGCGAATAGTGGCTCAATCTATTAGTAACAGCATCATTATTGCCGTGGTATTTGGCGATCTGGAAACCGTTGCTGAACTTCTGGTCGGCACTGGCGCGGCCCTAGTGCAAAATGCTTTTTCCAGAGATATGGAACGCGAGGCGGATAATTACGCCTTTGAGAAACTGCATGAATTAGGTATCCCAGCCACAGCTTTTGCCGATGCAATGCAGGGATTTTTGGATCTGAATCAGGCTCATGCAGATCAGCCAGAGACCGAGAAAAAAGGATTGATGCGCTATCTGGCCACTCACCCGGATATTGAAGATCGAATTGAGCGGGCTAATCAATATGGGCAGTGAATATTGCAGTAGTCGCCGATAAAAAGTACTGTAGCCAAACCTGAATCTGAACCGCTTGCAGGGAATCTCTGGCTGATTTTCCCTGCAAGACAATAGTTCGCACAACTGTTTACCTGGCTGTATTTAGCTAATACAAGTCGCGACGAATTACAGCCTTGTTATACAAGCTTGCCAGGTAATCCTGGGCTTGCTCTGGACTGCGCTGCCCATGGGTTTGTGCTATCTGTAGCAGTGCCTGATCAATCGACTTTTCTAAATTTTTTCTACTGCCGCAGACATACAGCAGAGCTCCAGCTTGCAATAACTGCCAGACTTGGGCGCCGTTTTCTAGCAGTGCATGTTGTACATAACGCTTCTGAGGCTGGTCTCTGGAAAAAACTGTAATAACTTTTTGCAATACTTGCTGTTCTTGCCATGTCTGCAGCTGTGACTGGTATAGATAGTCGTGTTGCCGATAGCGCTCGCCAAAAAATAACAGGCTATTGCGGGAGGACCCCCGTTGCACTTGCTGCGATAACTGCTGTAAAAATCCAATATAGGGGGCTACGCCGGTCCCGGCAGCCAGCATAATAATCGGAGTTTGCTGCTGGTCAGCTAAGTGAAACTCTGGGTTAGAGCGGGTGAATACTTTAACTTTCTGACCGACAGCGGCATTGCTAAGCCAGTGACTTGCGCTACCAAAATGTTTGCGGTTGGCAAACTCATAGGCCACTTCCCGGATACATAAACTGACTTGATCTGGATGCATCAATCCGCACGAGGCGATAGAGTAAACTCTTGGGCTGCGGGTTGAGAGGGCGTCGGCAAGATCGTCGATACTGATAAACCGTTCATTAGCCACTTGCTCAGAGCTTTGATCTTTTAACACATCTAGCAAATCCCGCGGGTACAGATACTCAGCCAATTGGTCTTTGTTACTCTGTTTTAAGTTGTTTTTCAGCGCCGTGCAGCCTGATTTCCTGGCAATAGTGCGCAGCAGAGCCTTGTTTAACAAGCGCAGTTCTTTATTGGCAAATGCGCTAATTGCTCTGTCATCGGCAAACCAGTTAGCGAGCTGGCGCAGTAACATTTGATCGTCATCGCTAAGCACATACAACAGATCACCTGCCCGATAGTGCATCCCGCTACCGCTGATATCGATGTCTATCTGATAGACCGTGGATTCGCCTGTGTTAAGTTTATCCACCGAGCTAATGCTGGCCAGATGAGGTTGATGTTCACTGTAGGGGGTGACTTGTAACGTTAAGCTCAATCCAATTTCAGTATCGCCGGCCAGCAGGGCATCTATGGTTGTCAGCCACTGCTTAAAAAATTGCTGGTAGTTGGTGTCTGCATCGACCCGGTTGATGACTCTGATCGCGCCCGCTTGTGCCAGGGCTGCATCCAGCGCTTTGCCAAACTGACAAAACCTGGGATAGGCCACATCTCCTAGGCCAAAAACGGCGTATTCAAAGTTGCTCAGAGTCTGGCAGTGTTGCAGTTTTTGAATAAAATCTTCGGCATTAGCCGGCGGCTCGCCATCGCCAAATGTGCTGCTGATAACGAGTAACAAATCGTTGCTGCCAATAGTTTCTGGCGCTAAATCGTTCAGTGCAACTAACTCCAAGGTGATGGTCGTTGAAAAATGTGTCTCAATAAGGGCTCTTGCCAATCGCTGTGCATTGCCAGATTGAGAGCCATAGCTAACAATCACCCGCTTGAAATTAGTTGTCATTATCAGGCCTCGTAGTAATCGTCGTATGCTTCTTTGGATTGTTCAACGCTGTCAAAGTCGGCCATTAAATCGTTGACTACCCTTCGGATACTAATGTACTCAGTGATTTCTCCAGCGGCGTTAAAAATAGGTTGTACAGTAGTGTCAACCACATACAGCCCACCGCCTTTGCCAACATTTGGAATGATTCCACTCCAGATCTCGCCAGCTTTAATGGTATCCCACATTTCTTTGTAGACACTTTTAGCGACGCAGTTGTGTCTGACTAAACTGTGCGGTGATCCGATTAATTCTTCGCGGCTGTAGCCGGTAAGTTGGCAAAATAGGTCGTTTACGTAAGTGATTGATCCTTCAAGGTCCGTTTTTGAAACAACTAATACCTTATCTAATGCGCTTAATACTTGATCTGAGACTGTGCTGCTCATGTTGTATTTTCCTGTGAAAATTGAAAAATTTAAACTTAATCAAATCTTTTAAAAAGAACGATTATTAATAATCGAGGGCAATGTACTATTGTTGTATTTTATATGCAACAATAAAGTATAACTTTATCTGTCAAGAATCGCTCGCTGCTCTGATTCAAAAGCGCTCAGGAAGCGAGCCGCTAGTGCGCGTGTGTACTTCGATCCGCTCAGTGGCAAATGTGATGACATTTATCCTATGAGGGTTTTCATGGTTGAGAGCAGGGTGCATTAGCACTGCGAGCCCAAGGTGAATGTGCACTGCTAAATAAGCAAATAAATATTTTTAACTGGCGCAATTGTGGCCGGATTTATTCTGCTTTCAGGACTAATAATGAAATTAGTCTTGTTGTTATTTTCAGAATTGTTTAAACTTTCAGAAATTACTGAAAGTTTGTGAGATTGAATTATGCAATTATCGGAAAAAGATCAATCATTCGTTTATCACTTTGGTGAAATGGGCAGTAAGTGGGGCTTTAATCGTACTGTAGGGCAAATTTACGCGTTACTGGTTATCTCTGAGGATGCTTTGTCTGCTAACGATTTAGCCAGCGCTCTAAGTATTTCCAGAGGCAATGTCAGCATGGGTATGAAAGAGCTGCAATCTTGGCAATTAGTGCAGGTTAGCCACATACCCGGTGACAGAAAAGAGTACTACAGTGCCATTGGCAGTGTCTGGGACATGGCCAATAGGGTTTTTCAGGAGCGGCGCAAACGCGAAGTCGATCCGACGTTAACGGTGTTGCGTAACTTGCTGTTGGAAGAGCCAAAAAGTGACAGCGAAGAGTATGCCCAGCAGAAAATGCAGGATATACACGATTTGTTAGAGATGCTCACAGATTGGGCTGCAGAGCTGCAGAGTCTCTCTCCACAGCAGTTGGGGACACTGATGAAACTGGGGGCGGGTGTGTCAAAAGTACTCTCGGTAAAAGAGCAGCTGTTTAATAAAAACAAAGATAACTCCTAGCAAGATACATCCAGCCTTTTTACCTTTAATTTATTGCCGCCACACGGCTGTTAGCCGAGTGCGGCTGGAGTATAGATTATATGATCAACGAAACACTGGTCGAACTGTCACGCTGGCAGTTTGCTGTGACCGCTATGTTCCACTTTTTGTTTGTCCCCCTGACAATCGGCATGACTTGGATTCTGTTCATTATGGAAGCCGTATTTGTGATGACCGGACGCGAAATCTATCGCGATATGACCAAGTTCTGGGGCAAGTTATTCGGTATTAATTTCGCCATCGGGGTCGCTACCGGGCTAACGATGGAGTTTGAATTTGGCACCAACTGGTCATATTACTCGCACTATGTTGGGGATGTGTTCGGTGCACCGCTGGCGATTGAGGGATTGATGGCCTTTTTCCTCGAATCGACTTTTGTCGGTATGTTTTTTCTCGGTTGGGATAGGTTGAGTCGGCGCCAGCATTTAGCCGGTACTTTCCTGATGGCGCTGGGGACCAACTTCTCGGCACTGTGGATCTTAATTGCCAATGGTTGGATGCAAAACCCGATAGGCAGTGAGTTTAATTACCTGACTATGCGCATGGAGCTGGTGAGTTTTACAGAGATTATTTTCAATCCAGTGGCCCAGGTTAAGTTTATCCACACAGTCGCCGCAGGTTATGTGGCCGGGGCGATGTTTGTATTGAGCATCAGTAGCTACTACCTACTCAAGGGCAGGGATGTAGCTTTCGCCAAGCGCTCTTTCTCGGTGGCTGCAGGTTTTGGAGTGGCGGCTATTTTCTCAGTGATCTTACTGGGTGACGAATCCGGTTACGAAGTAGGGGAGGTACAGCAAGTGAAGCTGGCGGCAATAGAAGCTGAGTATCACACTGAGCCGGCCCCGGCAGCTTTTACCTTAATCGGCCTGCCCGATGATGAGGCGATGGAAACACACTACGCGGTGAAAATTCCCTATGCATTGGGAATAATAGCCACCCGCTCGCTGGACGAGCAAGTTATAGGCCTGCGTGATTTACAGGCGCGCCACGAGCCGCGCATTCGCAACGGCATGATCGCCTATGAGTACCTGATGAAATTGCGCAGCGGTGAAGAGACTCCTGAGAACATTGCCAGGTTCAATGAAACTAAACAGGATTTAGGTTATGGATTATTGCTTAAGCGCTATACCGAGAATGTAATAGATGCGACAGATGAGCAAATTCAAATGGCGGTTAAAGACTCTACACCGGCTGTAGCACCTATTTTTTGGGCATTTAGGGTTATGGTCGGCTGCGGAGTAATCATGCTGGGGTTGTTTTTACTGGCTTTCTATTTTAATGCCCGTCGACAGATTGAGCAAAAGCGCTGGTTGCTCTGGGCTATTTTGTGTGCACTCCCTCTGCCATGGGTGGCGATAGAGACCGGTTGGTTTGTCGCGGAATTTGGACGTCAACCTTGGGCTGTCAGTGAAATATTACCGACATTTTTAGCCACATCCAATTTAGAGGTGTCAGATGTGCTGTTTTCACTGGTCGCCTTTTGCATTGTCTACAGCATTTTGTTTGCCATTGAAATGTGGCTGATGATTAAGTTTGCGCGCATGGGGCCCAGTGCTTTGCACACTGGCCGCTATCATTTTGAACAGAACACTGCCGCTATCTCTGGTCTTAGATTCCAGAGCGCTTAAGGAGAACTTAAATGTTTGATTATGAAATTTTAAAGTTGTTGTGGTGGGGCATCATCGGGTTCTTGTTAATCGCTTTTACCTTAACAGATGGCATGGACATGGGGGTCGGTGGGCTGCTGCCCTTTATCGCCAAAGATGATCTGCAGCGCCGGGTGGTTATCAACACTGTTGGCGCCCACTGGGACGGCAACCAAGTGTGGTTTATCACCGCCGGTGCCTCGCTGTTTGCAGCATGGCCGATGGTCTATGCAACGGCCTTTAGCGGCTTTTACTTTGCCATGATGCTGACCTTGTTCTGTCTGTTTTTGCGGCCTTTAGCCTTTGATTATCGCAGCAAAATTGAATCGACCCGCTGGCGCAATAACTGGGACTGGGCGCTGTTTGTAGGCTCCATGGTACCACCGCTGGTATTTGGTATCGCCTTTGGCAATTTGATGCTCGGGGTGCCCTTTAGTTTTGATGAACTGATGCGGGTCAGTTATAGCGGCTCTTTTTTGCAGCTGTTCAGTCCATTCGCTCTGCTCTGCGCTGTGGTAAGTGTGACTATGGTGTTGCTGCACGGTGCCACTTGGTTGGTGATGCGCACCGATGATGTGGTGGCGAGGCGGGCGGCTACTGTCGGCACTATAGTGGCGCCAGTTTTGGCTCTGAGTTTTATTGCTGCGGGTCTGATGATTTGGTTGTCGGTTGAGGGCTATGTAGTGACCAGTGTCCTAGATACGATGGGGTTGGCGAGGCCAACGCATAAGCAAGTGGAGATCGTTAGCGGTGCCTGGCTGAACAATTATGCAACTATGCCGCTGTTATGGGCACTGCCTGCAACTGCGATTTGCATGTCCCTACTGGCCATGTTGCTAATGCGCAAAAGGGTTAAAAGCGGGCTCACTAAGGCCTTAGCCTTTGTCGCCAGCTCGCTGACTTGTACGGGCATTATCGCGACAGCAGGCAGTTCTATGTTTCCCTTTGTACTGCCCTCTAGCAGCCACCCCAATCATAGTTTATTGCTCTGGGATGCGGTTTCCAGCGAGACAACATTGGCCATAATGTTAATAGTGGTGGCCGTGTTCATCCCGCTTATTATCAGCTATACCGCCTGGTGCTATATCAAGATGTGGCGCACTGTGACAGTGGCGGAAATTACTCAGAACACTCATACAGCTTATTAGAGGACAGTTAAAATGTGGTATTTCAGTTGGTTTTTAGGGGTGTTACTGGCGGTGTCGCTAGGGGTTATCAATGTGCTCTGGTATGAAATGGAACAACATACAGCTTCAGTAGCTAAAGATTCAGAGACTGAAGACTCTAACGGGTAAAAATACTGCTATAAGCAGGGAACATGCGCTGTGCCCGGATTACCAGTGCAGCGCATGTTGCCTATGGTTAAGTTTCTTTGCACACAGCGGCGAGTAAGGATGAAACAAGCTTCAGAGAGTTCAGCGCCAAAAGCGAGCGAGCAACAGAGTACTGGCACTGATAAGAGCAGTACTAAGCACATTAGCCGCTGGCTTAAATCCCAGCGATCCACCGCAGAGGGTAAATTGTCGCTGGCGATAGCGCTGGGGTCGGGCAATGGGCTGTTGATGATCTTACAGACAGCCATTTTAGCATATGTCATTGATGCGAGTATTTTTTCAGAGCTGCTCAGCAGTTCTGATCCGTTGATTCTGAGTACTGCTGAGGTTGCCAGCAACGTTTTAGGATTGGGTAGCTTACAGTGGATGCTGCTGGCTTTGGCCGCAATTATCTTGCTGAGAGCCGCACTGGGTTATTACAGTGAATGTTATAGCCGTCGCGGTGCAATGTTGATCAAGGCAGGCATTCGCCAGCAACTGTTAAAGCGCTTATTTCAATTGGGACCCGCTTATGTGCAAGCACAGGGAAGCGCTAAATTGGCGCAGACTTTGCATCAGGGGGTCGATGCCCTGGAAGATTATTTTGCCGGCTACTTACCGGTGGTGGCCTACTGCTCAGTGATACCGTTGGCGATTTTAATTGCAGTGTTGCCGATAGATTGGCAGTCCGGGCTGATTTTGTTGTTCACAGCGCCTATGGTGCCATTTTTTATGATATTAATCGGCCACAAAGCCCAACAGCTGAACCAGCAACATTGGTCGGCGCTACTGCGAATGAGTGGGCATTTTCTGGATATTATCCAGGGGCTAACCCAGCTGAAAATATTTAATGCCTCGCGTCGGGAAATCGCGGCGGTCAAAAAAATTAGCGATGATTTTGGCGACCGTACCATGGGGATTCTGCGGGTGGCATTTTTATCGTCATTTATGCTGGAGTTTCTCGCCTCAATTTCTATTGCCTTAGTCGCCGTAGTGTTAGGTTTTCGCTTGTACTACGGTGATGTCGATTACCTGTTGGCATTGTGGGTGCTGTTATTGGCCCCGGAATTCTACTTGCCATTTCGTCAGCTAGGCACTCAGTATCATGCCAAAATGGCCGGTGTCAGTGCCGCTGAGAAAATTGTTGAAATACTCCAGCAACCACAGCCTGGCTCAAGTGTTAACAAGCAGTTTAAAGGCCCCTTTGAGCTGCAATTGGGTCAACTGAATTTTTCCTATCCAGGGCGCAGTGCCGCTCTATCAGATATCAATTTACAGTTTTCCGGCACCGGTTTGTATGCACTGATCGGTGAAAGCGGCGCCGGAAAGTCGACATTGGTTGATTTACTCCTGGGGTTCATCAATCCATCGCGTGGCAGTGTGCGTATCAACGGCAGCCAACTAACCGCAGATAATCGCGATGCCTGGTTGCAGCACTGTGGCTGGATTGCTCAGCAGGGGCACATATTTTACGGATCGCTCGGCTTTAATGTGGCAATGCAGGAGCAATACGACACAGCAGCGGTGTTAGCGGCGTTGCATAAGGCGGGTTTGAGTGATTTTGTGTGCAGCTTAAAAAATGGCATTTGCAGTCAGGTAGGTGAGGACGGTGTGGGCCTCTCCGGTGGCCAGGCGCAGCGCCTTGCGTTGGCGCGGGCATTTTATCACCAACCCAGTGTATTAATTTTGGATGAGCCTACCAGCCATCTAGACAAAGACACTGAGCAAATTATTGCCCGGTCTATCGCGCTATATGCAGAAGACCACTTAGTGATAGTGATAGCCCACCGCTTGCATACAGTGGTAGATGCTAAGCAGATAATTGTCTTAC
>MABF01000220.1:0-12568 GCA_002163025.1 'Osedax' symbiont bacterium Rs2_46_30_T18
GTAATCGCAGCTCTTCGCCTGCCTGTGCACTTGTCGCAATTAGACCACTAGCAAGAATGACAGCTAGAGATAAAGTATTCAATTTTTTCATTGGGGCTCCTGGGTAAGATTCGATTTTTTTCTCTTTTTTTCTAAAATTTCACTGCAGAGTAGCGGCTAGATATTACATTCTTGTGACAATAAGTACAGAAAAATTTCAATCTGGAAAGATCTTTACAGCTATTCAGTTTTGAGCAAGCTTTAAACAATTTTACCTCCCTTGCTGACAAGTATTTCAACTGATACTTTAATCTTTGATTTTTCTTAAAAAATCTAAAGCTGACGTATTACAGGAACAGCCGAGCAGCTTAGAAAGGCATGTAGCTGCATATCGGATACACAGTTTGCAAACGATCAATATAGGCGTAAATAGTCTCAATAATCTGAGCAAAAGCCTCACTCGCTAAAATAACTGATAGATAGAAGAGAAATTAAACAGCACAGAATTCTGAATACCTTCAAAACACAGATATTAACAAATTCAAAAGAGATATCTTTAAAGTATTGGTATTTGTATAAGGCGACATTCAACTAATCTAATACAGACAGTTTAAAGGGGCACAAAAGAGCGTAGCTAGGAAGTGTATAGGGAATCGGACGCACAGCCCAAACACATAGTGCCAACAAGCCCCCTAAGGAGGCTTGCTGGCAGTTCTTCTATTTAAGAAGGGAAAGCGAACTGAGCCCCTTCACGTACTCCCGCTGAAGGCCAGCGCTGAGTAATCGTCTTGCGCTTAGTGTAAAAGCGTACTGAGTCCGGGCCGTAGGCATGCAGATCACCAAACAGTGAGCGCTTCCAGCCACCAAAGCTGTGATAGGAAACAGGAACTGGTAGAGGAACGTTGATCCCGACCATGCCCACTTTGATGTTATCGCTGAAGTAGCGAGCCGCTTCACCGTCGCGGGTGAAGATACAAGTACCATTACCGTACTCGTGGCTGTCAATCAGCTCCATCGCCTGCTGCATAGTATCGACGCGCACGACTACTAATACCGGTCCAAAGATTTCCTCTTTGTAGCTAACCATCTCTGGGGTGACGTTGTCGATTAAGGTACCACCGACATAATAGCCATCTTCGTAACCTGCAACTGTAGGGTTACGGCCATCTACAACGACAGTGGCACCATCGTTTTCGGCGCTGTCAATATAACCTGTTACTTTCTGCAGGTGTGCTTTAGTGATCAGCGGACCAAAGTCATTGCTGCTATCACTGTATGGACCTACTTTTAACGACTGCATACCTGTTTGCAATTTCTCAATCAACTGATCGGCCGCTTGATCGCCCACCGCGACTACGCATGACAGTGCCATGCAGCGCTCGCCGGAGGAGCCAAAGGCCGCACCGATAAGTGCCTGAGCGGCATTGTCCATGTCCGCATCCGGCATGATGATAGCGTGGTTCTTAGCGCCACCCAATGCCTGACAGCGCTTGCCGTTGGCGCTGGCTGTAGCATAAATATATTCGGCGATTGGCGTAGAGCCAACGAAGCTGACTGCCATTACTCTGTCATCGTGCAACAGTGTATCAACGGCGACTTTATCACCGTTAACAACGTTCATTACGCCCTGGGGCAAACCCGCATCGATAAGTAACTGGGCAATAAACATAGTAGAGCTTGGATCGCGCTCTGAAGGCTTTAAGATAAAGCAGTTACCGCAGACGATAGCCATTGGGTACATCCACAGTGGCACCATCGCAGGGAAATTAAACGGCGTAATGCCGGCAACTACACCCAGTGGCTGAAACTCACTCCAGGAGTCGATATCCGGGCCGACGTTTTTGCTGTGCTCGCCTTTTAATAGTTCAGGGGCATAGCAGGCATATTCAACGTTTTCGATGCCGCGCTGTAACTCTCCCGCCGCATCGTGAGAGATCTTACCGTGCTCTTCACCGATCAGTTCACAAATCTTTTCAGCGTTGTCCTCAAGCAATTGCTTGAACTTGAACATTACTCGGGCGCGCTTGGCCACAGGCGTATTACGCCATGCGGGGAAAGCAGCTTGTGCCGCAGCGATCGCCTGTTCAACAGTCTGCTGGCTGGCCAGAGCTACTTGCTTGCTTACCTGGCCGGTAGATGGGTTGTAAACGTCTTGGGTGCGCTCTGCATTGTCGAGCAACTCACCGTTGATCATGTGTCCAATAGTCTTCATGTAAAGAAACCTCTTACTTTTATATGTGTATTAACTCAGCTCTTGGATAGATTCGCCAAGTGCATTAATCAAACTGTCAATTTGTTCGGGCTCGACAATAAACGGCAGTCCCAACTGGATAGTATCCCCACCGTAGCGTACATAAAAGCCCTTATCCCAGAGTTTCATCGCTATTTCATAAGGTCTTCTGGCCGGTTCCCCCGGGTAAGCTTCAATTTGCAGTGCTCCAGCTAAACCGTAGTTGCGGATATCACTTACGTATTGCGTGCCCTTCAAGCTGTGTAGCGCCTCTTCGAACAGCGGACTAATTTGCTTTACCCGTGGAATCAATTGCTCATTTTGCAAAATATCCAGTGAAGCCAGAGCCGCGGCGCAGGCAACCGGGTGCCCGGAATAGGTATAACCGTGCGGCAACTCTACCAAGTAGTCGGCACCGCCATTATCCATAAAAGTCTGGTAGATTTCACTAGTTGCCACTACTGCACCCATAGGCACAGCGCCGTTGGTCAGCTGCTTGGCGACGTTTAGCAAATCTGGAGTAACTCCAAATTCTTCGGCGCCAGTATTTGAACCCATACGGCCAAAGGCGGTAATTACTTCGTCAAAAATTAACAAGATATTGTGCTGGTCACAGATTTCTCTGAGCCTTTGCAGATAGCCTACCGGAGGCGGGATAACCCCGGCCGAACCCGCCAGTGGCTCAATAATTACGGCGGCAATGTTAGAGGCATCGTGCAGCGCAATAAGCTCTAATAGCTCATCGGCTTTTTCGGCACCGCTCTTGGGCATGCCTTTAGTGAAAGCGTTCTCTGCCTTTAGCGTGTGTGGCAGGTGATCACAGTCGACTCCCTCGCCAAACATAGCGCGATTGCCTCCAATACCGCCTAAACTAAAGCCACCAAAGTTGACACCGTGATAACCCTTAGAGCGGCCGATTAATTTAGTTTTAGTCGGCACGCCTTTTTTGCGCCAGTAGGCGCGGGCAATTTTTAACGAAGTATCTGCAGCCTCTGACCCAGAGTCAGTAAAAAACACATAATCTAAACCCTTGGGCATAAATTCTTTAATTCTGTTGGCTAGCTCGAACGCCTTGGGATGGCCGTGTTGAAAAGCCGGTGCGTAATCTAGCTGACGCAGTTGCTTGGAGACTGCCTCGGCGATTTCCACTCTGCTGTGTCCGGCACCGCAAGTCCACAAACCAGACAGACCATCCAATATTTTGCGACCACTGGCATCGGTTAAATAGCAGCCCTGGCCCTCAACGATCATCCGTGGATCATCTTTAAACTGGCGGTTGGCCGTATAGGGCATCCAGTACGCCTCCAGCTCTGCTCGAGACAGTCCGGCGGACTTTTGCAAATCAAATTCAGACATGGGGTTCCTCCCAATAGTGCGAATATTGCAGCACAGGCTGCTTATTCTGGTTTTAGTGATATTAAAATCAGTTTGCGCTCATTTTTAATTTTTAAAAATTTAAAATTACTAATACTTAGATAAGAATTTACTTACCTAACAAACTGGGCTTAATATACAAACAAAGATAACTATAAGTTGCTCTGCTATGAAAAATATAACTAGCTCCAGACCCCGAGGTTTATCCGGACGCTTGGCTGACACTGACATTCGGCTGTTAAAAATCTATAAGGCGGTAGTGGAATGCGGTGGTTTTACCACCGCCGAAGTCGAGCTGAATATCTCGCGCGCCGCTATCAGCATCGCGATGAGCGATTTAGAGCAACGACTGTCACTGCGTTTGTGCCAGCGCGGTCGCAGTGGATTTTCGATGACGCCTCAGGGGACTGAGGTCTATCAAGCGACCCTGCAGCTGTTTTCTGCACTTGAAGACTTTCGCACCCAGGTAAACAGTATTCACCACCAGCTTAAAGGTGAGTTAAACATAGGCATCACCGATAATTTAGTGACTATGCCGAAGATGATAATCACTAAAGCGCTGAGCAATTTAAAGAAGCGCGGTCCCGAGGTCAGAATCAATATTCGCATGATTCCACCAGGAGATATTGAAATGGGGGTCTTAGACGGAAAATTGCACACTGGGGTAATACCTGTGTTAAAAAAGCTGCCGGGCCTCGAATACTTGTCACTGTACAAAGAGCAGTCCAATTTGTACTGCTCCAGCGCGCACCCGCTATTTATGCTGCAAGAGCGTGATATATCCACGGAGCAAATCGAAGGTTACGATGCGGTGCTACCGGCCTATGCACAACCGGCCAGAATCAAAGCGATGTACCAGAGATTAAAAGGCACCGCCACCGCCACCGACCGCGAGGGAATTGCATTTTTGATTCTCACCGGTCACTACATAGGTTACCTGCCCACCCACTTCGCCGAACGCTGGCTACTGCAGGGCACTTTGCGTGCAATACTGCCCAGAGAGCTAAATTTCCAGACACCTATTTCCGCCATCAGCCGCAAGGGTGCCAGAACAAATTTAGTGTTACAGAGTTATCTAGAGCAGCTTGATCAAACCTGGGCGTCGGAGAAATGATTTAGTTGGAAGTTGGAAGTTGGAAGTTGGAAGTTGGAAGTTGGAAGTTGGAAGTTGGAAGTTGGAAGTTGGAAGTCATCGGATTCTAATTGGGGTATCGGTACTCACTTAATAAGTGATTTTTGGTTAAGCTTGGCTTTGCCCTATTAAATTGCTACTTTTTAGTGGTTAAATATTTTACAATTTTTTCTTGCACTGTTTTTCCTTTTTAGCATAATATTGACCAAACGGTAAAAAAATAATTCTAAAAAATATTACTCTTTGCAATTGCCCGGCACACTTAGCTCTCAACCTCTGAAGCTACCTATAAGAGCCAGCAGTATGCAAAAACAGGAGATGCTCAATGGCTTTGCAGCATAGTCACAGAAGGTACCATAGGCAGATATCTGGCAGGCCCAGCACTGCGCTAGCGCTACTACTTAAAACGACCTCTCAGCGATATCTATTGCGAAAACCTCGATAATTTATTCCGGTTGCTGTTGTGATTACACAATAAATTGTGAGATTGCGGGGATAGTTGCGGCCATTAATTGACCAATCTTACACTGGCCAATTAATCTGCAAGCTGGCGAAAATTTGATCTTTTACAGCCACTGAACAACAAGCAGCCAATGACTCTGATCAACAGAGGCATCAAGCAGGCAAATTACTAGCGATAAACAGAGGCAAACCTATGAATAAACTGAAATGTGGCCTGATCCAAATGTCACTCAAAGGTGATACGTCAGAGTCGACACATTCAATCAGAGAGCAGATGATTGCCGCGCATATCCCTCTTATTGAGCAAGCGGCCGAGCAGGGGGTACAAGTACTGTGTTTTCAGGAAGTGTTTACCACTCCCTATTTCTGCCCCAGCCAGGATAAAAAATGGTACGCCAGTGCTGAGAAAATCCCCGAGGGCCCCACCGTACAGTTAATGAAGAGCTACGCGAAAAAACACAACATGGTCATAGTAGTGCCTATCTATGAAGAAGATTTACCCGGGGTTTACTACAACACAGCCGCAGTCATAGACGCCGACGGTAGTTACTTAGGTAAATACCGTAAAAATCATATCCCGGATACAGCACCGGGCTTTTGGGAAAAACTCTATTTCAAACCAGGTAACTTAGGCTACCCGGTGTTCGATACTAAATTTTGCAAGTTGGGGGTGTACATCTGTTACGACCGCCATTTCCCCGAGGGCTGGCGAGCACTGGCACTCAACGGAGCCGAGTATATCGTTAATCCTTCTGCAACGGTTATGGGCAAGAGCAAATACTTGTGGGAACTGGAACAGCCCGCTTCGGCGGCCGCCAACGGTGTTTTCATCGGCGCTATCAATAGAGTCGGCAGCGAAAAGCCCTGGGATACACAGATGGGCGAATTTTATGGCAGCAGCTATATAGTCAACCCGCTGGGGCAAATCGAAGCCCAGGCCAGTGCTGATCAAGACGAATTATTGGTCCATGAAATCGATTTAGACATGATAAAGGAAGTGCGAACCGGCTGGCAGTTCTTCAGGGACCGCCGTCCGGAAACTTACGATGACCTGCTTGCTCCATAAGTAGAATTTTTAACTGGCCGATGGGTGAATGACCTATTTAACAGGCTGTTCAATTATCGGCTTCTCTGAAAATAATAATTAAATAAGGGTAACTAAAATGAGTGACAATCAATCAGCTAACTCTACTGTTGTACAAGTAGACGAGTTCTATGAACTCGAGGTCGGCACAGATCTAAGCAATAGTAGCCACTATAACGAGGATATTGCCCCCACTAAAGTCAAGCAACGTACCTGGGGTACTTGGAATGTAGCGGCTCTTTGGGTGGGAATGGCGATTTGTGTACCCACTTATACACTAGGCGGTGTACTCACGGCTTACTTTGGGCTGTCGGTCGGGGAGGCCTTACTGACCATTTTAGTGGCTAATATCATAGTGCTAATTCCACTGACCTTAAATGCCTTTGCCGGTACTAAATATGGCATTCCCTTTCCGGTGTTGCTGCGCTCATCATTTGGCGTTTTTGGCTCAAACATCCCCTGTATCATTCGCGCAATAGTCGCCTGCGGCTGGTTTGGTATTCAGACCTTGTTTGGCGGCATCGCTATTCATATTCTGTTTTCGGCGATACTGCCGGGCTGGGAGAATTTAGGCGGTACCGGAGAAGTAATCGGCTTCTTTATGTTCCTGGTAATGAACTTAATGATCGTTATCCGCGGATCAGAGTCGATTAAGATTCTGGAGACTGTCGCAGCACCTCTATTACTGGCTGTAAGCATCGGTTTGATGATGTGGGCCTGGCCACAATTTTCTCTGACCGAGATCTTAGCTGTGCCGGCGAATCGACCTGCAGACGCCTCTTTCTGGGGTTATTTCTTTGGCGGTCTGACTGCCATGGTAGGTTTCTGGGCGACTCTATCGCTGAATATTCCGGATTTCAGCCGCTATGTTAAATCGCAAAAATCGCAGATTGTCGGACAAGTAATTGGCTTGCCGGTAACGATGTTTTTCTTCGCCGCACTCGGCGTTGTATTGACAGCGGCATCTAGCACATTAGTCGGTGAAACGATCTCAGATCCAATCAATTTGATTGGTAAAATTGACAGTCCTTTTTGGGTCATTATCGCCATGATAATGATTATTATCGCGACTTTATCCACCAACACTGCAGCGAACATAGTCTCCCCTACCAATGATTTCCAAAACATTGCTCCATCCAAAATCAACCAGACTCGTGGAGTGCTGATTACCGGCGCTATCGGTGTCTTATTGATGAGCTGGGAGCTGTTGAAGAAACTGGGCATGATCGAATCCGATGTCAGTGTTGAAGCTATGTACACCAATTGGTTGCTCGGTTATTCCAGTTTACTGGGCCCTATTGCCGGCATCATGGTGGTGGATTACTTTATCATCAAAAAGCAGCAGCTAAATTTAGTGGAACTGTATAAAACCGACGGTATTTATGGCGGGATCAACATGGCCGGAATGATCGCTTTTGCGGTACCCGTTGCCTTGACTGTCTTCGCTCTGATGACCGGTTCTCTTAGCTGGTTCTATCAGTACGGTTGGTTCACAGGCTCTCTTTTAGGCGCAGTGATCTATTTTCTCGCGGCCAGCAGAGAAGCTGGATATTCCAACTTAGCCACTGAGCAATAACAGTTTAGTTCAGGTTGACACCGCCAGTGCCAACACTGGCGGAGCACTTCGCTAACTGGCTGCATTCTAAGGGCCAGTTAGCCCTATTTCAAAAGCCAGTCTACTGCATTGCAGTGGGTAATATCAGCAAGTATAAACTTGAACCCTCGTTGTTGTAGATGAGGTTTTAGCAGGAGAGGCAATCCATGTCTATTGTGATACGTGGCGGAACTGTCGTTACCGCAGAACAAACTTTCAGCGCCGACGTCTATTGTGAAAATGGTTTGATAGCCGCTATCGGTGAAAACCTCGAAGTTCCGGCAGGTGCCGAGGTAATCGATGCCACAGGTCAGTATGTCATGCCCGGTGGTATAGACCCGCACACCCATATGCAATTACCTTTTATGGGTACTGTTGCCAGTGAAGACTTTTATACGGGTACTGCTGCAGGCTTGGCCGGTGGTACTACCAGCATCATTGATTTTGTTATTCCGGCACCGCAACAGCCTTTAATGGATGCCTATCACCAGTGGCGCGACTGGTCAGAAAAATCTGCCGGAGATTACGGTTTTCACGTAGCCGTGACTTGGTGGGATGAAAGTGTCAAACGAGATATGGCAACGCTAGTACAAGAATATGGCGTCAACAGCTTCAAGCACTTCATGGCCTACAAGAATGCCATCATGGCGGATGATGAAATTCTGGTGAATAGCTTCGCCCGCTGTCTGGAGCTAGGCGCTATGCCAACAGTGCATGCGGAGAATGGCGAGCTGGTTTTCCAATTGCAAAAAGACCTGTTGGCCAAAGGAATTACCGGACCCGAGGCGCACCCACTTTCTCGCCCGCCGGTGGTAGAAGGAGAAGCCGCCAACCGCGCCATTCAAATTGCTCAAGTAATGCAAGTACCTATTTACATAGTACATGTCTCCTGCCAGGATTCGCTGGCGGCGATAACCCGAGCACGCAATGAAGGACAGCGTGTTTATGGTGAGTGCCTGGCCGGACACTTAGTCATTGATGACAGCGTCTATCGCAATGAAGATTTTGAATTTGCCGCCGCCCATGTAATGAGTCCACCTTTTAGATCCAAAGAACATCAGGCTGCTCTGTGGAAAGGCCTGCAGGGAGGAAATTTGCAGACCACCGCCACCGATCACTGCTGTTTTTGCGCACCGCAGAAAGCCGCAGGTAAGGATGATTTCACAAAGATTCCCAACGGCACCGCCGGTATTGAAGACCGCATGGCGATCATGTGGGATGCCGGCGTTAACACCGGCAAACTAACCATGAATGAATTTGTCGCTGTGACATCTGCCAACAGCGCTAAAATATTCAACATCTATCCGCAAAAAGGTTCTATTACACCCGGAGCAGACGCAGATATCATCGTCTGGGACCCAGAAGCCAGTCGGACCATCTCCGCGGCTACCCACCATCAAAATATTGATTTCAATATCTTTGAAGGGCGCACAGTCAAAGGTGTACCTACCCACACTTTGAGCAGAGGTAATCTGGTGTATAAAGACGGTGATTTACGCGCGGTTAAAGGCGCGGGTAAATATGTTAAACGCAAGGCTTTCTCGCCGGTATTTGAAGCGATGGCTAAGCAGAGCGCCGGAAATGCAGCACAGCCTGTCAACAGAAAATAACCCGCTATACTGCTACTCAACTAAAAGGCAGACAAACAAATATGCTCAATTGACTATTATTTAAGCAGTTAAGCATATATTGTTTAGGGTACACAACGGATTTGTCCCTACCGTCAAAGGCATAAGTTTCAGCTGAGTACAACATGGAGGTTGTAATGAAAATAGCCATTCCTCTGGAGCGGCGTCCAGGAGAGCTCAGGGTCGCCAGCTCACCTGATGTGGTAAAAAAATTATCCGCGCTCGGCTATACAGTGGTAGTTGAGAGCGGCGCTGGCCTGGCAGCCAGTTTTTCTGATTGGGACTACCAAGCTGCCGGCGCTACTATTGCCGAAGATAACAAAACGCTGTATCTGGACGCCGATGTCATTTTCAAAGTGCAACGTCCTATAATCTGCACCGAAGATTCTGAACTGGCTCTGCTCAAAGAAGGGGCTATTTTAATTGCCCACTTAGCCGCCAAAAGCCAGAGCGAAGATGTAGCTGCCTACGCTAAGGCCGGTATAACCAGCTTCGCTCTGGAGCAAATCCCCCGTATTAGCCGCGCACAATCCATGGACATCCTCTCCAGCCAAACTAATCTGACCGGTTATAAAGCCGTAGTGGACGCCGCCTCTGTATATGCTAAAGCTTTCCCGCTGATGATGACAGCGGCGGGCACAGTGGCTCCGGCTAAAGTATTTATTATGGGGGTAGGTGTCGCTGGGCTACAGGCGATAGCGACCGCCAAGCGCCTGGGAGCCGTAGTCACGGCCTATGATGTGCGTCCTATCGTTAAAGAGCAAGTGGAGAGCCTGGGGGGAAAGTTTCTCGAGGTCGACAGTGCTGCCAGTCAGGATGCGCAAACCAGCGGTGGTTACGCCAAAGAGATGAACGATGACTATAAACTCAAAGAGCAGGCAGCTATTGCCGAGCACATCGCCAGACAGGACATCGTCATTTGCACCGCCTTGATTCCCGGGCGACCCGCTCCAGTATTAGTGACGCAAGCTATGGTTGAAAGCATGAAAAATGGCTCGGTTATAATTGATTTAGCAGTGGAAATGGGCGGAAACTGCCCGTTGTCAGAGCTCGGAAAAGTAGTGACGAAGCATGGTGTCACTATCGTCGGCCACGAAAATTACCCCAGTCGGCTGGCGGCAGATTCCAGCGCCCTCTATGCTAAAAATCTATTCAATTTTTTCCTGTTGCTCAGTGCCCCCGATTCACCGCAACTACAGATAGACTGGGACGATGAAATTATTGAAAGCACACTGGTCAGCAAAGGCAATCTAGTAATGAATTAGGGTAAACAGCTACCACTACCACAATGGAGGTTATCGACATGGACGCCGACACTATAATCCAACAGAGCAAAACACTGGCAGAACAGGCCAGCCAACTCGCTGAAAAATCTGCCGATTTAGCCACTAACGCCGCGCTTTTGAGTAACGCCAATAACGCAACCGGCGACCCCATCATCTTTAATCTAACCATTTTCGTACTGGCGATATTTATTGGCTTCTATGTGGTCTGGAGTGTCACACCGGCACTGCATGCACCTTTGATGAGTGTCACTAATGCCATCTCCTCTGTGATCATAGTCGGAGCGCTGATCGCCGTTGGTCCACAGGAAACGAGTTTTTCAACGATGATGGGCTTTATCGCCATGACACTGGCCGCCGTTAACATTTTTGGCGGCTTTATCGTCAGCAATCGTATGCTGGCCATGTTTAAAAAGAAAACCACTAGCGCCGGGAGCAAAGTATGAGTGAGACAGTCAGCGGTATCGCCTATCTACTGGCATCAGTGCTCTTTATCTTGGCACTGCGTGGCCTGAGCTCTCCAGTCAGTGCGCGTAAAGGCTGCTACTTGGGCATGCTCGGAATGCTCATCGCAATTCTCACTACGCTGCTCAATCCCGAGGTCGTTAGCTATGGCAGTATTTTTGTCGCGCTGTTAATTGGCGGCAGTATCGGCGCCGTTATTGCGCAAAAAATCCAAATGACTGCCCTGCCGCAATTAGTGGCGGGATTTCACTCTCTGGTGGGACTGTCAGCAGTATGCGTCGCTTTAGCTGCATTTTACAACCCCTGGGCATACGGAATCGGCACACAAGGTAATATCAATACTGTCAACCTTATCGAGATGGCGTTGGGAGCTATTATCGGGGCTATTACTTTTTCCGGATCCCTGGTCGCCTTCGCTAAGCTGCAAGGTATGGTCAGCGGTAATCCTGTGAAATTCAACGGTCAACACAGTATCAATGCGCTACTGGGCATTGCCTTGCTAGGCTTAACTTTGTGGTTGCTGACAAACCAGAGCAGCAGTATTTTCTGGCTATTGATCAGCCTCTCTATCGTACTGGGGTTTGCTTTAATCATCCCCATTGGCGGTGCAGATATGCCAGTGGTGGTCTCTATGCTTAATTCTTATTCCGGCTGGGCGGCAGCGGGTATCGGGTTCACTTTAAACAATTCACTGCTGATTATCACCGGGGCATTAGTGGGATCGTCCGGGGCAATCTTGAGCTACATAATGTGCAAAGCCATGAACCGCTCTATCTTCAATGTCTTATTAGGAGGTTTCGGCAGCAGCCAATCCAATGTTTCAGTCAGTTACGACGAAAACCGCAGTGTTAAATCCGGCAGTGCTGAGGACGCCGCTTTCATCATGAAAAATGCCTCTAAGGTAATTATTGTCCCTGGTTATGGCATGGCGGTTGCCCAGGCACAACACGCCCTGAGAGAGATGGTAGATATGCTTAAGGATCAGGGAGTAACTGTCAGTTACGCCATACATCCGGTGGCTGGTCGCATGCCCGGACACATGAACGTACTGCTGGCAGAGGCCAATGTCCCCTACGAAGATGTCAAAGAACTGGAGACCATCAATCCCGAGTTCGCCACGGCAGACGTCGCCTTTGTAATTGGTGCCAATGATGTGACCAATCCGGCGGCAAAGACAGATACCAGCAGCCCAATCTATGGCATGCCTATTCTGGAAATCTCTAAAGCCAACACCATTTTATTTGTTAAACGCGGCATGTCAGCTGGCTATTCAGGTGTGCAAAACGAACTGTTCTACGCCGACAATACGATGATGCTGTTTGGTGATGCCAAGAAGA
>MABF01000220.1:12621-33659 GCA_002163025.1 'Osedax' symbiont bacterium Rs2_46_30_T18
TTAAACGCGGCATGTCAGCTGGCTATTCAGGTGTGCAAAACGAACTATTCTACGCCGACAATACGATGATGTTGTTTGGTGATGCCAAGAAGATGACCGAAAAAATAGTTCAAGGGTTTTAAACAAAGTTGGAAGTCGGAAGTCGGAAGTCGGAAGTCGGAAGTATAGTAATATACTGATACGCAATTCCACTTTCCCTTAGTATTTACAACCCTACTCTAATGGCAAACCACAAAAGAAAAATCAGTTAAAAGCTGAATTATTCTAGGTATAGGAGATACCCCGCTAGAACCGCGCAGGTTTAAATTTGCCCCTGTTGGGGCCTCTCCTCTACATTGATCGGAAACTCTATTTTAAACTCCACTCCGGCATCTATCTCACTGTGGCATTTAATACTGCCTCTCAGTTTTTGCGAGACTAAGTTATACACTATATGCATCCCCAACCCAGTGCTTCCACTGCTGCGTTTTGAGGTAAAGAAGGGATCGTAGATTTTATTTAACTGCTGCTGTGACATGCCGCAGCCGTTGTCTGTGTAGTTGAGGCAAATATTATCGCCACAGCGCTGTATGTTTATATGAATCAGTCCCTTTTCGATATGTTCAAAGCCATGCACTAAACTATTCATTAAAAAATTAGTCAGTATCTGGCTATAGACACCAGGTACATTGTAGATCTGCAACGCATCCGGGCACTCTAAGCTGATCTCATGTTGGGTACTCTTAAATTTAGTATGCAAACTAGTGAGAATATCTTGGGTGTATTTTCTGATATCAAACTCGCGGACTTCAGTGGTCGACTGGTCTACGGATATCTCTTTGAAGCTGCTAATCAACCCCGCGGCGCGGGTCAGGTTAAGCATATTAATATTATTGCTACTTTGAATTTGCAAGATGAACTTTTCCAGATCTTTTTTCGATAAGCTGCCACTATGGTACTTCTGGTCAATGACATCAGTCAGATCTGCAAGCTGCGAGCTTGAGGTGATAGCAATGCCCACGGGGGTATTAATTTCATGGGCGACTCCCGCCACCAGGCCACCCAGAGCCGCCATTTTTTCAGACTCAATCAGACGCCTTTGCGTACGCCGCAGTTCATCCAGTGATTGCTGCAATTCACTGGTACGCTCTCTTACCAGTTCCTCCAATTGATCTTGATGTTTTAACAGCTTTTCCTTGGCCAATAAGCGTTCAGTGATATCAGTGATGGAGATAGTAATTAACATTTTTCCGCTACTTTTTTGCTTGGCAATATAAGCGTGCAGGAAAAATTTTTCTCCCCCTTTCCTCAGGCCGGGGACAGCTTCAGTATTGAAGGCAATCATTTGCATGGAGTCATCGGCAACAAATTTTTTAAAGGCAACATATTGGCTGGCGTTATTACTTGCCAATAAGTTAAACAGTGGAGTGTTTACTACTTCGTAAAACTGATAGCCAAATATATTTTGCGCCGCCTTATTAAATAGCGTGATGCAGAGTTTTTCATCGATGACAATGATAGCGGATGCATTGATGTCCAGTAGATCAAAGTACCGCTGTTTACTGTTGCGCAATTCGGCAACGGCGTTACGCAATTCGTATTGCTGCCTTTGATTTTTCTGCAGGGTGTCTTTAAAAGTTGCCACTGCTGCATAGCTATTGGCTAAATATTTGTCGCTGTTGTCCGGTAGGTCTATTTCAATCTGGCCATTCGCAAGACGCACCATGACATCATTGATAATTTCAATGGATGCCGACATGCGCCTGGCGAAGTACAGCGAGGTAATAATCATCACCAGCATTAGCATTATCGTCAATATCCCTACTGTACTACCACCAGCCAATGATTCTTCAATCATCAAAGTTCTTTTTTTGACACTTTCTATATAGTAATTGGAGATAACGATTAACAGCTCATAGCTTTTATTCAATAACTCATTCGCTCTTAGTAGCTCAGCTCTGGCTTCTTTTGGATCCACTGAGACCAATTCAATACTACTGATCACCACACTTTTGTAATGGCTAAAGGCCTCTTTTATTTGCGCATTAATATCTAACTGATTAATGACCAGTTGATCACTTTTTTCCAGGTGGCGGTACAAATTTTGCTCAACAAGGTACAGCTGATCTATTATTTTTCGTCCGCCCAAATACAGAGTTTCTTCATCGGGTTGTTGTAATGAGACCAATAACAATTGAGTCAACTCTGAATGCAGCTTCAACATGGCGATACTGGATTTGGAGAATTCACTGACTAGCGGCAAATTACTTTGGTTAAGTTCGGTCAGTAAGTCTACCTTTGATTGGATAGTGGATTTGGCGGCAAAATATAGAACTAAGGTCAACACAATACCTATCAGTGGTGAAATCAAGAAACGTTCACGTATCGATAAAGTATTCAAAAAACTCATAGGTCAGACCTGAGTTAAACCGTTAATTGGATCCTACTAAAGTGTCACTTGCACTGACAGCGACATACAACCGAGCCAATACACATTAGGTCGCTGCATTGATCTGGCTATTAAAGTCATCTCTAAGGGGGGTCTGCTATTGTTTGCCAGTCGTCCGGCACTATCATACCTTTGTAAAGTAAATCACTGCCGTGTTTCTTAAACACCACTAGCACCCCTTCAGGTTTTGGCCATACACCCAGACCATCGCGTAAATTAGTACTGTGGCCAACAAACACACTGTTGCTGTCCAGTGGTTCTGCACTGTGAATGGCAGTTGCTAGATACTTGCCGAGTCGTTTTGATTCAGCGGAGTCTTTACTCAGTGAATAGGCTAAATCGTAATCGACAATCACTTGCTGGAAAATAATTTTAGCGGTATCAAAAGCTCTACAGTATGGGCTTGAAGCCACAGAACCTATGGGAATACTCAAGCGTTCGAGGTGCCTTTTTATGTTCCCAGCCACTTCTCGCCCTAGCGCGGATAAATTTCGCTGACTGCTACAGTCATCGTAATTTACACTAAAGCCCCCCTGAACTGACTGCTGGTGCTTATCTGTGGTTTTAGGCTCAGTTGGAGCATGGCGTAAATACAACACATGTCCCCCCTGCTGTATTTGATTAATTAATGCTGGTAGAGGCTGGATATCAAAGATGACTTCAGCTACCAGCCCCCAGCTTGATAGGGAACAGCCAATAACCAGTAGCTTTAAATAAGTGATTTGTTTGTTCATGCTTTCAACTATTTGTTAAATATTTAATAAGTAACCAATAATAAATAATCTGACTGCAAACTGATCTAATAAAATTTCTAGTTCTGGGGAGATATAAAAAAAGCCAGATACAATCTGGCTTAGTGCAAATAACTTGGTCTTATTACAATAGCTTACAGCTGCACCTGACTTCCTTAAAAAACTAAAGTTTATGGGGCTGCCAGCTTATGCCGTTTTAACAAAGGGCACCTTTTTAACTAAGCCCAATGCCAGGACTATGCCAAAGCTTACCGCTAGCAGACCAAACTGCTCTACCCAGGTAATCATTTCCGCCAGCAGTATGACTGCCAGGAACATAGTGGTCGGTGGTACCAGTGCGGCAAATACAGCACCGCGGGAGGAGCCTAAAATGGCCACTGCCTGGGAGTAACAATACAGCGCTAAAATAGCCACCAATACCCCCTGGAACAAACCTTGCTGCAATAGCGTTTGCAGCGGAATTTGCCCCAGAGCTCCGGGAGAATGCAGAAGATAGATAGGGGTATATATCAACATTGACAGCACAGAAACTAAGGCTGTCGCCATCCAGGCATCAATCTTCCAGTATTTACACAGTAGAGTGTAACTTGCCCACAATAAACCACAGCCAACAAACATCAAATCTCCCACAGCGGTATCTATGGACAATGCCCCTAGATTACCAACGCCGACACTGACGACTCCGGTAAAGATCATAGCCACACCTAACAATCTGGCGGTCGAAATTTTTTCTGATAGAAAAAACACACAACCTAAGGTAGTAAAAAGTAACATGGAACTGGGGGCAATTATGCCAAAATGTGAGCTCGGTGCCAGGTTCAAACCCGATGTCGCCAACAGCACATAAGGGGCTCCGGCGCCAAGTGCCAATACTAGCCCTTTGGCCAGCAATTTTTTACTTTTGGCAAACTGCAGCAATAGAATAGGCAGTAGCAGACAGCCCGCCACCAAAAAGCGAATCGCGGTGATATCCCAGTGATCTAACTGCTCCAAAGTCGACATCTTCGAGATCACCGGCCAGCTGCCCCAAATCAATGAAGCCAATAAGCCAAAACTGGCCCCTAGTAAAATCTTTTTTGTCTGTGCTTGCATAAGTCGTCCGTCAATTCGTGTTACAAGGTTTGCTGTTATCTTCTGGCCTAGTTTAACCAATAAATCAGCTTCAGATGCTGCATTGAGCATTAGTTTGCGTTATAAATACTGCGTATTTTTTGTATTCAGGATGAAAAACTGCGCCATGAATGACACCTTTGATAAACTCGACCGAAAAATTTTGCAGCAATTACAAATTAATTGCCGCCAAAGTACCGAGCACTTAGGCGCAATAGTCGGTTTATCTGCTACCGCCTGTCAGCGAAGGATTAAAAAATTGCGCGATAGCGGGGTAATACATAGCGAAGTGGCCATCCTGGATGCCGCTACTTTGCAATCTCGCCTCACTGTATTAGTGGAGATTAAATTTAATAAAGGTGGCACTGTGGTGATAGAGGGATTTAAAGCGTTGATGAGAGACTGCCCCGCCGTGCAACAATGTTATTATCTGGCGGGAGACGTTGATTTTTCAGTGATTATCAGCGTTGCCAATATCCAGGAATACGAGCTGTTAACCCGTAGTTTGTTCTTAAATAACCCGAACATCGTAAAGTTCAGTAGTAGAGTAAGCATGGATAATGTCAAAACCAGCTTGGCCATTCCCCTGGACTGACCCCAGATTCATTTTGCTCTCGAAACGGCCTCTCTGCTTAGCGGTCCCAAAATACTCTACACAGCCACCCTCTAAATATTCAGTTGTAGAGTAAGCATCTATAATCTTAAAAACAGCTTGGCAATCCCTCTGCAATAGGCAACATACAAGCCTTTAAAATAGATTCTTACTGAAGCTAATTTCCTCGTTGCCACCCGCTAAGTGTAATTGACACTGTTTAGGAGCAGTGCTGGCAATGACCTTGCCGCGACGAATGACGTACAGGCGCTCCGGGCGTAACTGTAAAGCTTCTATGGCAGTTGCTGCTTGCAGAATCAGGATATCGGCGTTGGCACCCACCTTGAGGCCATAATCCGGTAAATGCATCACCTTGGCGGCATTTTCAGTAACTGCGGCAAAGGCCTGCCCCATTTGTTCGACGCCGGTCATTTGCGCCACGTGCAGCCCCATATGAGCCACGTCCAACATGTCATGCGTGCCAAAGCTATACCAGGGATCCATCACGCAGTCGTGGCCAAATGCGACATTGATACCCGCTGCCAACATTTCTGGCACGCGAGTCATTCCACGTCTTTTAGGGTAGCTGTCTGAGCGACCTTGCAGTGTTATGTTTATTAGCGGATTGGCTACAACATGCACTTGTGCCTCGCGGATCAGTGGCAATAATTTAGACACATAATAATTGTCCATCGAATGCATGGAGGTTAAATGTGATCCGGTCACTCTGCCCTGCAACCCCTGCCTTTGAGTTTCATAAGCTAAGGTTTCAATATGCCGTGACATCGGATCGTCACTTTCATCGCAGTGCATATCTACTAACAAGCCGCGCTCGCTGGCGATTTCACAGAGACGGCGGATAGACGCAGCACCTTCAGTCATGGTTCGTTCAAAGTGTGGGATACCGCCGACCACATCAACCCCTTTATCCAGTGCTCGCAGTAAATTTTGCTCGGCTTTAGGGTAACGCAAAAAACCATCCTGAGGGAAAGCCACTAACTGTATGTCAATGTAATCTTTCATCTCGCGGCGTACTTCCAGAAGTGCATCCACCGCCAGTAA
The DNA here is from genome assembly GCA_002163025.1 of 'Osedax' symbiont bacterium Rs2_46_30_T18. Lineage (GTDB taxonomy): Bacteria > Pseudomonadota > Gammaproteobacteria > Pseudomonadales > Balneatricaceae > Rs1. The sequence continues at coordinate 18,566 of MABF01000220.1, forward strand.
TCGATCATCACTAATGTCCACGTGAGAGCGAATAGCCAATGTGCCTTGCGCTATCGACCACTTACACAACTCAAGTGCCCGCTGTTTAATCGACTCTACTGTCAAGGTCGGTTTGAGTTCACCCCAGAGGGCAATTCCCTCAAGCAGTGTGCCACTGCGATTGAGCCGCGGCTGGCCCAAACTTAACGCGGAATCCATGTGGAAGTGGCTGTCGACAAAAGGTGCTGTAGCCAACTGGCCGTGGCCTTGTATTTCTCTGACAGCCTGAGCATTGATATGCTGGCCAATCGCGCTAATTTTTCCAGCTGTAACGGCGATATCGACGCTTTTTTCACCACTGCTTAAGTTGACATTTTTTATCAGTAAATCCAGCATCTTCTAATCCTTATTAACTTCCTCTGCGGCAGCTAACACTAACAGTAAAGCAGGGCATTAGGAACCTGTGAACCCCTCGATTCCCAGAGGATCAATAGACTGCAGCTGTTTTATTTTCTGTCGGCTTATCCCCGTGCTCAGCAGCAACCGCTGTCAGATAAAGTAAACGCACATGGACCAGCCAATTAGCGCTAACTGCATCCTCCAATAGTGCACTTTTTGTGCTATAAGTGATTGCTCTTGTTACCAAATATTTAATCGTAACTTCTTCAGCGAAAAATAGTATTGGATAACAATAAATACAACACTAATATATTAATGATAGAGTTTAACCGCTGCCAAAATCACTGACTCTGAACTATGCTTAGAGACCAGTTACAAAGCACATTACTGAGAGCAAACAATGAACAAACTATTTAAACAACAAGCTTACATTGCCGGTAAATGGGTCGAGAGCAGTGATGGAGCAGTGCAGCAAATATTCAACCCGGCCGACGGCAGCTTATTGGGTACAGTACCTATGTTAGGTGCCGGCGAAACGCGTATGGCTATCGAAGCTGCTGACAGCGCTAAAGTGCAGTGGGCAGAAATGACAGCGGGCGAGCGCAGTGCAATAATGCGCCGTTGGTATGAACTGATGATTGAAAATGCCGATTTGCTGGCAGAAATTCTCACCTTAGAACAGGGCAAACCTCTGGCAGAAGCTCGTGGTGAAGTCTTGTATGGCGCCAGTTATATCGAATGGTATGCAGAAGAGGGCAAGCGCATCTATGGGGATATTATTCCCTCGCATAAAAAAGGCGCACGAATCGTCGTCTTAAAACAACCCATTGGCGTAGTCGCCGCTATTACCCCCTGGAATTTCCCGACATCCATGATCAGTCGCAAGTGCGCCCCAGCCATGATGGCCGGCTGCCCCTTTATTGTTAAACCTGCACCAGATACTCCCTACTCGGCGCTGGCACTGGCTGCACTGGCAGAGGAAGCGGGCATCCCCCCCGGTATTTTCAATGTCGTCACAGGCGATGCTATTGCTATTGGCGGTGAAATGACCAGTAACGATACCGTGCGCAAGCTTAGTTTTACCGGTTCGACAAACGTAGGTAAAATTCTGTTGCGCCAATGTGCAGATTCGGTGAAAAAAGTGTCACTTGAGCTCGGCGGCAACGCCCCTTTCATTGTCTTCGATGATGCCGACATTGACGCTGCTGTTGCCGGGGCGATTGCCTCTAAGTTTCGCAATTCCGGTCAGACCTGCGTCTGTACAAATCGCTTTTTAATCCAGTCTGGTATCCACGATGAGTTTGTCGATAAATTTGCTTCTGCAATCGCGCAGATCAAAGTGGGCAACGGTATGCTCCAAGGCATTAATCAGGGGCCGATGATCAACGAAGCCGCCGTTTTGAAGGTGGAGCAGCACCTAGCCGATGCCCTGCACAAAGGCGCCAATTTGATTAGTGGCGGCAAGCGCAACCCTATCGGCTCTAACTTCTTTAACCCAACCCTGATTACTGATGTGACCAGTGAGATGACAGTCGCCAGGGAAGAGACTTTCGGGCCGCTGGCACCTATTTTCCGCTTTGACACAGAACAGCAGGCAATTGCTCTGGCCAATGATACGCAATTTGGTCTGGCAGCCTACGCTTACACTAAAGACCTGGGCAGAGCCTGGCGAGTTGCCGAGGCCTTAGAGTACGGGATGGTTGGTATCAACGAGGGAATTATCTCCAATTGCGCCGCTCCCTTTGGCGGGATCAAGCAGTCCGGTCTCGGACGCGAGGGATCCAGATACGGTATCGATGATTATCTGGAAATGAAATATATGTTACTCGGCGGGATTTAAACTTAGCCTGTAGAGAGCTACTGAGCTGCGCTCAGTGGCTTTGTAACTCATCTGAGGTGCATCTATTGACGATAAGCTTCACGGTATTTTAGCGGAGAAAAAGAGGTCTGTTGTTTAAACGCCCGGGCAAAAGTACTAGGTGAGCTATAGCCCAACTGATAGGTAATTTCCGTTATCGCGATACTATTACTGACTAGGTACTGTTTAGCTAAGGCGATACGCAAACTATTTAGCAGCTGCGAGTAAGACTGGCCTTCATGGCTTAGCTTGCGCTGCAGTGTGCGTTTACTCATATTCATTTTGAAGGCGATGGTCTCTTCAGTCGGGCAGCCGCTGGCGAGCAATTGGGTTACCAATCTGATGACTTTTTCGCTGCTCTGACCAGAGCCCATGCTCTGTATATATTTTCCCACCGCCGCTTCATTTAGCGCTACTAATTCGGCATCGTGGGTTGGCAGCATTTCATTTAATAGCGACTTGGAAAAGGCAATGCCATTGTGACTGCTTTCACCATGCACCGGACACTGAAAATACTCTTCGTAGGCAGTGCGCGAATCGCCGATTGGAAAGCTGAAATAGACTGCCGTAGCGGGAATGTTTTTCCCTGCGGCTAAACGGAACATTTTTAGAAAGAAACCCACCCCCAATTGAATCGCGCACTGATTGGTCTTAATCTTCTGCTGCATTGGCAATTTAGGCTGATACTGAATCATCAGCTCATCGCCCTGCTCTATCAACTCTAATTGCATGGCTGTATTTATTAACTGGCTGTTATCGACGAAGCGCCTCAGCCCCTCTTCAAGATTAGCGCTGGCCATCCATGCAAGCCCTATGCCCTTTAAATAAGCCGGTTGAAACAGCGAAGCGGCGACTAAACCCAATTCGCTATTGCCGGTCGCCTGTACACAGAGTTGCCAGAGCACAGTCATTTTCTGCATATCGACTCTGCTGTCTTTTACATCGACAGGATTCAGATCGATTCCAGCCTGGCTGAAGATCGGCTGCGGCTCTACGTCGTACACGCGCAACACTTGCGATAATAGCTTGGGAATAGTTAACAGTGTGGTCTGGGACATAGATAATTTCTTTTCTTGGGGAGTTTTTTTATCAAGGCTGCGATTATGGCACAGTTTGCACTTATATTGGCACCCGTTGCCAAGCGCTAACGGCACTATCTGCGCATAATTAGCTTACAGATTTAGCACTAGCAACCTCAGATAGTTTAAGCCCACAGGCTGGCACAGCCTGAAAAACAATCTAAAAATCAACTTGATAGTTGCTGACTATAGTACTGAAGTGGATAATAGCCATTAGTACATGCCCAGCAGCCAAAATACCCAGTTCTGATCGACTTGTTATCGATACAAGAGCACCGGTTTAAGGAATAATATTATGCTCAACAGATGCAAACAGATATTCACTGCTTTGATCACCCTTGTCATACTCAGCGGCTGCGCGGCAACCACCAGCCAGAAGCAAACCGGATTCCTCGGCAACTACGATCAATTTATTGATTCAAAGGAGTATGATTACACTAAAATCTACAAAGCGGAAAACTTCAATCGCGACAGCGTTGCACAGCTAACAGATATTAAATTAGAACCCTTCGAGCTTTGGATTAACACCCGCAGCAGCGACAACTTTAATCCCCAGCAACTGGCGGAACTGGCCAGCTACTTCCACGGCAAGATGAGTAGCCAGCTAAAAGCCAACAACTACAATTTAGTTGACCGGGCGAGTGCCAACTCTCTGACCATCCGCGGTGCGTTTTCCAACATACAATTCGTCGCCCCCGAACTGTCCGCCACTGACTTTATACCCTTTAGGATTGTCTTAAATGCAGGTAACGCCGCCTACCTGAATATCACCGACAAAAAAGATGTAATAACCACCGTCTCCATAGAAGTTGAATTTTTACAGGGCCAACCGCAACAGCGAGTATTTGCCTTGATAGCCACTAAACATATAGATACGACTATCGCCAACAGCGGTGCTGAAAATGTCAAAGCAGTGAAAGCGCTGCTAGATATTTGGGTCTATAATTTCATCCACAATATCACGGAAATAAGAGCTGAAAAAGCAATGTAAGCGGACGCAGCGCTGTGCAGCATCTCAGATAAACTTGTGACACTCATAGCTCTAAGCATCCCTGTCGATCAACGTCTTAAATACCGACCTAAAGGCCAGTCACTCATGCAGATTAAGATTAAAAGTTTCCCGGCTATCGCCATCTTCACTGTTGCGATATTAATGTTAAGTGGCTGCTCAGATAAGGCCTCTGACGAGCGAAAAAAAGTAGCTAAGGTCAGACCGGCAAAAATATTGACCTTGAAACTGACTAAATCGGAACAATTTCTCAGCTATCCTGCGGTTATTAATTCAAACCAATTATCGGTGCTGGCCTTTGAAGTCCCGGGTCTGATCACTGAACTGCCGGTCGTAGAGGCACAGATTGTAAAAAAAGGTGATCTGCTGGCTAAATTGGATCAGACCGACTTGAAAACTAAGCTGCAATCGGCAAAGGCCAAATACAACAATTCCAACAGCGAGTACCAACGTGCAGTGCAGCTGATTAAACGCAAGGTAATTTCCCGCAGTGAACTGGAAAAACGCAGGTCTGAGCGAGATATAGACAGGGCCAGTTACAGCAGCGCCGAGAAAGCCGTGGCAGATTCTGTATTAGTGGCACCGTTTTCCGGCAACATCGCTAAAATCGCGGTCAAGCTAAGGCAAGTAGTACAAACAGGGGAAGCAGCCATTACTATTCTAGGAGCTGGGGGCTTAGAGGCGACCTTTAACTTACCTTCCAGTGTTATCGCCAGGTCTGCCGCCGATGCCAGAACCGCCACCGATTCTTACATCACCGTTGATTCCGCACCGCAACTACGTATTCCGGCGATGTTTAAAGAGGCGAGCCTTGAGGCTGATGTCAGCTCTCAAACCCATGAAGTCACATTCTCTTTTAAAGCCCCTGAAAAACTGCTCATTCTTCCGGGAATGAATGCTTTGGTCTGGTTTAAAGACCCAAGCCTGGCGCGTGAAGAAAACAAAATCATGATCCCACTTACCGCGATAGCTAGCGATGGCAATCAAAAATACGTTTGGGTAGTCGAACCGGACTCTATGCAAGTATCACGCAGAAATATCAGCTTGGTAGCCGGTGTTGGCGAAACTTTAACGGTTTCCCAAGGCTTGGATGCCGGGGAAATGATTGTTGGCGCAGGCGTTTCATATCTATCGCAGGGGATGAAAGTTCGCCCTTGGTCAATTACGCCCTAGGCACTTAAGGATCAAGCTATGAACCTCGCAGAAGTCTCAATCAAAAACCCGCTTCTCAGTGTTATCATCATATTATTGGCTTTGTTTGGCGGTTGGAATGCCTACCAGGAAATGCCCAGATTTGAAGACCCTGAGTTCACTATCCGCAACGCCATCATATTCACTCAATACCCGGGAGCGAGCCCAGAAGAAGTTGCCCGTGAAGTCACTGAACCACTGGAAACAGCCCTGCAACAAATGCAGGAAGTAAAAAACATCAATACTAAATCTTCGGCCGGGGTCTCAGAGATCACCGTCGAGATAAAATTCGAATTTTCCAAAACTAAAGAAGACTTACAAGTTATATGGACCAAGCTGCGCAATAAAATAGATGATGCGCAGAGCTCACTCCCCCAAGCGGCGCTTACCCCAAGAGTCAATGACGACTTTGGCGACTTGTACGGGCTCTCCTATTTGATCACTGGAGATGACTACAGTTACGCCGAGTTGCGCGCCTATGCCAAGCAACTGCAAAAAGAAATACTGCAAGTTAAAGGGGTGGGTAAAGTGATACTCGCAGGGGAGCGAGACGAGGCCATTTTTGTCGAAATTTCCCGAGAGAACTCTGCTGCACTGGGAGTTTCAGTACAAAAGCTCTACGACATTTTGGCACAACAGAACTCAGTGGTGGCTGCTGGCAGTATCAACATTGGACAGCAACGCATTGTAATCGACCCCTCCGGTGCCATTGATTCAATAGATTCGATCAAAAATTTATTAGTCGCCAACGCCAGCGATGGAAAGATCATCTATCTCAAAGACATCGCTAAGGTCTATCGCGGCTATAAGACGCCGGCAACTAAGATAATCAGATATAACGGCAAAAAGGCAATCTCATTTGGTATTGCCAATGTCTCAGGGGCCAACGTTGTTGTCATCGGCAAGGCAGTAGACAAAAAAATGCTCGAATCCGAAAGTCGCAGACCCCTTGGTATTGAAGTACAAGAATACTATCATCAAGGCAATATTGTTGAAGCTTCAGTTGATGATTTTGTCCTCAACGTCATCGCCGCTCTGCTGATCGTAATAGTGTCTCTGCTGTTATTTATGGGTAGGCACTCAGCTGTGGTCATGGCGTTTATTTTACTGACAACGGTAGCCGCAACTTTGGCTACCATGCATATCACCGGGGTCCCCATCCACCGTATTTCACTCGGTGCATTGATTATTGCCCTGGGGATGATGGTCGATAATGCTGTAGTGATCACTGAAGCTATTTTAGTGGGAGTACAAAACGGCAAAAACAAATTGGCCATCGCCAAAGAGATCGTCATTCAGACTAAATGGCCACTATTGGCCGGAACGATGGTGGGTGTCATCGCCTTCGCCCCTATAGGATTTGCCCCTGGCTCTACCGCTGAATTCACCGGCGATCTGTTTTGGGTAGTGATGATAGCGCTGCTGTTCAGTTGGATTTTTGCCATGACCATTACCCCGCTGGCCTGCTACTGGATTTTTCCCGATAAAATTCTCAACAAAAAGAATACAACCAGCAACCAAGAGAGCCAGTTCTTTGTCAAGTATAAACAGCTAATGCGCTGGGCACTTAACTTCCGCTACCTGGTAATCGCTTTTGTTGTGGGCCTGTTTGCCCTATCTCTCTGGGGCACCCAGTTTATGACCAAAGGCTTCTTCCCGCAGTCGACTTCTCCGCAGATGGTGATTGATTACTGGTTGCCCGAGGGGACTCGGATCGAGCGCACTGAGCAAGACATGCTAAAAATTGAGGCTTTTGTGCAACAATTGCAGGGGGTCAACGCAGTGCAGACCTTAATCGGCGGTGGCGGAATTCGCTATATGCTCACTTATTCCTCACAATCAGCCAACAGCTCTTACGGTCAATTTTTAGTCAGGGTTGACGATTACCGTGAAATCAACGCCATGATGCCTGTAGTGCAAGATTTCATTGCTGATAATTTCCCCGAGGCGCAAGCTAAAGCATGGCGCTTCGTATTGGGCCCCGGTGGCGGATCCAAAATTGAGGCCGAATTTAGCGGCCCGGACCCTAAAATTCTAAGAAGGCTGGCAAATCAAGCTAAGGCCATTATGGTCGCAGATGGCGGTGCTTTGTCTATCAAAGATGACTGGCGCGACCCGGTTGCCATTATCGAACCTATTTACTCGGAAATCAAAGGTCGTCGCGCCGGGATCTCCAGAAAAGACCTCGCGACTGCGTTGCTCAACTATTACTCCGGCGAAAAAATTGGTGAATACCGGGAGGGGCAAGATTTAATTCCGATTATCTCCAGATTGCCAAACAGCCAAAACGCCGGAATTAATGACATTCAAAAGATTCAGGTATTAAGCAGCCTCACGGGTAACGCTGTGCCTATCAGCCAAGTGACAGAAGGTTTCAGAACCATCTGGCGCGACGGACAAATTCGCAGCGAAAACCGAATCTTTTTGATTAAAGCGCAAACTGATCCCTACCCGGATGAACTGACCGCCGATTTATTAAAACGTATTGGCCCAGATATAGAGGCTATCGAATTACCCGACGGCTACCGATTCAGCTGGGGCGGCGAACAGGGAGACTCCAGTGAATCCAGTGGCGATTTAATGTCTACTATACCGCTGGGCTTTCTGGCGATGGTGCTAGTGGTAATAGCGCTATTTGGCAAGGTTCGCCAACCACTGGTGATTTGGTTGGTGGTACCCTTAGCCTCAATAGGGGTAGTGTTCGGCCTCGTGGTAACTGGGATCCCGCTAGAGTTTATGGGTATCCTCGGGCTGTTATCCCTGTCTGGGCTGCTGATACAAAATGGCATCATTCTGGTCGATCAGATGGACCTGGAGATAGCCGAAGGCAAACCTAGATTTGACGCTATTGTCGACTCGGCCAGCAGCAGGGTGCGCCCGGTAGTATTGGGCTCTTTCACTACGGCATTGGGGGTTATTCCGCTCTTTTTTGACGCTTTCTTTCAATCCATGGCGGTGGTCATAGTCTTCGGTTTAACATTTGCCACGCTATTGACCTTATTGGTGGTACCCGTACTCTATGCCGTGTTTATGCGCGTCAGTGCCAAGGAGAGCCTTTACACTACTGATTAAATAACATGGCAGCTTTGCATGCTGGTGTAAGCCGGCACGCGAAGCACCCAGGCAAATCGCAACGTTACACCACTGAGGCACTACTGGTCTCTCCAGGACTTACAGCAAAGTGAGTGATCTATAAGGTAAAAGCCTACACAATAGGCGCTGTGATGCCCACTTAGCGCTTTTTGTCTATCACTCACCTGAACAATTGTTCCCGCTCTTTCTTAACGACCATTTCACTCGCTACTAAATTTGACCTACCTTGCACATTATCTGGCACTTGTTGCCAAGTTTTAAACCCATTGCACAGATAAACTCTAGCAAGTTTTTATTGCAGCTTGGATCTTTAAGCAAGCTTTAGCTACTGGGAATTGTTCCCTGCGTATTGGCATATACAAGCGCAATAGCTACACCGCCTTTAATTTATTGGGATAATCATCATGAAATTAAATTTGAAAGTCACGGCTATTCTAATAGCGTTAATCAGTGCCGGGACAGTCAGCGCCAAGGTATATAAGCCCGGCGCAGAGCAGCAGATAAAAACTGCGGCGCAATTAATCATCAACAGAAGTATACCTCAGCATTTATTACGCTTAGAGGGAAAATACTGGGAGTTCTAGCCGCTGTTCACAGTGGCCATATAAGTAAAATCATCGGCACAGCTATTATTACGATCAGCACATCCAGAGGCAGCCCCATTCGCCAATAGTCGCTAAATTGATAGCCTCCGGGCCCCATTACCAATGTGTTTGACTGGTGACCAATGGGGGTTAAAAATGCACAGGAGGCACCGACAGCCACCGTCATAAACAGCGGATCCGGGTTAACATCTAACCCCAGTGACAAACTGTAGGCCAGAGGGGCCATCACTACTGCGGTAGCGGCATTGTTTATCACATCCGAGAGCAACATAGTCATTATCAATAACAGAGCTATGATCATGTAAATGGGTAAGCCGGCGGTTACGTTGAGTAATTGATTAGCCGCCAGTGCCGTTAATCCAGTGTTCTCAAGGGCTTTACCGACCGGGATCAACGCCGCCAGTAAAATGATCACCGGCCAGTCGATAGCATCGTATAAATTGCGTACCGGAATCATTTCCAGCAGTACATAGACCATTACCGCCAGTAAAAAGACTATTGCTAAGGGTAAAATCTTTGTCACACCCAGTGCCACTGCCAGAGCAAATATAGTCAGTGCTATGGCTACTTTTTTAGGCTCACCCAAGCTCAGCTGCCGCTCTGCCAACGGTACCATCCCCAGTTCTGACAACTGCTCTTCGACACTGTCAGCGGCGCCTTGTAACAATAGTATGTCCCCTGCGCGAAATGCCTGGCGACGTAAGCGCCGCTGCACTCTACGGCCCTCTCGGGCCAGGCCCACTAATGCCAGCGAGCTATTGCTGCGCCTGCGTAAAAATGGCACGTCTCTACCCTCCAGCACAGAACCACGCTTTATTACTCCTTCGACCAAAGTCAAATTCCCGCGGGTTAATTCCAAAAATTTCTTATCGGCGCTGGTGATCAACTCCAGGTCATTATTATCCAGCAGATGCTGAATTTCAGTCGGGTCTGCCTGCAGAATTAAAATATCCCCAGCTTTGAGTAGCTGGTAGCGTTTCATTGACATAGTTTCGCTGTGCCGATGAGCGATCCCCACCACTTCGATATGTGCCTGCTCTAGGCCCTTAATCGCATCGGCTGACTTGCCAACTAAATCTGATTGCTCGCCAACTATGACTTCTGTTAAATAGTCGCCAATGGCAAATAATCGATCGGGAGCACTGCGACTCAACCTGGCTTTAGGTATTAGCCGCCAGCCGATCAACCCGACAAACAGCACCCCCGCCGCCGCAACGCTCAGCCCAACCGGAGTGAAATCAAACATATTGAATGGCTCACCGGATACTTCAGAGCGCATCATAGCGATTATGATATTGGGCGGAGTGCCTATAGCAGTGGTCATTCCGCCCAAAATGCTGCCAAACGCCAACGGCATCAACATCATCGCCGGCGACCTGCCGTGTTTGCTACAAGTGGCGATAGCGACAGGTAACATCAGGGCCAGGGCACCGACGTTGTTCATAAAAGAAGAGGCCAGAGTAACGACTGATGTTAATAAAAAGATATGTGCCAGTAAATTAGTGGTGTAGGGCATCAACGCTTGGGCGAGCATATCTACCACCCCGCAGCGGCGCATCACATCTGAGATAACCAGCACCGCGGCAACAGTAATTACCGCCGGGTGGCCGAAGCCGACAAACGCTTGTTCCGAGGAAACTAATCCTGTCAATACACAAGCAGCCAGGGACAGTGCTGCTACTATATCGTGGCGATACTTTCCCCAGATAAAGAGTAGGATAGTCAACCCTAAAATAGCCGCTATCAGGCTCTGTTCGTAAGTCATCTATCTTCGACCCCATCGTTGATATCTATGCATAATAGTTCGGGTTGCTGAAAAGTTACAGTCACAAGGCTAATAATTGGATTTAAAATTATTTCTTTGAATGTACAAAAAGAGCATAGATTACAATTAGCTAAGGCGTGATACGGAAGTTGGAAGTTGGAAGTTGGAAGTTGGAAGTTGGAAGTTGGAAGTTGGAAGTTGGAAGTTGGAAGTTGGAAGTTGGAAGTATTAGGAAAGTGGATTGCGGGGGGGCCGGCAATAGAAAAACAAGCCAGAGCCGAAGCTCTGGCTATCGTCTTTAACCCGGGGTCAATCCGCGCTGTTTTTCGCTGCGACGACGCAGTAGCTCTAAGACTGTCAGTAACATTATTGAGATTGCCACTAAGATCGTGGCAACTGCCAGAATAGTTGGGCTTATCTGCTCACGAATACCGCCCCACATTTGCAGTGGGATAGTACGCTGCTCTGGTCCGGCGATAAAGATTGCCACTACCACTTCATCAAAAGAGGTAATAAAGGCAAACAGTGCACCAGAAATAACGCCAGGCGTTACTAGTGGCAGCATTATCTTGAAAAAAACTGTCCGTGGCGAAGCACCTAAGCTAGCTGCTGCCCGGGTCAACGAGTAATCAAAACCCGACAGGGTCGCTGTCACCGTGATCACCACGAAGGGAATACCCAAAGCGGTGTGCGCTAGAATCAAGCCTAAAAAAGAACCGGCTAAATTGACGCTGGAGTAGAAAAAGAACATACCCGCAGCAGAGATAATCAGCGGTACTATCATCGGCGAGATCAAGATACTCATGATCAGCGCCCGATACGGCATCTCAGGACGGGATAGCCCCAGTGCTGCCAAAGTTCCCAATGTAGTCGCCAATATAGTAGAGGCAATCGCCACTGAGAAACTGTTCTTGATAGACTTCATCCATACTTCACTGGCGAAAAACTCTTCGTACCAGCGCAGCGAATAGCCGGCCGGATCCAGAGACATCATCTCCGGAGTGAAAGTAAAATACGGCTGCACGTTAAAAGACAACGGGATAATTATCAAGATCGGTAATATTAAAAACAAAAAGATTAAGGTACAGATCACTCGGTATGAATAGTACCAAGTGCGTTCTAATTTTCCTGCGTAAATTGGAATTGCCATGTTTTATCTCCTATCCCATCTTCATTTTGTCTATGCCAATCACTTTGTTAAACAGGGCATAGAAGATCAGTACTATTACTAACAGGATAAAGCCAAGCGCCCCTGCCAATCCCCAGTTAAGCGAGTTCTGCATGTGATAGGCAATCATATTACTGATCAGCAGACCACTTTGCCCACCCACTAATGCCGGAGTGATGTAATAACCGATAGACAAGATAAACACCAGTAAGCTACCGGCACCGATGCCGCTAACCGTCATCGGGATGTAAACCTTAATGAAGGCTGTTACAGGATTGGCACCCAGAGACAGCGCCGCTCGCATATAAGTTGGCGGAATAGTTTTCATCACACTGTACAACGGCAATACCATAAATGGCAGTAAGATATGGGTCATAGCGATGATAGTACCGGTTTGGTTGTAGATCATCTGCAACCGTCCGTCCTCATCGATGATATGCATCCACACCAACAAGTCGTTGATAACTCCCTGAGATTGCAGCAATACTATCCAGGTAGTGGTACGCACTAACAGCGAGGTCCAAAAAGGCAGTAATACTAAAATCATCAGCAAGTTACTTTTTGCCAACGGCAAGGTCGCGAGCAAGTAGGCAATTGGAAAAGCCAATACAATACAGATGATAGTAATAGAAAAGCTCATCAGTAAAGTTTTACCAAATAAATTTACATATATCTGTTTAGATTCTACTTTAGCAACTACTTCCCCGGCATCGTTGGTTTTACGATCGACTGAAGATATCAGGTAAGAGCTGGTAAAAGTACCTGACTCTCTTTTAATCAGTGACCAGACGCCAATATCGCCCCAGGCCTTGTTAATCTTGATCATCTGCTCTTTGTAAGGCCCCTCTTTAAGCTTGGCGGCCTTTCTGGCTGAACCGGTAATTACCCTGCGCATACCGCTGCGCTCATAGTTAAGTCGGGTGGCGACTTTACCGATATTTTTATTCTTGCGGCCCATGGTTAAATCTGTGACTAAGGCGGCGTAGACTGCTTCATCGGGTAACTCGGTACCCTGCCAATTTTCGAGTGTTTCTACGACATTGGGCATAATGTTGGCGACTTGTGGATTTTCCACACCGCGCATGGTCATGTTAACGACGGGAATGATGAAGCTGACCAGAATGAACACTAGTAGCGGTGCTACCAGTAAAAATGCCCATAATTTAAGTTTGCGCTGCGAGCGACGTAAACTGACCTTCAATGGTACACCATCGTTAGTCGTCATCTCACCCACTTTAGAATATGTATTTGCCATATTTTCTCGACCTACTTGCAGATTAATTGGCTAATTATTGTTGTTATTGATTCCAATGGATAAGACCAAAGAATTTAAACAGAACTGATGTTTTAAAAATGGCGAACAGCGTCGGGAGGAGGCCCGACACTGCTCTGTCACTGCTACATAAGTGTATCAGTGAAGATGTAGACTAAGATTACTTAGCTAACCAAGCGTTGAAACGCTCGTTCATGTCGTCTTTGTTGTTTGCCCACCACTCAGCGTTCTTGATGATTGGGTTCTTGAAGTTCTCTGGATTAGTCGGCATATGAGGCTTCATATCGATACCAGTGTCAGCGTGCTTACCTACGAGTGCTGCAGAAGATGCACGTGCTGGACCGTAAGAAATGTACTTAGACTGGTCAGCTAGACGCTGAGTGTCAGTAGCAAATTTCAAGTAAGCTTTCAGATCTTCAGTCAGCTTACCTTTAGGTACTACCCAACCGTCGATTTCAGCTAGCTGGCCATCCCAGATAATTGTGAATGGCTGTTTTTCGTTAACTTGCGCGCCGAAGAAACGACCGTTAAAGCCACTGGCGATGCTAACTTCTTTATCTGCTAGCAATTGTGGTGGCTGTGCTCCAGCTTCCCACCAAACTACTGAATCTTTGATCTCATCAAGCTTTTTGAAGGCCATAGCGATGCCTTCTTCTGTATCAAGCTTCTCATAGACTTTGTCTGCAGGTACGCCTGAAGCCATTAGTGCCCACTCTAAGTTTCCATCAGGAACCTTCTGTAGTGAACGCTTGCCTGGGAATTTTTCAAGATCGAAAATATCGGCAATAGTACTTGGCTTTTCACCGGTGAATAACTCATCGTTATAGGCGAAAAGTGTCGCGTAGACGATTTGTGGGATGAAACAACCGTTCATTCCACCTAAGAAATCTTTACTTGCAGGAGTTCCATCTGGAGCAGCTGCTAGGATGGTGTCGTAATCGATCTCTTCGATCAGACCTTCATCACAGGCGATCATTGAATCACCTTCCAGCATATCTACCAGATCCCAAGTAACGTTGTTCGCTTCAACTTGTGAGCGAATACCCGCTAGACCAGTACCGGCTTTGTCTTCTGACAAGAACTTAGTACCGTGCATTTTAGTCCATGGCTCCTGGTATGCGCGCTCTTGGCTCTTAGTGTAAGAACCACCCCATGAGACAACTGTCATAGTGTCTGCTGCTTGAACGGCTGTAGTTGCCATTGTCATAGAAACAGCAGCAATCGCTGTCGCTACAACTGTACGTTTGAGTAACTTTTTCATCTTCTTATTTTCCTTATTTTTCGTTGAATCTGTAGGTTGTTAAGTCGATCTCAATGGTTAAACTTTTCGTTTTTTCCGTAATTTCTAACTTTAAGCGTCTAATGCACGACAGTCATCGGTATCCCAACCAATGCGAATCGCCTGACCTTTTGTCATATGCTGCTGATTGTGGGTATTAGGCACTTTGATTATAAAGTTGCTGCTACCGGAAACTGATACTCGGGTACGTGTATGATCGCCATGATAGATAAGTTCTTCGACTGTGGCGTTAACTGAATTGCCACAACTACCCTCAGCAGGATTGACAAGCACCCGCTCAGGACGCAGAGATAAGGTTGTTTTATCACCCACTTGCCCGACATTGACTTTTTTCGCCTGCACTGTACCACCGCCACCTTGCAGCTCAACACTGCA
>MABF01000151.1 GCA_002163025.1 'Osedax' symbiont bacterium Rs2_46_30_T18
AACATCATAAAAAGGTTATTTCGTTTTTTGGCATTATCATGCTGGCAGGCTTGTTTGCTGCAAGTAACTTAACGGTCGACGAAGACAGAATAGAAACTTTTCACAACTCAGAGGCTCTGTATAAAGCTGATAAAACAATCAACCACTATTTAGATGGTACCAATAATTTAGATATTGTTATTGAAGCTGATGAAACTGAAGGCCTATTTGAACCAAGTATATTAGTAAAAATACAGGCTTTGCAGAACTTTACTTTGGCGCTGCCTAATGTAAAAGGTGCCACCTCAATTGTTGATTACTTAAAACAGATGAATCGTTCGCTTAACGGCGGCGATCAAAGCGAGTACCAATTACCTGACGACAAAGCATTAATTGCCCAATATTTTTTAATCTACTCTGCATCATCTGATCCCACAGATTTTGAAAACGTTATTGATTATGACTATCGTGTTACCAACATGAGAGTTCAATTTAATAAAGGCAGCTACCAAGATACTAGAATTGCTATCCAGAGCCTGCAACGCTATATCAAAGAAGAGTTCAACGACTCTAATAGTAACGCTACGCTAAGCGGTAGAGTTAACGTGAACTATCATTGGATCAAAGATTTGGGAGAAAGTCACTTTGTGGGCTTAGCTATTTCATTGATGTTAGTTTGGGTTGTATCAGCTTTGTTATTTCGATCTTTTTCTGCGGCAAGTTTTGCGCTAATCCCTGTCATCAGTTCTATTCTTCTGGTGTATGCAGCTATGGTGTTGTTCAACATAAAGCTAGGTGTTGGTACATCAATGTTTGCGTCAGTAGCCATTGGTTTAGGAGTAGATTTTGCCATTCATACCATTGATCGTTTACGTGTCACATTCAAATTAAATGCAGGGGATTGGGATAAGGCTTTAGCTGAACTTTATCCCTTAACCGGCCGAACACTGTTTTTCAATTATATCGCCATTGCATTGGGGTTTGGTGTACTCATATCGAGTCAAGTAGTGCCATTGGCCAACTTTGGCGCCATAGTCTTTATATCAGTAAGCACCAGCTTTTTCGCAAGCATGAGTTTATTACCCGCGTTGATAAAAGCAACTAAGCCAGCATTCATCCGTGACCACTATACCCCTTCGGAGCAATCAATTATGAACAGCCAAAACATCACAACGGATCCAAAAGCAAACTACTCACGAGCACTACGCTCTTTAGTCCTAATTCTATTTGTTGCCAGCGCCAGTTATTTCGCTTTCAATCAACAAGCACATGCGGCTAGTTCAAAAGAAGGGATTGAAATCGTCAACAAAGTTAACAGCGTTGAAGATGGTCAACAAGTTACTAGAAAATTAACGATGACCATGATTGATAAGCGAGGCAAAACCAGAGTACGTGAAACTCAAGCCTACCGTAAATATTACGACCAAGAAAAACGCACCGTTTTATTTTATAAAAAACCGACTAACGTCAAAGGCACAGCTTTTCTAACCTTTGATTATAAGGACACGGCCAAAGACGACGATCAATGGCTATATTTGCCAGCAATGCGTAAAGTCCGCCGTATATCAGCATCAGATAGAGGTGACTACTTCCTTGGGACTGACTTTACCTATGAAGACATCATGTTAGAAGGAAAATTAGAATTAACTGATTATGATTTTAGTGTCTTACGCAACGAAAAAATCACATTTGAATCAGGTGAATCCTTTGACACTTTTGTGCTACAGGGCCTGCCAAAAAATACAAGTATTGCCAACGACCTAGGTTATGTTCGCACACGTATTTGGGTCGATACTGCTACTTGGGTAGTGGTTAGGGCTGATTACTGGGACTTGAAAAATAAGTTCCTGAAAAGCCTAGAGATGACTGATATCCGCAGCGTGGACGATATCATTACCCGTCATATACTGACTATTAATAACCACAAGACCGGGCACAAAACTATATTTAAATTTAGCGAGGTCGATTATACCTCGACAGTCAAAGATAGCCTGTTTACTAAACGCGCCTTAAAGCAAGGTAGATAGCGACAATGAAAAGGAAAAATATACACGCATTTACTTTTCTCGGCGGGTTTATAGGTATCTTCTTTAGCTTAACGAGTACTGCAAATGTCGAATTCAGTTCCACTTTGAAAACTGAGATCGGCATCACAGATAAAAGTACATTGCAAAAGTTCGAAAGTGTATGGCAGCCAGAATTGAATTTATCCATTAGCGACTCATTAGATATGACTTTGATTGGCCGCTTACGCTTTGATACTGAAAAAAACTTAGGATACAAAGGGGATAGTTTTGATGCATATGGAACACTTAATGGTCCAGTTTATGAAGCCAATAATACAGATTTCGAGATTCGAGAGTTATATTTCGATACCCAAATGGCTGATGTTTTCTGGCGATTAGGTAAACAACAAGTAGTATGGGGGCAGGCTGATGGCCTTAAAATACTCGATGTAATCAATCCACAAAACTACCGAGAATTTATCTTAGATGATTTTGATGATTCACGTATTCCACTTTGGATGATGAACGCTGAAATCCCCATTGGTGAAGATGATAGCCTGCAATTGTTATGGATACCGGATCAAAGTTATCACCGCTTTGCCAACAACGGCAGTGACTATCAAGTAACCAGCCCATTGCTAGTTCCTCAGCCAGTCACAGGGATTGATATAGCCAGCTTTAAACTGGATAAACCAAACAAAATATTCCAAGACAGTGATTTAGGATTACGTTATAGCAAGTTTTATAATGGATGGGATTTAACCTTCAATTACCTTTATCACTATTTAGATAGCCCTGTATATTATCAACAATTAAGTAATAACAAAGTTGCCATAGATGCAAAATACAAACGAAGCCACTTGTTAGGTTTAACCGCGAGTAAAGCGTTTGATAACTGGACAATTCGTAGCGAAATTGGATATAGCACTCAGAGTTATCATTTATTGGACAGTGATAGCCAGGCCTTTATCGATTATGAAGGTATTGGTAACGCCCAGGACTTATCGTCAGTAATAGGATTAGACTGGCAGGGACTAGAGGACGGTATGCTCAGCTTTCAGTGGTTTCAAAGCCGTTTGTTGGATGTTGATAATGATATAGGCAGCGCGATGATTCGACCTAGAAACAATCACATCTATTCGGTCTTATACCAACAGAACTTTGCCAACGAAACCTGGAAATTAGAAGCACTAGCAATGTATGGCGTTGATCAAAATGATAGTTCAATACAAGTTGAACTCAGCCATATGCTTGAATCTAATCTCAAGCTTTGGGTTGGAGCCGATTTGTTTAAAGGAGATAAGCAGAGTTTGTTTGGTCAATTTAATGATACTGATAGATTAGTCTTTGGGTTTGAATGGGGTTTTTAATAGGAAAAAGAATGCTCTGAAAATTCCCAAATTTATGATCGCTTACACACTTATCCTGGACATTGGACATTGGACATTGG
>MABF01000009.1 GCA_002163025.1 'Osedax' symbiont bacterium Rs2_46_30_T18
GAAAAGGGCTGAAAATCTTGGTTTGTCGAATAAGTTGCAACTAAATCATTGATTTGATCTTGTACTGAAAGCCCACATAGTTGTCCCTGGCGCTGCAAAAAACTCCTCGCCACATTCTTGTATGCAGCGTCGGGTGGCGGACCAACGGTGCAAAAAATTGAAAAGCTCAGCCAGATCTGATTTATCATTAAACAGAGCACTAGTATCAGTGGGGGCTTTAATTGCATTTGTCATCAAAATATCCTTTTTGAAGATTTGTTGGGGCCCGGTTCAAAACTCGTTTATCTGTCAGACTTTTATGCTCATAATCCAGCTGCGCTCGGGATTTGAAAGATTTTTGTCGACGCAAAAGCCCGCCTTTAAATAAGCTTTATATGCACTGCTATTGTCTATCAGTACTTCTAATAGAACAGTATCAGTGAGTTTTCTGGCCTTGACGGTCTCTAGTACTTGTTTAATGAGTGCCAGGCCTAGACCTAGACGGCGGTAATCTTTATTTATATACATTTGCATTATTTCACCCGCTTTTGCCAGTCGCTGTGTATTAGTGACTAAGCCACAGAGTCCTACCAGCTGCCGATCGGCGAAAGCGCCAAGCATAAAGTGCTCATGAACATCGCCTTCCATTAGTTCTTGAAAATAGAGTTTTTCCAGCTTGGCTTGTTCGGCGTAAACGGCACAGAAGGCCTCTGGGTATAACTTTAGACTCTGTAGCCTCAAAGCCCGGTATTGCTCAGAGTGCTCCCCGGTGAGTACCTTGTAACTAATCTTCATGTTGGATTCCCTCTGTTTTTATGGCCTTAAGATATTAGGCATAATGGCTGCTTATTTGCCTTTAAAAGCCAGTACCCGGTTCTCATGTTGCTCGCCTTCTAACTCAAAGAAGTATTCACCTATGTCTTTAAAACCCAGATGCTGGTAAAAACTCAAACCTTCAAGGTTACCTACCCAAGTGGTTAGCCAGTAGTTTTTGCCATGTGAATTGCAGGCAGCTTGTAACAGTTGTCTGCCTACCCCTTTTCCCTGATGACGATTTTGTACATATAAAGTATCGACTTCATAGCCGTTTTCCGCCGTTTCAAATTGTGACTTGAGGTCGAGCGCGATAAAGCCCAATAAGTGCTCTTGCTGTTCATAGACTAATATTTGATAGTCTTGTCTGCTTAACAATTGCTCGAAGTGTT
This sequence comes from 'Osedax' symbiont bacterium Rs2_46_30_T18, assembly GCA_002163025.1. Classification (GTDB taxonomy): domain Bacteria; phylum Pseudomonadota; class Gammaproteobacteria; order Pseudomonadales; family Balneatricaceae; genus Rs1. The sequence continues at coordinate 1,185 of MABF01000009.1, forward strand.
TCTGGCTAAAAGTATTTAGTACATATTCAGACAATCCATTTCTCAGCCCATCGCGGGCGTAAGAATTAAGCCATACCTGAATCGATAATGCGGCTAAATTTATGCAATCAGCGGTAATGGCTGGGCGTATCATGATCTGTAGAACTCCTGGAAAATGCCACTGAGATATTCGGCGCTATCATTCGACATTAGAAACATCGCATTTCATCACTAGTACGTGGTAGCCATCGTAATGGACTTGCTCTATTGGCGAAAAACCCAGCAGGGCATAGATGCCACCGCTTAAATCTTCTGTTTGCAGATACAAAGTATTTATCTGAGCAAGTCTGGCTTGCCTGATAACTTCTTTCACTAGTTGCGCAGCAATTCCCAGCCCTCTGTTTTGCGCTCGAACATAAACGCCGCCTAGCCAGTGCTCGTACTGCGGATATATGTCCATCTCGCGTATTTTTAATTGCGCCGCACCCAGCAGTTGCTGATGCTGTTTGATCAATACGATCATAGGTGTGCCTAAACGACTAGAAGATGCGCGTACGTTTTCTAGCACTTTCTCAAAGGGTGTGTCTGAGCGCTGACTAATCCAGTGATCAAAATACCACTGAGCAACTGTGCTGGCGCTTTCGGGATCATCGGCTAACAATATAGATTTAAAGTTTGTCATGTATTTCTCTCACTCTCTCTATAACAGCACACTAAAGTGTAGGACTTCAGTCTTTACACCTTTTATTAACAGGAAGTTGTCAGCACTTAGGTCTCGTACGAAGCCATTGTTGAGCAGTACCTTTTGCGATGCAGTATTGTCAATCGTGACTCTTGCTGTCAGTTGCTGTAGCTTTAATTGGCTTTTGGCTTTTTTCATTAACGCTTGCAGGCCGGCAGTTGCTACGCCTTTACCGGTCGCATGCTCTGCCAGGCGATAACCAATCTCAGCCGTTTGTCGGTCGATATTAATGATGTTGAAACGACCGAGGATACTTTGGGCATCTACATACAAGTACATTGCATAGTCAGAACAACTGCTCTGTTCGACCAGCGATTCAATATTGTGCAAGAATTGTTGCTGTTGGTAAAAACCGGCGGGTCTGGGCTCAATCCACTTTTCAAACCACTGCTGGTTATCCAATTCGAACTTTAATAATGCCTGCCAGTGATCTGTCTGTAGTGGCTGTAGCTGATACATAGTGTCCGCGTGACTCCATCGATTTGCACCCCTTGGTAAACCGGGCCGCAAGCGTTGTTAAGCCGTAGCTTAGTGTAAATAAAAGTTCGGATAATTTATCTTTGTGCCCTGTTGTTTATTCCCATCCAACTAGTTTCCCAATAAAGGCAAATGCTTAATCTGATGATAGTTAAGGGACATCGCTAAACAGTGCTCAAGCGCTTTTTGTGGAATTTGTTTTTCTATTTGAAATACTAGCGCCCGGTTACCCTCATAACAAAAAGTGTTGGGGTAAATCTCTTTAAAGGTCTCTACTAACAAAGTACTGCAGATAAAATACACCCTGAACTGATTCGGGGTCTTGGCACTCCAGTCGATTCTGATGGTACTACCACCCTGGGCAAGGTAACTAGGCTGGCCCCATTTAAGGGTCTCTTGGACTTTAGTGATAGCTTGCTCTCTGGCTAACTGCATAATAATGCAGCGCAGATCCAGTAGAATAGATTGTACCTGTAGTGGGTAGGCGTCAAATTTACACTTTACCTCTGCCGGCATGTCTTTAGGTATTATATCTGCAGCGCTTATTAGCATGTGAGTTAGCTCTTCACACTGATCGGGTTGTTATCAGCGAGCGCCAAATAGGCCCCTAAGCCCATCAGGCAGCTACCTGATAGCGATTGTTGAGTAATGCGGAAACGATAGCTGGAATTCCACAGTTTCTCAACCGGCTTAGAAAATCCGACAATTAAGAAATCCGGAATAGCGTTAATTGCTACCACTAGTATCCCCAGCACTACAAACTGGCTAAATACTGAGCCTGTCTCGGGCTGGACAAATTGTGGGATAAAGGCGAGGAAAAAAATTGCGGTTTTTGGGTTGAGTGCCTCAGCTAAAATGCCCTGCAAAAAAGCGGCTTTAAAATTGGATTGAGTGGTTGCATCAGCTTTGGCTTCATGCCCTTTAGGTAAGCTTTGCAAATCCCCTTTAAGTGCGCTGTAGAGCATTTTAAGCCCTAAATAGATTAAAAACGCCGCGCCAACCCATTTGACCAGTGAAAAAGCCAGTGCCGAAGTGGCCAGAATTGCCGAGACACCCAGCGCTGCAGCAAATACATGCAGTAGACCGCCAACCGAAGCGCCAAAAGTGGATGCCAGACCCGCAGATTTACCGCCGGTCATAGTTCTGGAGAGTACGTACAACATCCCGGGGCCCGGCGCGAAAGCCAGAGCAAAAGCGGCGCTTAAAAACAGTATCCAGGTTGATAAATCTAACATCCTAATTTCCCTTGTGTTTTTTAATTTTATTATGGTTGTTTAATCCCTATCTGAGCATAGAGAGTAGTAGTTACGCTAAACAGTCGCTAAGTTCACAGACGCTTGCCAGGATATAGTCTGCCTTGGCCTCTGCCAGTTCTTGATAACCACCAAAGCCCCATAAGACGCCGATTGAGCGCAGGGCATTTTGCTGCGCTGCTAGAATGTCGACATCGCGATCACCGACCATAATAGCCTGGCTATCAATTTGCTGTTGAGCAAGCAAGGACGCCAATTGTTGGCCTTTACTGATGCCTATGTCACCGCCATCGATAAAAACGAAATAATCCAGTAACTCAAACATCGAGAGGATTTTGATGGCAAAATCAACTCTTTTGGAAGTGCATACCGCAAGTTGGATTCCGCCAGCTGATAATTTTTCCAGCGCCAAAGGGATTTGCGGATAGAGTGTATTCTCAGCGTAGCCGACATCGGCGTAGCGCTGCCGGTAGGCTGCCACCAGGGCAGGTATTAGTTGCTCATCCAGTCCTGGCACTAATTTTTTAAAACTGACATCCAGCGGCGGTCCTATTTCATTGGCAATCACAGAATCGGCATGAGTGGCAAAGCCAAAAGTCTGTAAGGCGTGATTAAAACTGCGACAGATGCCTAAGCTGGGGTCACTGATAGTACCGTCGAGATCAAGAATGAGAGTGCTGCAGCTAAGTTCCATGCTGTTTAATCCCGTTATTCGAGTATCAGTTATTTATCTTCACCTTTTGGTTTGCTGGTTAGCTCAACAGCGAGCTTGTCAGAAGCCAGAGAATTTATGTCCATCCCCTGTTGCTCCAGGAGCTGTTCTAACAGGGGATACAGCTTGCCTAAATTGTCCTCTAATGTATTGCGCACGGTATCTACTACTACTTGGGTACCGCGCTCAATTTCAATATTTAAATGCTGGCCGACGCCTTTATCTTTAAATACGGTCATGCGCAGTGTCTCTGGAATTAGCCAGACCTCGAACCAACCGGCTTTCTTGTCGACATTGGCAATGGTCAAACTGGCGCCATTAATGGCGATATAGCCCTTGGGGAAGATGTAGCGCAGCCATGCTTTACTGGCACAAATACGCAGTCGATAATTATCTTGCATCAAGGTTATATCAGCAACTGGGGTGTGAAAGTCAATGTGACCTGAGAGCGGGTGTCCGCCTATTTCGGCACCGTCTTTGGCTGCTCTTTCCACATTGACTTGCGCGCCTGCACTGTAATCACTGAGTGTAGTGACCAGTAAACTCTGCAACATAACGTCGAAGCTGGCACGGTTGTCACTGAGCAGTGTTGTCACTGTAAGGCAGACACCGTCCACGGATACACTGGCGCCTATTTCTAATTCCTGGCAAAAACCTTGTGCAAACTCTATTTCGAAAGTTCGCAGGCCATTGTGGTCGCTTATCTTATCTATAGTGGCAATGCTTTGTATAATTCCGGTAAACACTTTTAATCCTTTAGAGGCTGCACTGAGCGTGAGGGCGTTCAAGATATCGCTATTGGCATTTGTTGTACAGCAGAGTATTAGGCTAACGTTTAATTATTCGCCGTCACTGCGGTTTTATTGAGTGCGAGAAAATTCAGATTAAATTCATTTAATGCTGTAGTTCTAAGTGCCCTTTAGCTATATTATCTTTATTCTAACTAGAGTGAATAGTTCATTAATTCATAATAAAAACAAGGATTAACTATGAGTATCAAAAAGATACTGACTGCTATTATCTGCAACTTAAGTCTTGTTGTTGCGGTACAGGCCGAACCGACGATGACTGTTTCTATTGCTAAAACTGATTCAGCTGCAGCAGTGAGCGATGAAACCAAAGCAAATACTATTGAAGCTATCAACACCGTCGTTGACTTTTTTAACGAGTATTTCTATTTAGAGGAAAGCATAGAATTGCTGGTGGGGGCTGAAGATGGTCCCCTGTATAACGGTGATGGGCAAATACAGTTACCTTATTCTTTTGTAGAGGAGATTGAACAGCGTTTCACACAGGCAGAGTATCAAAAAACCGGTGTGAGTGTCGCTCAGGCGGTCGCTGATTCTTTGAAACATACTCTGATTCATGAGTTTGCTCACGCAGTAATTCACTCTGCTAACATCCCTGTATTAGGCCGTGAAGAAGATGCGGCAGACAGTTTGGCTTCGGTATTACTGATCGAATATTTTGAAGATGGTTCAGAAATAGTCATCAGTGCCGCTGATTTGTTTGAGCTGGAGGGGGAGGACAGCGATGTAGTTACAGCAGAAGACTTTTGGGGTGAACACAGTTTAAACCCACAGCGCTATTACGCAGCCATGTGTCATGTCTACGGTAGTGACCCACAAGAGTATGCTGATATTCCAAAACGTCTTGAATTCTCCGAAGATAGAGCTGAACTATGCATCCAGGAATACGAAGATTTATCTTACTCTTGGCAGAAATTACTACAGCCAATTTTAAAAGCACAATAGCAATATTCATTAAGATCGCCCCTGCTATAAACTAGAGGGGCATACTTTTATCCAGGGCTTTGGCCGCTATTGATAAGAGTATTTTCGCCACAGTGTCGCGTGGTTCTATAGCCTGAGTGATAGGGCGACCAATGACTAATTTAGACGCTGATTCATTCGCAGTGTAGCAAAATATCATACACTTCAAATAATTAGTTAGTTTATGCGAGGTCAATGGTCGTTGCCGCTTTTTTTCAATTATCGATTGTGCAGAAATGGCAATGTCTGTTGCAGTTTTAAGATTCATGCGCCTTTTACTATTTGTGTTATGTTGAAGATCAAAGCGAATGCTGGAAAGGGAAATCAATGAGCGATACGAGTAACGCACACCAGATAGCTGTCAATAATGCCTCACCACAGAGCAGCATAGATCAAAAGGCCTCGCAAAGCGCCACTGCATCGGGGCCCTGGCAAATCATTCGCCGGGTTTTACCTTACTTGTGGCCGGCTGGAAATTTCTCCATTAAACGCCGGGTAGTACTGTCGATGACAGTATTAGTACTGGCCAAATTGGTTGCGGTAGCGACACCGTTTTTTTATAAAGCAGTGGTTGATTTACTCAGTGCTGATCAAGAATCAGCTACCTGGCTATTGGCTATAGGCACTATAGGTTTAACAGTAGCCTACGGGGTTGCAAGACTGATGAACGTGCTGTTTCAAGAACTGCGCGATGTGATTTTCTCTAAGGTAGGACAGCGGGCGCTGCGGGCACTGGCGCTGGAAACTATCACCCATATTCATCAATTGTCGATGCGCTATCATATTGGCCGAAAAACCGGGGGCCTGAGCAGAATCATAGAGCGTGGGGTGAAAGGCATTGCCTTCCTGCTGCGCTTTTTACTGTTTAATATTGGTCCGCTGTTACTCGAGTTAAGCATGATTGCAGTGATCTTAGTGATCATGTTTGATTTGTGGTACTTGCTGGTGGTCAGCGTCACTGTGATTAGCTATATCACTTTTACTACCAGGGTGACTCAGTGGCGCTTGAAAATTCGCAAGAAAATGAACGATCACGACCGCGATGCCAATCAGAAAGCGATTGACGGTATGCTCAATTTTGAGACTGTAAAGTACTTTAATGCTCAAAGTGTAGAGGCACATCGCTACGATCAATCCATGGCTGGTTACGAGCAGGCGGCGTTAAAAACTGTGCGTTCACTGGCATTGTTAAACCTCGGGCAAGCCGTAATAATTAATAGTGGACTGATTGCGGCCCTGGCATTGGCAGCTTATGACGTCGCCCAGGGGAATTTAACCGTAGGTGGCTTTGTAATGGTTAATGCCTACATGATGCAAGTCATGATGCCGTTGGGGTTCCTAGGTTTTTTTTACCGCGAGATTCGCCAGGCACTGCTAGATATGGCAGAGATGTTTGAGCTGTTAGAGCAGCCGGCAGAGATCGTTGATAAACAGGACGCCCCGGCACTAAAAGTTAAGGGCGGGAAAATACAGTTTCGCTCAGTTAACTTTGCTTATCAGCGCGAAAGACAAGTGCTCAAAGGATTGGATTTATGCGTGGAAGCTGGGCAGACTGTGGCGATTGTCGGCTCTTCAGGTTCGGGTAAATCGACCATTGGCAGGCTGTTGTTTCGCTTTTACGATGTGAGTGATGGCGCTCTGCTAATCGATGGACAAGATGTGCGCGACGTGACCCAGTTGAGCTTGCAAAAAAGTATCGGGGTAGTGCCACAAGATACTGTGCTATTTAATGACAGTATCTTTTACAACATCAGTTACGGTAGAGAAGGTGCCAGTAGAGAAGAGGTGGAAGCGGCGGCAAAAGCGGCAAAAATTGACGATTTTATTCTGCAGTTGCCTGATGGCTACAATACGACGGTAGGAGAGCGCGGTCTTAAGTTATCCGGGGGCGAAAAACAGCGCGTGGGTATTGCCCGTACTATCCTGAAAAATGCGCCTATTCTGCTATTAGACGAGGCCACTTCGGCGCTGGATACCCAGACCGAGCGGGAGATCCAGCAGAGTTTACAGCAAATGGGCCGCGGGCGAACAGTGATTACTATTGCCCATCGACTGTCTACAGTGGTAGATGCAGATCTTATTGTTGTACTAGAGCAAGGGCTGATTGTGGAGCAGGGGACCCATCGGCAACTGCTGGATGCAGCGGGGCGTTACAGTCAAATGTGGCAGAGCCAACTGCAGAGCGAAAGCCGCTCCAGCGATATAGCGCAGTGAAAGCTTTGTGCTCAGCCTTTGAGACTTATAGTTTTTACAGATCAAAGTGAGTATTGAGGAGACAATGACTCTGCAGCATGCAATCACTAACTGGCAGGGTAAGTCGGCTGCAGATATCAGTGATATTTACCAGCGCTACCAACATTCAGATAATTTTGTGCAGAACTTACTGCAGTGTATGCAGCAATCTGCACTGCAAAAAGGCGCCACTTGGTTGCTAAAGTGCCACTTAGAGAGCCACGGGACTGTGCCAGCTAACGCCGTCTATAAACGGTTATCACAGTTGCAGCATTGGCAGTCAAAATTACATATTTTGCAGTGTATCCCCTACTTGCCTATCGGCTCGAGCGATAAGCATGGGCTGGAGGTGTTTTTGCGCCAATGCCTTACGGACAACAATAAATTTGTCAGAGCATGGGCTTACAATGGCTTTCATCTACTGGCTTGCCAGTATGGCGAATACCGAGAAGAAACTGAGCAGTTTCTTCGTATGGCAATGCGCGATGAAGCACCATCGGTGCAAGCCAGAGTGCGCAATATTTTAAAACAAGGTTTTTAAATTATATCAGCCAATAACTCGCTCAGTAATGCAGCGGCGACTAAAAACAAGGATGTACAGTAATGAAGATTAATCGTTTACTCACTAACTTATGCTCAGATAATTTAGCGGCCTCAAAGGACTTCTACACTCGCCTATTTGATTTTAGGGTTGACTATGACAGCGATTGGTTTGTGCATTTGATTTCGCAGGGGCGAGAACTTGAGATAGGGATAATGCTTGCGGATCACGAGTTGATTCCCACCCAATTTAGGGGTCGACCAATGGGAATGTACTTAACCTTGGTGGTCGATGATGCAATGGCTGTATTTGAACGGGCGAAACAGCTCAAATTCGAAGTCGTGCAAGACCCTGAGTTGACGTTTTACGACCAGAGGCGCTTACTGTTAAAAGATCCGGCGGGTGTCTTAGTGGATGTCTCTTCACCTGAAAATAGTTAACAGCTGTACCCCAGATACTGGAAAATTTATTAACTGATTTCCATATCTTCCAGAGTTGATTCGCGTATATCCAGATAATCAGTTTCAGAGAGGCCGACAAAATCTAAGACAGGCTTTAAACTGCAAACACTTTGCTGTTGGTTTTCAATGCGCCAGTAATGACGATAACTGGAGCTTATGTCTTTGGCTAAAATGAGTGAGCAAAAAATAAATTTGCTCGATTCATTATCGCTGTTCTCCAGCCCGAGTGTATGCATAGGAGCTCCCTGCATTGCGATAGCCTGAATGACATTTTTTGGCATTAGCCAACGCCTGGCTATCTCTGTACTCACCTGAAAGTGATGAAAGCCAAAGCGCTGTTGTTCCTGTAGCAGCAGCGGTTGAATATTCTTTGCATCGCTATTGATCAGGAAATCACGGTACTCGTTAATAGCTTCCATCATCAACGCAATTCCACAGTTGTGCATCATGCCTAATGAGTAGGCATCTTCAATACTCTCTTTAGAGACTATTTTAGTGATTTTGACACTCAGCTGCGCTATTTCAGTAGCTGCATCCCAGAATCGCTCCAGTCGTCCCGCTTTTGACAGTGCGGTCTTCAGGGCAATGATGCGCAGGATAGTCAACATTTTGTTAAAGCCCAGACGCATTACCGCTTGCTTTAACGAAGTAACTTTAGCACCACTGCTAAACACTGGTGTGTTTGCTGTAGCCAATACTGCGGAATATAAGGACACGTCTTTTTGCAACTGAGCAACCACAACATCTACGTCAATTTCCGTACCCTTTAACAAATGGATTACTCGAATTAGTACTTCAGGGCGGGCGGGTATGACATAAGGTTTGCCTGAAAGAAATTTCTTTTGCATAGTGAACTCAAGTATAAATCTAGCGATAAAAAACGTCGATTGTAGCTATGTGTTTTATCCAATGACATGATAATTATAAATAAATCATAGGTTGGTGCTACAGCGTATAGAATATTCTTTAAGGCTTTTGAGGGTGTCGGCAGCCTTCAAATATCCAGCCTATATTTTAATAAATGCAGGCAGCTCAATCAAGCAGTGTAATACAAAAGTACTTGTCATAGCGCTTAGGTTAAATGACTTGCCGAATGTTTTCGATCGCTACTCTCTGCCCTGTAATAGCGCTTAAATGGGTTGCTGAATCTCGGCGGTGAAGCAATCTATTGCAATTATCGGGTGAATCTTAATGCTACTGGTCCATTGTATTTATCGAGGTTCTGACTGTTTGATAGCATCATTAAACATCTTCACTTGACAATTTTTTAGTTCTAGCTATCATTATTTGGGTGAATTAATGTAAATAATAGATAGTTGGTATCATTTATGAAGATGTCAGACAAGAAAGCAGCAACCCGGCGTAAAATTATTAATCAGGCGGTACAGTTATTTTCCGAGCGTGGTTACGAGCAGACAACCATGAAGCAGATAGCAAAAGCTGCCGAAATTGGCGATGCAACTATCTATAAATATTTCCCCTCAAAAGAACAAGTACTACTAGGTTTCTTAGAGCTTCGCGCGTGTGATGCTATAGAGCAGGCGGCTGCCACCGACGAATTTGAGTACTTCGATCTGCAGGAAAAACTACAGCTATTGATCGACACTTTATTAGAGTCGCTCTTGCCTGATCGGGAGTTTGTAGCATTTTGTTTGGAGAAATTTTCTCAATCACCACTGTTTATGATGCAGGATGCACTGCGAGTAAAAGTGTTATTCCAGCAGGCGATGCACGGCTATCTGACAGCCGCTGAAGAAACCGGAGAACTGACTGATATTCCCTTTAAAAGCTCTATCTCGAATCTGCTTGGGGAATATGTTTACGGGGTGGTTTTTTACTGGATTAAGGACGAGTCGGAAGAGTTTTCCAATACCACGCAAATGGTCGATTTATCTTTGGGCATTGTCTCTGTCGTTCTCAGTAGTGGCTTAATCAACAGAGTCAGTGAATTTGCCGGCTTTATGTTTAAAGCGCACTTGTTTCGCATGATGTCTGACAGTGACGGGGTGCTGTCGATGCTCAAGGGATTGAAGTCAGGGATGGCGGGAATGCGAGGTTAATTGAAAGTTGGAAGTCGAAAGTCGAAAGTCGAAAGTCGAAAGTCGAAAGTCGAAAGTTGGAAGTAGAAAGTTGGAAGTTGATCTTTTAGTGGTAATTGTAAAGAGAATTAAGCATGCAAAAAACGCAAAAAATATCTAGCTCCAAGTTTAAAAGAGCGGCTATTACCGGTGCAACTGCGGTGAAAATAGGCGCTAAAATTGCCCAGCAAAAGAGCAAGCGTTTACTGCAGCGTGGGGTGAAAAGTACCGAGCAAGAGGCTGCAGATCAGTTGGCGGATGAGCAGCAAATTGGCAAGCTTTTATTTTCCGCACTGGGGCAGTTACGTGGTACTGCCCTAAAAGTCTCTCAATTACTGAGCATGGAGGCTGATCTGTTACCAGAGGGGATCCGCCAGGAGCTGGCTAAGAGCTGTTATAAAGTCACTCCACTGAACAGGGCGCATGTCAATAAAGTGTTTATGCAAGAGTTTCAGCGAGGGCCTAAGCATGTATTTGACCAATTTTCAGCCAAAGCCTTTGCTGCAGCGAGTTTGGGTCAAGTACACAGTGGTTTAACCGCAGACAATGAGAAAGTTGCGGTAAAAATCCAATATCCGGGAATCGCTGCCTCTATCAAAAGCGATATGCAGATGCTCAGAGCAGTGATGCATACCTTATCGGCGACCACAAAACTGCTGCCTGAGAAATCTGTGATCACAGCACTAATGGATGTGATCGAGCAGCAGTTGTATAAAGAGGTCGACTACCAGCTAGAAGCCGAGAATGGCCGCTGGTTTGCCCGGCACTTAAGTTCAGAGAAAATTGTGATTCCAGAGGTTTTGGAGCAGTACTCCAGTACTAAAATATTAACCACAAGGCTATTGCAGGGCCTGCATTTGCAAGAGTGGATGCTAACTAACCCCAGTCAACAGCAGCGCAATCTGTATGGACAAATTATCTTCGATAGTTTTATGCACAGCGCCTTTGAATTACACAAGTTACATGCAGATCCGCACCCTGGGAATTATTTATTCATGGCGAATGATCAATTGGGCTTGTTAGATTTTGGTTGTGTCAGAACCTTTAGCAAAGAATTTTGTTCGAATATTTGCAGCTTGATGAGTGTATTTGTCGCCCACACTAAAGCCTGGGACACTCAAAGTGTTTTAAAGGCTTATCAGAGACAGGGAATTTTGTCAGCGGATCTACAGCTAGATGAATTTAATAGCGAGTTACTGCCACTATTAGATCCGCTTATCAACTGGGTCATAGAGCCCTTTAAAGAGCCGTTTTTTGATTTTTCTCAGCGCAGTTCCTACCCCAAAATGGGCTTGGCCAGTGCTAAAGTGTCGGCGAAGTATTTAAATGCTATTCCAAAGGATCAAATCTACTTTGATCGATCGCTATTCGGCATGATGCAAATTCTCAAGCAACTAGGCGCAGTCGTTAATACCAGTAATCAGTGGATAAAAGCGAATGACAGTTAATAGCTACCCGATGCTAGTTGCCGGTACTCTCAGCGCTATAGCGGCATTTCTGCATTTATTAATAATAGTTGGCGGAGCGACCTGGTATCGATTTTTTGGTGCCGGGGAGCAAATGGCGCAGATGGCCGAAGTGGGATCTATCTACCCTGGCGCTGTAACATTGGCTATCGCTGCAGTACTGGGAGTATGGGCACTATACGGGTTTTCAGCAGCGGGATTGATAACGGCATTGCCGTTTATGAAACTCGCTTTAGTGCTGATTTCATTGATTTACTTATTTAGAGCGCTTGCTGGATTAGCCATGTATTTTGCAGTGGCCGGCCACGGCAGCTTCATGTTGTACAGCTCGCTCATCTGTCTGCTGTACGGATTAGCTTATACACTGGGAACCTGGCAGCTGTGGTCTGAGTTGTAAAACAACCTCAAGTAACGAGTCGGAAGTCGCAAGTCTAAAACTTCCAACTTCCAACTTCCAACTTCCAACTTCCAACTATAAGTTATAACTTATCCAATAGCTTCACTGGGAGCTATGTAGTCGTAGCCGAGGTTTGTCGCCACCGCTTCAAAAGTAATATCTCCGCGGTGTACATTCAGACCGTTTAACAGATGTTGGTCATCTCTTAATGCCTGCTTGTAGCCTTTGTTGGCTAAGTTCAAGATGAAAGGCAAAGTCGCATTAGTCAATGCAAAGGTTGAAGTACGGGCCACGCCACCGGGCATGTTGGCAACACAATAGTGCACAATTCCCTCTTCGTTGTAGATAGGGTCTTGGTGGGTCGTGGCGCGGGAAGTCTCGAAACAGCCACCCTGGTCGATTGCTACGTCGACTAAAACAGCGCCTTTCTTCATGCTTTTTAGGTTCTCACGCGTCACTAACTTAGGTGCCGCTGCTCCCGGAATCAATACAGCACCTACAACCAAGTCGGCGTTTAATACTTCGGATTCCAGAGATTCAGTATTTGAATACAAGGTTTTAAGCCCGGGGCCATAGAGTGCGTCCAGCTCTTTTAAACGGGTCAGAGAGCGATCTAATATAGTCACATCAGCACCCAAACCTAATGCCATTCGCGCTGCGTTAACACCGACAACGCCACCGCCAATCACTACAACTTTAGCAGGGGCTACACCGGGTACACCACCGAGCAAAGTGCCCAGTCCGCCTTGCGCTTTTTCAAGAGCGTGGGCTCCCGCCTGGATCGCCATGCGTCCGGCAACTTCACTCATAGGTGCCAATAGCGGCAGTCCACGATTGTTATCAGTGACTGTCTCGTAGGCTATCGCCACAGAATCTGATTCAACCAATAGCTTAGTCTGTTCTGGGTCCGGCGCTAAGTGCAAGTAAGTAAAAAGGATCTGCCCTGATCTGAGCATTTTACACTCGTTCGGCTGGGGCTCTTTTACTTTGACTATCATATCGGCTTTGGCAAAAATTTCCTCTGCACTTTCGATAATAGTCGCACCGGCTGCAATGTACTGCTGGTCAGTTAAACCTATTGCTGTACCGCCATCTTTTTGCATCATTACCTGATGTCCTGCAGCGATAACTTCTCTTACACCTGCAGGTGTCATGCCGATACGATACTCGTGGTTTTTAATCTCTTTAGGTACGCCAATTAACATAATGAAAACCTTGTTTATGAATGGACAGCTTTAGCTAAAGCTGTTGGATATCGGCTTTTAGAATAGCAAATAGATTGAAGTAAAAAATACTTTATTTATAGAAAAAAATAGTGATATAGCCTGAGTATGTTTACATGTATAGTGTTACCGGCTGGTTGTTGTTTTAAATGCAGTAAAATATCTGATGGTGTTTGGGGCGAAATAAAACCTGCTCGAAGCATCAATATAATTTATTGCTGCTGTAATCTTAGTACCAAATTAACAATTTTGTTAAATCCAAGGTTAAATGCCTCTATCGATTGCCCGGCGAATCCCAGCCTGATATGTCGTGATAAGGCGCTGCTGGTGGCGCTGCTAAATTCCCCTTGGTGCTGGATGTAGATACTCTGTTCGGCGAGTAGTGCAGCCAGAAGCTTACAATCAACGCTGGTCTTCACCCATAGAGCCATGCCTCCATCGGGAACCTGGCAGTGCATCTGTGCCCCCAATCGGTTGGCTAAACGCAGTTGCTGCAGGGCATTTTTATAACGCTGTTGATAAGCTTTAGTGCAGCGGCGAATGTGCCGCTCAAACCCACCACTGGCCATCCAGCGGGCCAGCGCATCTTGTAGTAGCATTGGTGGTTTATGGTTAATTGTCGTGCGAAAATTTACCAGAGGTTGCAGCAGTGCAGCGGGCACGGCGAGCATTCCGGCCCGGGCTGCGGGAAACATGATCTTAGAGAAAGAGGTCAAATAGATGACTAAGTTGGCGGGATCAGCGGCGGCCATTGGGGGGATTGGCTGGCATCTGTAGTGAAACTCGTGATCGTAATCATCTTCAATAATAAATAAATTGTAGTCCATTGCCAGTTGGTATATTTCAGCGCGTCTGCCAGCTGATAAAGTGACAGTAGTGGGGTACTGGTGCAGTGGGGTAAGATAAATACATTTGAGTTGCTGGCTACGCGCCAGATGTCGCAAGTGTTTCGTTGATATCCCTGCTTGATCTTGAATGACTTCTACTAAATTTGCTCCGGCTGCCTGAAATGCTTGTCTCGCTGGGGGGTAGCCTAAAGTTTCCACTGCAACTTTGTCACCTGGACTCAGTAACATTTGCGAAATTAGAAAAAGTGCCTCTTGAGAGCCATTAGTAATAATCAGTTCTTTATGCTGCACCGAGCGTCCACGTCTTAAGTAGATTAATCCTTGTTCTATAAGATTTGGATCTCCCTGGTTCTCTCCATAGTTGAGAGACTCTGCACGGGGGGATTTCAAAGCATCATTTATATGTGACCTGTACTCATCAAAGGGAAATAAATCTGTGTCGGGTTTGCCCCCGGAAAAATTGTATTGAAAGTGAGCACTGCTCTTAGTGAAGTTTGTTTCACTGGTTTGTTTTTGCAGTGACCATTGGAAACTTTCAATGCTGTTGGACTGATCTTTATGAATTTTTCTACTGCGCTCTATCGGCAGCGCAAGGCTGACACGGTAATGAGAGCGCTGCAAATTTTCCACCCAGCCCTGGGCTACCAGTTCACCATAACTGCGCATAACAGTGTGGCGGTTTACCTGCAGTTGTTCTGCCAGGGATCGCGCAGAGGGGAGTTTTTCACCGATTTTTACTTGCCCGGACTTAATGCTCTGTTCTAGCGCCTGTGCCAAACGCAAGTAATAGGGCTTGTTTTCAGTGCTGATTTCAAGGTTAAGCTGCTTCATTCTGGTATATCAGTTGTTTTATTTCTGGTTGTTTAACCTATACCAAGAAAGCGGCATAATCAACCTATGTTCCCCGCTCAGGCATTAGGGAACATGCGATTAAGTCCGGTATCTTCTCTGCATGCTCTAAAGCGATCAGATGTGCGGCAGTCAACGCAGTGGAATGGCGAGCCCTTTCCAAGTTGAATAACAAAGCAGATGATCGCTTTAGAGCACGCCCGTAGGGGCATCCAGAGCATCCCGATCTCGTTGTTATCGACTTTCGATAGGCAACCAGCATGTCTGTAGTCGATGCCTAGATCTCAGAATGCTCTGAATGCCAGAGGCGCACCGGACTTGATCGCATGTTCCTTAGGCAGCATTCGACTAAGGGGCATTAACTGGAATTAAAAAATAAGTTTAAAGGGTAATAGCTATGTATATCCCCAAACATTTTTCGCAGAAAAATTGGCAGCAAGCGCTACAGTTGATTAATAAATACAGTTTTACTGCGTTGATAAGCGTGCAGCGGGATGCGCAGTTGAGCATCAGCCATATACCGATGTTTTATGATGAATCTGAGCACTGCTTATTTTTTCATTTAGCGACAGCCAATCCACATGCTAAAGAGTTATTCGGTGCCAATGCAACAGCGATTTTTAGCGGGCCTCACGGGTATATTTCACCTGATTGGGCGGATCAATTGCTCGTCCCGACTTGGAATTACAGCGCAGTGCATGTCTGCGGGAAAGTGAGCGAAGTCTCTGAGCCTGCGAAAAAAGTTGCTGTAATGGCACAGATGGCTGATTTTTATGAGCAGCCGTTAAGTCCTGGATGGGATACTTCACAATTGTCAACATTGCAAACTGACAGCATGTTAGCTGCCATTCGCTGCTTTAAAATGTCTATTGGGCAGTGGCATGGAAAATTTAAACTCAGTCAAAACAGATCGTCTGAAGCAGTACAACAAGTAGCCCAGAGTCTGATTGAGCACAATTACCCGAATCAGGATAACTTTGCGTTGGCAGAGCTAATGCTAACTGAAAATAGCCAATAGCCAATAGCCAATAGCCAATAGCCATTAGACAGTGTTTGTTAAAAGAAACCTTGCATATTTAACAGTTCAAGAGAGCCATGATGTTCAATACAGCCATTATCCGTGATGCAAAGCCATCTGACTTAGATGGTCTTATAGACTTGTGTCAACAACACGCGCAATTCGAACTCAGTGAATATAACCCTGCCGGTAAAAAGCAACGCCTACAACAACATTTGTTTGCTGCGGGGTCAACCGTACAAGCGCTGGTGGTTGAGTTAGACCAACAGCTAATAGGCTATGCTACATTTATCCCGCAGTTCTCCACTTGGGATGCAGGGTATTATCTGTATCTAGATTGCCTATTCTTAAATGAGTTATCCCGAGGCAGGGGCCTTGGTGAAAGCCTGATGGAGTCAATAAAACAGCGAGCTCAAGAATTAGATTGCCATCTTATTCAATGGCAAACTCCTGAGTTTAATACAGGCGCGATTAAGTTTTACCATCGTATCGGTGCTACTGCCAAATCCAAGCAACGATTTTTTTTAAGCCTGGAGGATTGATGCCCGGTTGAGCTTTAGGCGAAGTGAGTTCATAATCTGGACCTGTCTATGTAGCGGGCAGTCCTAATTCAGAGAACCTGTCAGCCTGGCAGGTACTGTCGTACTGAGAGCCAAAATGTCCGAAAACACAACTCACTATACTGCTAAAACATACCTTTACACGCTATTGGCACTGATCGCGTTTGCTGCGAATTCGGTACTCTGTCGCCTGGCATTGGAAATGGGTCCCCAGGGAGCTGCCATTGATGCGGGAAGTTTTACACTGGTGCGTCTTGCTGCTGGTATTAGCGCACTGTTTTTAATTTTGTGGCTTAAATCACTACTGAGTAAAAAGTCCGGGGCAAAAGCGCCTGGTCGCTCTGGTGCCTCTACAGGAAGCTGGTTCGGCGCCTGCATGCTGTTTTTGTATGCCTTTGGGTTTTCCTACGCTTATATCTCTCTAGATACTGGCACTGGTGCGTTAATCTTATTTGGCGTCGTACAAATGACCATGATTGCTATGTCTATCTATGGCGGCAATAAACTGCATTACACTGAATGGCTGGGCATTATTCTGGCATTTAGCGGTTTTGTCTATTTGATGTTGCCCGGAGTGTCGGCTCCCTCCGGTCAAGGGTTGATACTCATGACGCTGTCCGGTATTGGCTGGGGTTTTTATACATTGGCGGGTAAAAAATCTATTGATCCACTGCGTGATACCAGCTTTAATTTTCTGCGTACTGCACCTTTGTTGGTCGCTTTGGCTATTTACAATATTGGAGATTACAACCTCTCCAGCAAGGGACTGATTTTGGCTATTATCTCCGGCGCTTTGACCTCGGGGGTCGGCTACAGTATTTGGTATGTAGCACTGAGGGTCTTAAAAACGATGCATGCGGCGGTGCTGCAACTACTGGTGCCTGTAATTGCTGCGCTAGGTGGGATTTTCTTAGTTGCCGAGCCCTTGAGTAGCAGGTTGGTGATTTCCTCGCTGTTGATTCTCGGTGGTATTTTATTGGTGGTCGTCGGAAAAAAGATCTTTACAGCTAAAACTAAATATCTAATATAGCGACGAAATTGAGCAATAATTCTAGGCGTGCCTGTTATGCAAAAAATCAAATTATTTACTACCCGCTTTAAGCTGCTGAGCCTGTCGTCAGTCCTGTTTTTGGGCGGTTGCGCCAGCATGAACCAGTCAGAGTGCATCAGCGCAAATTGGTCCAAGGTAGGCTATGAAAATGCACTCAGTGGAAAGAAAAGCAGTTATCTAGCCAAGCATACGCAAGCCTGCGGCGAATATGCGATCATCCCGGATTTTAGCGAATATGGACGCGGTTGGGATCAGGGAATTAATAAATTCTGTACTGCTCAATTCGCCTGGAACTATGCCAGTGACGGCCGCTATTATCACGACACTTGTAATGCAGAAACTGAGGCAGTTTTTTTACCTGCCTACAAACTAGCGAAAGAGATCAGAGCGAAAGAGAGAGACATTGAGCGTCTAAACACTGAACTGGATAAATTGTTCGATGATTTAGTCGCAGATGAAGTCAGCAAAGAAAAGCGTCTGGCTATTGCCAGCGAACGACAAAGTTTACGTCTGGAAATTCAATTGAAAGAATTGAAATTATCTATACTTAAAGGCGATGCTAAGGCAAAAGGTTACATTCAATAAGTTTAGGAGTAGCAATGAGCAGCAGTGAGATACAAATCTGTAATGTCGATGAAAATGATTTAGAAGCGTTAGTCGAGTTGCGCATCAAGGCGATGCAACCTAGCTTGGAAGCTGTGGGGCGCTTTGATCCGCTGCGTGCCAGAGAGCGATTCGTCAACAGTTTTGTCGCCGCTGATACGCAAAAGATCATCCGTGATGCACAGCTGCTAGGTTTTTATGTAATGCATGTTAAGTCAGATCATCTGTGGTTGGATCATTTATATATAGATCCAGAGCATCAAGGCATTGGACTTGGCGAGCAGGTGCTGGAAAAACTAAAGCAGCGGGCCCGTGCTGCAAATTGGCCATTGCGTCTGGGGGCATTAAAAGAGAGTCGCGCCAACCTATTCTACCTGAAAAATGAATTTATCCAGATTGAGACCCAACAGTGGGATAATATTTATCAATGGACTGCTATAGAAGGGATTCAACAGTGTTTAGAAAAGTAACTATAGCCACAGGTGGTCTGTATCTACACAGTATGCCCGGACGCTTTGAGAGCTGGGATGAGTTTCAATCAAACTGCAACAACAATAAGATCGACAGAATATTATGCCTGACCAGTATGTTGGAAATAAACGCAAAATCTCCCGACTATGCCGTCGCCATTGAGCAGCAGAGCTTGTGTTGCACAATAGACATTTATCCGATCAAAGATTTTTCTACCCCTGAAGATTTGCAACAGTTTTCCACGGCACTGCAATTGTGTGCGCAGCGTTTACAAAGTGGAGAAAATCTATTGATTCACTGTGCTGCAGGTATTGGGCGCACTGGATCTAGCGCAATCTGCCTGCTAATTAAATTAGGCTACAGCCTGACTGATGCCACGGCTTTAGTAACGGCGGCGGGCTCGGCACCTGAAACCAGAGGCCAGAAAAGCTTTGTTGCCAGTTATGCACAACAGGGCAGCGTTGAGTAACAATTGCCCGCCCTTGTCGTTTACACTCTCGGGGCAGCAGCACAATAGCAGCAGTCATTTGAATATATAAAGCGTGATCAGCTCTCGCTAATCGCATACATAAATACACCAGGTGAGAAAATGGAATTAACGCTACAGTTTTTAGCAGTGACACTGTTGTTAGAGATAACCCCGGGGCCGGCAATGTTATTTGTGCTCTATCAGTCGGCCCATGGCTACCGTTACGTGCTGGCAGGGATATTGGGCTTGTTAACGGCTAACTTTATCTGGATCTCGCTGGTAGCCACCGGCCTGGGACTGTTAATTACTCAATCACCTACTGCCTATGAAGTTCTGCGCTATCTGGGCGCCGCCTACCTGGCGTATATGGGTTATAAAATTTGTCGTTATGGCATAGGCAAACAGCAGCCAGTAAAAGGTAGTAAGCCGAAAAAGTACTGGAAAATCTATCTGCAGGGAGTCTTAACTTCACTGTCGAATCCAAAGGCTCTGTTGTTCTTTTTAGCACTGTTTCCAAACTTCACCCGCGAGCAACATTTTGTTGAAGATATTCTCTATTTTGGTGCACTCAAGTTAGTTTGTTTGTTTATCGTGATGACAACCTATGGGCTGATCGGCTCTAAGGTCTTCGACTATGTGAATGTGTCCAAAATCGCCAATATCATCGGCCGCTCACTGGGACTGGGTATTGTCGGTGCAGCCATCGCTATCGCTAG
>MABF01000047.1:0-1592 GCA_002163025.1 'Osedax' symbiont bacterium Rs2_46_30_T18
AGTTACAGGTTCTGAAGACACTGTTTACGCTGTGATCAGCTCTAACGGTGCAGTCGATGAAGGACAAATATCGCAGTTTACTGTGCAGTTGTTGGATAAAAATGGCCAGCCTGTCACGGTAACAAAAGACACGCAAGTAACAGTGAGTTTTGCAAACGACTCCGCTGAAGCTGGTGACTACGCAAATGTCACGCAAAATGTGCTGATCACGGCGGGCAATAGCTCAGTGGTTGTCGATGTACAGACTAATGTTGATCAAGATGTCGATGACGAAACTTACACTGCGACTATCGATAGTGTTAATGATGATGGTCAGTTTGAGAAAGTTGATCACACATCTGGAGTCAAGGGTCAAACACCATCAGCTCAGGCGACGATTAAAGACATTAGTACACCGCCAAGCCAGCTAAGTGGCACGGACGTGTCTGTCTCTGAAGAGGGCTTAAGTGGTGGAATTAAAGATACTACAGGTACTGCGGATACGACCGATAGTGCCACTGCTAAAGGTACATTGAGCTTTAAAGATGCAGATACCAATGCCGATAACGGACAGCCGTTTGTATTTGAACTAGCAGGTCCTACTGGCATAATCTCCGGTGGCGAGAGTGTCGTCTGGAGCTGGGATTCAGCGAGTAAGACGCTGACGGGTAGCACAAGTGCTGGTGAGGTAGCGAAAGTTTCGGTCAAGGATGTTATCAGTAATAATGGCACTCACAGTGCAGAGTACGAAGTGACTCTAAAGGCACCGCTACAGCATCCTGCTAACAGCGTTGAAGATGTGTTAGATCTCAACTTTAGCTACACAGTGAGCGATGGCACTAACACATCGGCAACGGTGGGTAACTTCACTGTTAAAGTTGAAGATGACATGCCGTTTGTCGAAAACGCTGAGCAAGTAATCAATCTGCCTCAGGTAGATACTAACTTGATGGTGGTGCTGGATCTATCGGGCAGTATGGATCTCAACGCCAATGGCGATGGCAAAACAAACAAAGAATCGCGTCTGGATCTTGCAAAGCAAGCCGTTGCCAAGATGATCAGCAGCTACGATGATTTAGGTGATGTCAAAGTACGCATCGTAACTTTCAGTGACGTCTCACAAAAGCAGGGCAGTGTCTGGGTTGCAGCCGATGAGGCGATTAGCTACTTAAACTCACTCTCTGCAGGTGGCTACACCAATTACGATGCCGCGTTAAATGTAGCCCAGGATGCCTTCGATGATGCGGGAAGCATCAGCGGCGCGCAGAACTTGTCGTACTTCTTCTCAGATGGTTCACCTACCGCTTCTGATGGCAATAAGCAGAAGTTGAAAAATGAGAATGATGGCAGCAGTAGTGATGACGGCATCCAAAGTGCTGAAGAAAGGCTTTGGGAAAGCTTCCTAAAGGCTAATGATATCAAGTCAATGGCACTGGGAATGGGTACCGGAGTTAACGCCGGGCATTTAAATCCTATCGCTTATGACGGGGTGCAAAATACTGAAGCGAACGCCACTATAGTGACTGATTTGTCGCAATTAGATGCAGTGCTAGCCGATAGCATCGTCATTCCACCGGTTACCGGTAACATTCTAAGTGGTGCTAATGCGGGTT